>NZ_DASVTX010000247.1:0-11025 GCF_036387355.1 Longimicrobium sp.
AACGTCTGTCCGGTCCCGACGGAGTTCTGGTTGATGTACCACGTGTACGTGTACGGGGCCGTGCCCCCGACGGCCGATGCCGTCCACGTGCCTCCGCCCGAACTGGCCCAGATCTGCGTTGGGCCTGAAAGCCCGGCGCTCACGCCGTCCACATCCACCGCCAGGACCGCGCTCCGCACCGACATGGTGGCGTCCGTCGTCCTCAGTTCCAGGAGAAAGTCTCTCGAAACCGTTTCGGTGAAGAACTGACCGTCACTTGCCCACTGCCCGTCGCGGTACCACGACGACGTGTACGGGGCCGATCCGCCGAACGCTTCCGCACTCCAGGTCACGGTCGTGTTCCTCGCCGGAACCGAATTTCCGTGGATGCGGTTGACCATCGCCGATTGCGTGTACGAGATGACCACCTCCCCGAACGGGTCAGACGTCCCGCCCAGCGCCGACCCGGTATTTGTCGCAACGAAGTAGCCGACGTCGTACTCGCTGGAGAGCGGGCGCGACCCGGTGGCCGCCGGGTACGAGAGGCTGGGAAACGCCCGGTACCGGATGGTGTTGCCTCCGTTGGGATTCGCGTAGCTCTCATATTGGAAGCGCGTGAGACCCTCATCCAGGAGGCGGCCGCTGCTGTTGCGCAGCGTGAGCCCCCCGTACGCGAAATCAGAGTATCCGTAGTCATACACATGAGCTCCCGCACGCTTGAGCTCCCCTCGGAAGCCGACGGGAACGGGACATTCGCTCGGGATGATGAGTTCGAAGTCAAGAAGGTACTGCTGCCCGTTCCTGTACGACTGCAGTTCGCAACCATGAACGAGCGTATTGTCGACCGTGCACGCACCTGCGGCCGCAAGAGCGGCCAGGACGACCGTACCGCGTTTCCAGAAAGTCATGGCGCCTTCTCCGGCTGATCGGCGACGACGGTCTCAAAGGCGATCGGCTCGAGGATGGGCAGTTCCAGAATGGCGGGGCGTCCTTCCGAGATGGAATCGCCCAGGAGTCGCGCCTCGATGCGCTCCGTCTTCAGCTGCGTTTCCGCCGGGATGTACATGTGGTCGAAAGCTCCCACGAGGATCTCACGAGCATTGACTCTCCTGCCTCCGCGGGCCGTGGCGCGGACGGGGATTTCGCGGTCCAGCCGCACCTTCCAGAGCGCCTGCGCCGGTGCCCACATGCCTGCCCGAGTCAATCTTGGAGGCATGGGATCGGCGCGGAGAACGAGTTCCGGAACGTGGGAAGCCCGGGCTCCCGTCGCGCGGCTCACGCGCGCGACGGCCTGCTCCGGAAGGACGGGTACGAACCCGATTCCCATGTGGGGCGTTCGCGCGATCGCGGCGTGGTCAAACTCTGCGCCATGGCGCACCTGAGGCATGAGGAAGCCGCGTTCGTCGATCCGCTCGTACGTTGCGTACGCCGCGACCGAGATGATCAGAACCGGCTCGCGCCCCGCAAGCAGAGTCACCAGGTAGTACGGGCCGTACATGTTGCGGAACGCGGGATGAAATCCGTCCGGAACGGGACCGAACGCCGTCCTTGCCAGAAAGGTGCGGCCGACCTGCAGGTGATCAAAGTCGATCGGCGCGCCGCGATCGCTTTCCAGAGGCCGGCGGAGGGCAAAGTTCCACGTCTTGATGTAGGCCAGGGCGAGCTGGCCCGCACGCTCGGGGCTGATGATGGGGACCTCGCCGGGCGCGGCGGGTTGCGGGAACTGAAAAAGGCCACGGCTGTCGATGGACTGCGCCGCGGCCCCCGTCACGTAGTTGCGCAGTTCAGCCGGGGGATCGCCGGACGTCAGCGGCGCCGCCTGATCGTGACAGCCGGCCAGCGCCCACGCGAGCGCGGCCACCGGCAGGACGTTCCTCTCGACTCGGATCCTGAGCGGGTTACGAAGAGTCATAGTTTCTCCGAGGGGATGGGCGGCGACACCGGTGTGCCAAACCATAGTAAGAACGCGCCCGCCGATGCGCAAACGTTTCGTCATATTACGAGCGGGTGGCACCATCCTTGGCTTTCTTCATCCGCCGCGCCCGCGCCGTTTCGGAATTACCCCTGCCGCGGGCGTGCGTCGCCCACGGGCGGCAACCGGGCGGGCTGGGCGCCACGTGGCCGCAGGTGGGCAGTCGGTGATCACTGGCTTGCCCCGAAGGTGAACCGCGGCGTACTCTCCCCCGCCGTGCTGCATCAACGCCGTTTCGCGAGCCCGCGTCTGCCGTTGGGGCCGATCCCACGCCAACTCCCTTCCCTTCCGCAGGAGATCGTCCGCATGCATCCGCGCATCCAGGAAATTCTGGACTTCTTTGACGAGCAGTACCACGCCCTGCGCGCCGCCGCCGAGGCCGTTCCCGCCGCGCACCGCGAGCGGCAGCCGGGTGCGGGGCGCTGGTCCGTGGCGCAGGTGATGGACCACGTGGCGCGCGTGAACACGGTGATGGCGCAGCTGGTGGCGGGCAACGTTGCCCAGGCACGCGCGCAGGGGCTGGCGCAGGAGACGGAAACCGGCTCCGTCATCAAGACGGAGGAGGTGGCGGCGGTGATGGACCGCGGCACCCGGCGCAGCGCGCCCGAGCCCGCCCACCCCGCGCCGGACGCGCGCTACGACGACGCTCTCGCCGCGCTGGAGGCTTCGCGCGAGCGCGTCCGCGAGACGTTCACCGCGGCGGACGGGCTGGCGCTGGGCGCTGTGCAATTCACCCACCCCGCGCTGGGGCCGCTGAACATGTACCAGTGGGGCGTCGCGGCCAGCGCCCACCAGGCCCGCCACGCCGCGCAGATCCGCGAGGCGGCGGACGAGCTGGCCGGCTCCTCCCCGGAGCAGCCGGGCGCGTAGCCCGAATCCTTCCCCGCGCGAATTGCGTATCGGCCCGGGCCGGCGCGGCGGTCTTCCCTTGCCCGTTTCCGGCGGGCGGGTTTACTGTCTGTGTCGGCCCCGTCGTTTCCGGCCTCCTCGTTCGCAGCGCTGAGTATGAAGTCGTGCCCGTTCTGCGCGGAAGAAATCCAGGACGGCGCCGTGCTGTGCCGCTTCTGCGGACACACGCAGGCTCCCGCTCCGTCCGCATCCGCCCCTACCACGCCCGCTGATCCCGCCGCCACCCAGGCCGCGGCTGAGCCCGCCGCGTCCGCATCGAGCGCAGCGGAAACCGTCGCGCCGGTCACCGCGGGGACTGCCGGGGCGACGGACGTGCGCGGACCGGCGGACGCGGCCCTTTCATCCGCCGGCGCGGCGCCGTCCTCCGTTGCGCCGAAGGTGCGCGAGCGCTCCGTGCTGGCGACGGTGGCGATGGTGCTCGCGATCGTGCTGGGCGGGGTGGCGAGCGGATACGGGCTGGGGCAGTTCCCTCAGGTGCAGCACTCGGCGGCGTCGCTGATGGGCGGCTTGGTGCCCGCCCCGGTGAAGGCCGCCGCGCCGGCGCGCGCATCCAGGCCCGCCCGGCGGCGCCCGCCTCCGCCCATCAACCTCAAGCTGGTGGAGCCGCAAACGGTGGAACTCCACGCGGGGCGGTACGTCACCTTCCGCTTCTACCTCCCCGCGGAGCGCATCTGCACCGTGACTGGCCACCTTGCCGGGCTGGAGGGCGGAAACCGCGACGTGGACCTGTTCATCGTGGATGACGACGGGCTGGCCAACTTTGAGAACAGCCGCGACTTTGAGCCGCTGGCCGGCTCCCGGCGCACTTCCGCGTTCGCTCTCCGCAAGCGGATGGGCGTGGGCCGGTACCACGTGGTCGTCAGCAACCGCTTCTCGCTTTTCACTGGCAAGCGCGTGAAGCTGGACGCCTTCCGCGCAGAATGCGTCGTGCCCGCCGCCGCCACGGCCTGACGGCTCCCGGCGGCTACGCATCCCTCGCCGGCGGACGGCTTCCCTGTTATCAATCCATCCCCGTTCCGCATCCGGCCATGCAACGCACCCGCATTGCGCTCCGCTGCTTGCTCGCCGCCGCCGGGCTCCTGGGCGCGGCGGCCGGGCACGCGCAGACGGTCACGGGCCGCGTGGTGGATCCCGCGACGGGCGAGCCGGTTCCGGGCGCGATGGTGCTGATGCGGGGCGAAGGAACGGAGCGCAGATCGCTGGCGGATTCCGCGGGAAACTACGTGATCCGGGCGCAGCGTCCGGGGTCGTACGTCCTTGTGGCGGAACGGGTTGGGTACGGGGCGGCCCCGTCCGCGCCCATTCGCCTGGAGGAAGGCGAGACGGTGCGCCACGACCTGCGCGCAGGCTCCGGGCGCGTGCTGCTGGAGGCGATCACCGCCACGGGCCGCGCGCGGGCCTGCGAGGGCGAGGTGCGGCGCGGGCCGGAAGCGCAGGTGCTGTGGGAGGAGGCGCGAAAGGTGGTGCAGTCCGCCGCGCTGACGGCGGAAAGCGAGCATCTTTCGTTCGTTACCCGCCTGCACCGGCACGAGCGGCGGCTGAACAACCCGAACCCCGTCCGGTCGCGGGAGTGGACGGTGACCGCCACCGGGCGCCCCTTCGCGTCCCGGACGGCCGAGCAGTTGGCGGACGAGGGCTACGTCGTGTCCGAACGAGATTCCACGGTGTTCCAAGGGATCGACGCGCACGCCATTCTGTCCGACGCCTTTGTGCAGCACCACTGCTTCAGCGTGCGCGAGGGCGGGCGCGACAGGCCGGGGCTGGTGGGGCTGGAGTTCATGCCGCTGCGGGGCCAGCCGCGTCCGGACGTGCAGGGCGTGCTCTGGCTGGACCGCGCCTCCGCCGAGCTGCGCACGGTGGAGTACCGGTTCACCGGCCTTCCGTACAGCGGCGCGGTGGACCGGCTGGGGGGGCGCCTGCGCTTTGAGCGGCTGCCGGGAGGACGATGGATCGTGCGCGACTGGATCGTGAACGCGCCGCTGCTGGAGATCGACCTGCTGAGCCCGGCGCTCAGCGGCAAGGCTCCGCGTGCCCGGGTGCGCGGGCTGGTGGAGAACGGCGGCGAGGTGATCGAGATCCGGGCCGCCCCCGCGCGCACACCGGCGGCAGACTCCGCCTCGCCCTGCTGATCCACGGCGACGGCGCGCCGCGATCGGAGACTTCGCGCATCCATCCACATCCGCGCCGCCCATCGCTTTCCGCCCGCCAGGGACGACCATCTATCCGCCTGGCGCGTCCTGACGCCGTCATCATCCGCCGCTTCCCGCTCCGCCTCATGCAGCGCATCCGCCTGACGCTTTCCACACTGATGGTCTCCAGCCTGCTCGCGGGGACGGCCGCGCGGGCGCAGACGGTCACCGGGCGCGTGGTGGATGCGGGCAGCCGCGAGCCGGTGGCGGGGGCGCTGGTGCTGCTGCGGGGGGAGGACGGCGCGGAACTCCGCACGGTGGCGGACCGCGCGGGAGGATACACCATCCGGGCACACGGGCCGGGAACGTACACCCTGCTCGCCGAGCGCGTGGGCTACCGGTCGTCGCCCCCGGAGAGCGTGCGCCTGGCCGCGGGGGAAACGGTGCGGCACGACCTGCGGGCCGGCGCGGGGCGCGTGATGCTGGCCGCCGTCACCGCGACCGGCCGTCCGCGCGCCTGCAGCGGCAACGTGGGGCGCGGGCCCGAGGCGCAGGTGCTGTGGGAGGAGGCCCGCAAGGTGCTGGCGGCCTCCGTCCTGGGCGGCGAAGGCGAGCAGGTGGAGTTCATCACCCGGATGTACCGCCACCTGGAGGTGCTGCCCAGCCCGGCTCCCCGGCAGCGGCGCGAGTGGACGCTCACCGCGCGCGGCAGGCCGTTCGTGGTGCGGTCGGTGGATGACCTGCTGGCCAAGGGATACGTGGAGCCCGGGCCGGACAGCACCGTGTTCCACGCCGTGGACGCGCAGACCATTCTGTCCGACGCCTTCGTGCAGCACCACTGCTTCAGCGTGCGCGAGGGAGGCCGCGGCAGGCCGGGGCTGGTGGGGCTGGAGTTCATGCCGCTGCGCGGGCTGGCGCGGCCGGACGTGGAAGGGGTGCTGTGGCTGGACCGCGCCACGGCGGAACTGCGGCGGGTGGAGTACCGCTACACCGGCGTGGGGTACAGCGGCCCCATGGAGCGGCTGGGCGGGCGGATGAGCTTTGCGCGGCTGCCGAATGGCGGGTGGATCGTGCGCGACTGGGTGGTCAACGCGCCGCTGCTGGACAACCGGGTGACGCGGGACATCCGGGCCCGGCCGCGGGTGCGCGGCACCGTGGTAACCGGCGGGGAGGTGATGGAGATCCGCGTTCCCGGGCAGGCGCCCGTCGCCCCCGCCGCGGTGGAGGAGTCGCAGCGGCGCTGACCCTTACTCCGCGGCGCGCGGGAGGCGCAGGGTGAAGGTGCTGCCCTCCCCCATTACGCTTTCCACCGTGAGGTCGCCGTACATGCCGCGCGCCAGGTCGCGGCTGATGGCCAGCCCCAGCCCCACCCCTTCCTGCGGCTGGTTGAGCGACCGGCCCACCTGCTGGAAGGGATCAAAGATCGCGTCCAGCTTGTCCGCCGGAATTCCCCGCCCGTTGTCGCGCACGCGCAGCAGCACCTCGCCCGCCGCCTCCTCGCACGACAGCAGCACCCATCCGCCCGGCGCCGTGAACTTGATGGCGTTGGACACCAGGTTCAGCAGGATCTGCCGCACCCGCTCCTCATCCCCCAGAATGCGCAGTTCCGGGTCGCACGCCTCCACCGAGTAGGCGATCCCCCGCGCGCGCGCCTGCGGGGCCACCAGCGGCTCCACCCCGTCGATGGCCTCCAGCGCGGAGATGGGGCGCAGGTCGAACTCCATTCGCCCCGCCTCCATGCGCGCGTGCGAAAGGATGTCGTTGATGAGGGTGAGCAGGTGGCGCTGGTTGACGGCCAGCCGCGCGAGCGCCTGCCGCTGCGCGTCCGTCACCGGGCCGTGGATCCCCAGGTCCAGCAGGTCCACGTACCCGCCGATGGCGTTGAGCGGGGTGCGCAGCTCGTGGCTCATGGCGGATAGAAAGTCCGTCTTGGCGCGGTTGGCCGCCTCCGCGCGCTCCCGCTGGGTTTCCGCCTCGGCGCGGGCCAGTTCGGCGTCGCGGCGGGCGCGCTCCAGTTCCGTGACGTCCGTGGCGGCGACCACCATGGCGTACACCTGCCCCGCCGCGTCGCGCAGCGGCTGGTACACCAGGTTGAAGAAGTACTCCTCGGGCACGCCGTCGCGGTCGCGGTCCATCAGGGTGCGCTGCGCATAGACGGCCAGCGGCTCGCCGCTGACGTACACCCGGTCCACCAACTGAAAGACGGACTCGTCCACGGCGGGAAAGGCGCTGCGCGCGGGGACGCCGACCACCTCGTCGCGCCTGCGGTTCACGATGCCGAGCCAGGCGTCGTTCACCAGTTCGTACACGTGCTCGCGGCCGCGGGCGATGTACATGGAGACGGGCGCCTGGTGAATGAGCGTGGACAGGTGGTCGCGCGCGGCCCGGGCCTCGGAGAGGGCGTGGTGCTCCGCCTGCAGCAGCCGCTCGCGCTCTTCCTGCAGCCGCAGCAGCGCCACCTGGCTGGTCGTTTCCACCATGTTGGCCAGCACCCCCGCCACCTTTCCCGCCTCGTCGCGCACCGGGCTGTAGGAGATGGTAAGGTAGACTTCCTCCCGCGCGCCGTTGCGCTCCAGCGGGTACAGCGCATCGTGCAGGGTGATGGTTTCACCGGCAAAGACGCGGGTGTAGATGGGCTCGTTCAGGTGCCACACCTCCGGCCACACCTCGCGGTTGCCCCGCCCCAGCGCGCGCGGATGCTTGCGCCCGATCAGACCGGCGTACGCATCGTTGTAGATCTGGATCAGCTCCGGGCCCCACAGCAGCACGTTGGGCAGCCCCGCCTCCAGCACCAGCCGCACCGTGCCGCGCAGGGTGGCGCTCCACGCCTGCGGCGCGCCCAGCGGGGTTGCGGCCCAGTCCAGCTCGCGGCAGAGGCGGGCGGTCTGGCCGCCGTGATCAAACGGGGAGGACGCGGCCTCTGGAGGGTGGGACGCCGGGGATCGAAGCATCGGCGGATGGGCGGAAGACGGGAAACATTCAGCGCAGCGCGACAACATACGGCCTGCTCCGCCGCCCCGGAATCCCCCCGTGCGACGGATTCGTTTTCGACTCTCTTTCAATTACACGGAGACACGGAGGAAGGGGCGGCCTCTCCGTGCTTTCGCGCCCTGCGCGAGCCTGATTTTCTGCATGGCGAGCCGGTCTGGACGGTACGCGGGAAGTACATACCGCCTGGTCTGTCATTCTACGTCATGACCGGACGCGCGCCGGCGAGGCGCTGTGCTCGTCTGCCCACGCTGGCGGCCTGACGGCGCATCCCGCGCACCACCGGCAGACAACAGCGTGCCCCGGCGACGGTCGCCGGGGCACGTGTTGGTTTTCGGCTCCGTCCACCCTTCAGCCGGGGGATGCGGACGCGGTATCCGGGCGCGTGATGGCGCACCAGGGCCAGCGGGGACCGTTGCGCGGGCGGCTGCTGCGCCGCCCGCCGTGCGCGCCCGAGTGATCCTCGTTCTGGATCTGGCAGGCGATCTGCTGCTGGGCGGGGTTCAGAATCGCCTCCACGCTTCCCGTCATCCGCCGGTTGTTCTCCACGAGCGCGGCCAGGGTGGGGCGCGCGGCCATGAGCTCCCGCGCGCGCTCGGACTGGCGGGCACGCGGGTCCGGGCGGTCGCCCCACACCTGGCGCAGGCGCCGCGCGAGGGTGTCGTTCTCGATCCGCCACACTCGCGCGACGGAATCCAGCGCAATCACCTGCGGTGAGGTGAGGGCCAGGCGCTCGCGCTGGCTCAGCAGCGACGGAATGGAGGGCGCGCTGGCACCCACGACGGCGCCCTGCGGCCCGGCCGACACGGCGGGCGCCGGGCCCGATGCCGGTCCGCACGCGGCCACCATCATCCCCACCCCCAGCAACGGGACGTATCTCACGATTTCATGACTCCTTGAGAGGATTTCCTGCTGTACACCGGAACCGGGTGAAATGTTGGGCCTTCGCGTATTCCGCTTCCCGCCCCGGCGGACATGCATTCCGGCGCGCGCCCAAACATGCGGATTCGGGTGCCGGACCTCGCGTCCTCGTCAACGTTCCGGCAAGGCAGGAGCGGGGCCGGATGGGCTCCCCGGGCGCGCCCACTTGCGAAACACACGTCCGCAATCCCAAGATTCCGGTCCGCTCTGCTACGGATTTCCGGTGCACAAATCCACCGGGATTCCGCATCCCTTCTCCACCGACGCACCCCGCCGCACCGCCATGGACGCCGCCGATACCGCTGAGCTGATCAGTGAAATCCGCGAAGAACGCGCCGAACACGAGGAGGATGAGAAGTTTCGGGGGCGCGCCGCGCTGGTGCTGGCGTTCATGGCCATGCTGCTGGCCATCGGCAGCCTGGGGGCGGGCAACGTGGCGGAAGACATGGTGCACAACAACATCGCGGCCAGCGACACCTGGGCCTTCTTTCAGGCCAAGAACGTGCGCCAGACGCAGTACAAGATCGCGGTGGAGGCGCTGCAGGCGCGGTTGATGGACCCCGCCGTGACCGCGGAGGAGCGCGGCGCGATCGAGAAGCAGGTGGCGAAGTACCGGGAAACCATCGCGCGCTACGACGACGAGCCTGATCCCGCCGCCCCCGCGGACAGCCTGCGCGGTGAGGGAAAGAAGCAGCTCGCCACGCGGGCGCGCAGCTACGAGCGCCTGCGCGAGGTCGCCAGCCGGCAGGACGCCAACTTCGACTACTCGGAGGTTGCCTTCCAGCTGGGACTGGTGCTGGGGTCCGTAGCCATCCTGGCGCTGTCGCGGCCGGTGCTGGGCATCAGCATCGGGCTCGGCGTGGTGGGGACGATCCTGATGATCAACGGATTCCTGCTGCTGTTTCCGCTGCCGTTCTGAGGGCACGCGCGGTTGCGCCTGGCGGGGGGGTGGAGCCATCTTGGACGGGCCGAATGCACGCAGATCCACTCACCCTACCCCACCGGAGAAGCATGCGCAGAATTCTTGTGAGCGCCCTTCTGCTCGCCGCCGCCGCGTCTCCCGCGGCCGCGCAGGGCCACGACCACACGCAGCCGGCCGCGGGCCACGGCGCCGGCCATGCGCACGCCATGCCCGCGGGCTGGACGGCGCGCCTGGACCGCGCCAACGCCAACGTGGCGGACATGATGTTCATGCAGATGGGCGGCGGATACCACGTCGTCACGGGGCCCGCGGCCATCCTGTACAACCCCGCCACCACGGCGACGGGCGCGTACACCGCCCGCGGCACCTTTCGCCAGAACAAGCTGTCGGCGCACCCCGAGGCGTACGGCCTGATCCTGGGCGGCCGCAACCTGACGGCGGACAACCAGGACTACCTGTACTTTCTGGTGCGGCAGGACGGGCAGTTCACCATCAAGCACCGCGCGGGCAGTGAGACGCACACGCTGATGGACTGGACGGAGAACGCCGCTGTGGCCAAGCCGGACGCGCAGGGCCGCGCGACCAACGCGCTGTCGGTGGCGTCCACGCCCACGCACATCCGCTTCCTGGTGAACGGGACGCAGGTGGCGGAGTTCGCCCGCCCGTCGGCCAACACGGACGGGGTGGTGGGCCTGCGGATCAACCACAATCTGGACGTGATGGTGACGGACTTCGCGGTGCAGCCCACCCGCTGACCGCCGCGCACCACCCCGGATGACGACGGCCGCCCCGCGCACTCGCGGGGCGGCCGTTTGTTTTTTGGGCTGTTGGATGGGAGGTGCGAGATGGGGCGCGCCGTCCAGAGGGACCGGATCCGCGGTGGTGCGGCGCCCAGTTCGCACGCATAGAGGCCGCCGCAGCGCCGGTGCGCGAGGCGCAACCCGGTGCGGCCGCCTGTCCAGAGCGAACGAGAATTCCGCTGGAACAGCACCAAGTCCGCTTGGCGCGGACTGTGGCCGCTGCATCGGTGCAGGAGTCGGAACCCGGTGCGGCAGCCCGTCCAGAGCGAATGAATTCGCCGCTGGAACAGCACGAAGTCCGCCGGCGCGGACTGGGGCCGCTGCATCGGTGCAGGACTCGCAACCCGGTGCGGCCGCCTGTCCAGAGCGAATGAATTCGCCGCTGGAACAGCACGAAGTCCGCCT
>NZ_DASVTX010000248.1:0-3303 GCF_036387355.1 Longimicrobium sp.
CGCCGATTGGGACGAACTCGTCGAAGCCAGTGGCATCACACGCGAGCAGATGCGCCAGGCCGCCGACATCGCCGTGCAGTCACAGCGCACCATCGTCTGCTGGGCGATGGGGCTCACGCAGCACGAGAACGCGGTCGACAACATCATCGCCTGCAGCAACCTGCTGCTGCTGCGCGGCAACGTGGGGCGGCCGGGCGCGGGCCCGTGCCCCGTGCGCGGCCACAGCAACGTGCAGGGCGACCGCACCATGGGGATCGACCACAATCCTCCGCCGTGGATCGAGGCGCTCGAACGCGAGTTCGACTTCGCGGCGCCGCGCGCGCCGGGGCTGGACGTAGCCGGCGCCATTCCCGCCATGGCGGAAGGCCGCATCCGCTTCTTCATGACCATGGGCGGCAACTTCCTGAGCGCGTCGCCCGACACCGCACTCGTAGGCGAGGGGCTGGGGCGCATTCCCGTTTCCGTTCACGTCACCACCAAGCTGAACCGCACACACGTCAGCGGCGGCGGCGAGGTGATGATCTGGCCCTGCCTGGGGCGCACGGAGATGGACGTGCAGGCCGCCGGCCCGCAGTTCGTCACGGTGGAAGATTCCATGAGCGTCGTTCACTCGTCGCAGGGGCGCAACCGCCCCGCGTCGCCCCACCTGCGCAGCGAGCCGGCCATCGTGGCCGGCCTGGCAATGGCGGCGCTCCCGCACGGCGGCGGGGTGGACTGGGCGGGAATGGCGGGGGACTACGACCGCATCCGCGAATCCATCGCCCGGGTGGTTCCTGGATTCGAGGACTTCAACCGCCGCGTGCGCGAGCCGGCGGGCTTCGTGCTGCGCAACACGGCGGCGCACCGCGAGTGGAAGACGGAAACGGGGCGCGCCAACCTGGTCGCCACCCCGCTGCCGTCCATCCGACTGGGCGAAGGGCAGCTGCGGCTGTTCACAATCCGCTCGCACGACCAGTACAACACCACCATCTACGGGCTGGATGACCGGTACCGCGGCATCAAGCAGGCGCGCCGCGTGATCCTGATGCACGCGGACGACATCGCCCAGCGCGGGCTGCGCGCGGGCGACTGGGTGGACGTGCGCTCGCACGGCACGGACGGGCGCGAGCGGGAGGCGCCGCGCTTTCGCGTGGTGGAGTACGACGTCCCGAAGGGAAGCGCAGCCGCGTACTTTCCGGAGGCGAACGTGCTCGTCCCCATCGGCAGCCGGGACCGGCGCAGCAACACGCCGTCCAGCAAGATGATTCCCGTCACCGTGCACCCCGCGCGCCCCGGCGTGGACGTGGTGGGCGCGGACGAGCGATTGGTGCACCGCGCCG
The DNA here is from genome assembly GCF_036387355.1 of Longimicrobium sp. Classification (GTDB taxonomy): domain Bacteria; phylum Gemmatimonadota; class Gemmatimonadetes; order Longimicrobiales; family Longimicrobiaceae; genus Longimicrobium. The sequence goes on from NZ_DASVTX010000248.1 coordinate 1,320, forward strand.
CGGCGGAGGCATCGCACCTGACCGGCGCCGCGGTGTGAGCGGCGACCGGCGGAGCACGGCGCGCAGCCGCGTGGAGCGTGTTTCCGTCTCCGCCAACGGCGCCCTTCGCCGCGTGCGCGACGACCTGCTGGCCACGGAAGAGCCGCTGGAAATCCGCGTCCTGCGTGCGGAAGACGCATCGCAGTCCGTGGACGAGGCGGCCACGCGCGTTGCGGTGACCATGAGGACGCCCGGCGCGGACTTCGAGCTCGCGGCGGGCTTTCTGTACGGCGAGGGGTTGATCGACGGGCCCGGCGCCGTCGCCGCCATCCGCTACTGCACGGAGGCAGAGCAGCGGTACAACGTTGTCAACGTCGTGCTGGCACCCGGCGCGCCCTGGAACGCGGACGGCCTTGCCCGCAACTTCTACACGACCAGCAGCTGCGGGGTGTGCGGCAAGGCGTCCATCGACGCGGTGATGGGCGCCGCCTGCCCGCGGACGGGCCCGGGGCCGTGCGTGGACCCCGCCGTGATCGTCGCGCTCCCCGACCGGCTGCGTGAGGCACAGGCGGTGTTCGAGCGGACGGGGGGATTGCACGCGGCCGCCCAGTTTACGCCGGAGGGCGGACTGGTGCGCATTCGCGAAGACGTGGGCCGCCACAACGCGATGGACAAGCTGGTAGGCGCCGCGCTGCTGGCCGGAGAGGTGCCGCTGGAGGGTGCGGTGGTGCTGGTGAGCGGGCGCACCAGCTTTGAGCTGGTGCAGAAGGCCGCGCGGGCGGGGGTCACGGTGCTGGCGGGGGTTTCGGCCCCCAGCAGCCTGGCCGTGCGCCTGGCGCAGGAAACGGGAATGACGCTCGCGGGATTCGTTCGCGGGCCGGGATTCAACATCTACGCGGGCGGCGCGCGCATCGGCCGCCCCGCGGGAGCAGCGACCGGGTGATGACGGGAACGGCAAGGGCGGGGATGATGGGGCTGCTGCTGCTGGCGGCCGCGTGCGGCGACCAGGGCGGCGAGCTGCGCGACGCCACGGAGCGGCGCCGGGCCGCCGCCGCGGAGGCGCACGACGACTCGGTGCAGGACGGCACCGCGCCGCCGGACGCGCGGATCCCCGCCTTTGTGCTGAACGACTCCGCTCCCGCCACCGCGGCCCCGCTGGCGACCCCGGCGGACAGCACGGCCGCCCCGGCGGCGCCTCCCGCCGCGGACAGCGCGCCCGCCGCGCCCGCCGCGCAGCCGCTCGGGGAGTGGACGGCGGGCGGAACCACGGCGCGGCGCCGCGCGGGAACGGTCACGCTGCGCGGCCTGCGCGCGGGGGTGAACACCGGGTTTGACCGCGTGGTGCTGGACTTTGGCGCCGACCCGGTGCCGGGGTACCGCGTGGAGTACATCGATACGCCCACCGAGTGCGGGTCGGGCGAGCCCAGCGCGGTGGCGGGCGGCGCCTTTCTGGCCGTCACCCTGCGCGGCGCGCAGGCGCACGAGGAGGGCGGGCGCGCCACCGTGGCCCGCGAGCGCCGCGTGAACATGCCCATTCTGCGCGAGATGCAGGTGACGTGCGACTTCGAGGGCGAGGTGCAGGTGGTGCTGGGCACCGCCGCCCGCGGCCGATACCGGGTGACGGAACTCGGCACTCCCTCCCGCCTGATCGTGGACCTGCAGCCGTAGACATGTAACGCCTGTGGCCCCTTCTACGCCCGTTGAACGAGCCCGTCCAGAGCGTTAGATTGGTTGCTCCGAGTTGGACGCTCGTTCACCCACGCGGAGGAGCCCCATGCCGCTCGTCCTCAATCCGTCCCCAGACCTGCTGCACGCGCTGCAAGTGGAGGCGATCAACACCGAGTGCGCGGTGGAGGAGCTTTCCGAGGCGCTGCTGCACGTCGCCATGGTTCTGCTGGCCGAGTACGACCCCAGCACGCTCCCGGAAGCCGCCGTGCGGATTCTCCGGGACCGCGAACTGGTGACTTCCGAGGCGGTGGCCGAAGCCTTTGACGACTACATCAGG
>NZ_DASVTX010000249.1:0-2844 GCF_036387355.1 Longimicrobium sp.
ACCAGGCGCGACAGAAAAATGCTCAGCTCGTACAGCAGCACCAGGGGAAGCATCATCATCACCGTCACCGTGATCACGTCGCCCGGCGTAAGGATGGACGCGAGGGCGGTGATGCCCACGATGGCGTGGCGCCGCTTGGACGCCAGGAACTGCGGCGTCACCAGCCCCATCGCCGACAGGATCAGGATGACGACGGGAAGCTCGAAGACGATGCCGAACCCCAGCAGCAGCCGCATCACCATGGACATGTACGGGCCCACGACGATGTTCTGCTCCAGAAAGTCCGTCTGAAAGTTCATGGTGAAGCGCAGCGTCATGGGCAGCACCAGCTCGTACGCCATCACCACGCCCACGATGAACAGCAGCACCCCCAGGTACAGAGAGGGCACGATGACCCGCCTTTCGGACGGCATGAGCGCCGGCGCCAGAAAGGCCCAGATCTGGTAGATGACGATGGGTGAAGCCAGCACCAGCCCCGTGGTGAGCGCCAGCTTGAGCGTGAGAAAGAACGGGTCGGTGGGGCTCAGGTACTTGAGCTTGCCGCCGTTCAGAAACGGCTGGATGGGCTCGATGAGCAGCTGCATGACGCCCATGTGCTGCACCAGCAGGTAGCCCGCGATGGAGCACACGATCACCGCCAGCAGGCTCCACAGCACGCGCCAGCGCAGCTCCTCGAGGTGGTCGAGAAACGGCATCTCCGCCGGCCTGGGCTCGTTCACCTTCGCCATCCTGGACCTCGAAGCACAAAAATCAAGAAACGGGCGCGGCTCCTCCGCGCCCGTACCGTCGTCATTCTTCCGGACCGTCCTCGTCCCCCGCCGGCAGCCCCAGCTCCAGCTCGTTCTGGTGCCGCCTCAGTTCGCGCTGCGTCTGCCGGTCGCGCAGGTCGCGGAACTCCATCAGGAACTCTTCCGGGTCCTGAAAGTTGCGGTACACGCTGGCGAAGCGCACGTAGGCGATGTGGTCGCGGCGCTTGAGCCGCTCCATCACCATTTCCCCGATCTCTCCGCTCTCCGCCTCGCCGCTTTCGCGCCGGTCCAGCTCGCGCTCGATCTCCTCCACCACCCGGTCGATCTCGGTGGGGGTCACCGGGCGCTTGGCGGTGGCGATCTGCAGGCTGCGCAGCAGCTTGCGCCGGTCGAACGGCTCGCGCTCGCCGTCCCGCTTGGTCACCTGCAGCGGGCGCTCTTCAATGTACTCGTACGTGGTAAAGCGCCGCTCGCAGCGCAGGCACTCGCGGCGCCTGCGCACGGCGCGCCCCTCGCGCACGCTGCGCGAGTCCACGACGCGGTCGTCCGTGTGGTGGCAGAACGGGCAGCGCACGGCCTATGACCCCGCGGCGGTCCGGCGGTTCACCGCGTCCCCAGCCGCTGCAGCTCCGTGCGGGCCTCGGTGGCCTCCGGGCTGCGCGGGTACCGGGCGATGACGGCGTTGAAGCGCAGCCGCGCCTCGCCGCGGCTTCCCCGCGCCAGCTCCAGCCGCCCCATGCGCAGCAGCGCGGCGGGGGCGCGGGGCGAGGTGGGGTACAGCTCCAGCACGCGGCCGTAGGCGGTAATGGCCGCCCCGTTGTCGCGCCCCGTCTCGTAGCTCTGGCCGATGTTGAACTGCGCGTCCGCCGCCAGCCGGTGCTCCGGGTTGGCGCGCAGGAACTCCTCGAACCCGGCGCGCGCCGTCGTGATCGATCCGCGGCGCAGCGCGGCGTTGGCCGCGTCGTACAGCTGCTGCGGGTCGCCGGAGTCCTCGTCCGCCGATTCCGCGTTGTTGCCGGACGCGGACTGCTGCGCCGCGGCCTGCTGGCGCCGCGCTTCTTCCGCCGCGCGGTCGATCTGGGTGCGGAGCTGGCCCAGCTGCGCCTGGTTCTGCCCGCTCAGCTCCTGGATCTGCACCAGCTGCCGGTCGATGGCCAGCAGCCGGTTGGCCAGGTCGCCGCGCAGGCGCACGTTCTGGTCGCTCAGCGAGTCCAGCATGAGCTCCGTGCGCGAGATCAGCGCGCGCACCATGCTGTCCTGGCGGGCCTGCTGCGTGGCCATCCCCAGCTGCAGGTCGCGGATGTCCTGCTTGGTGGCTACGCAGGCCCCGGCGGCGGGGAGCAGCGCGAGGAGCGCCGCGACGGCCGCGCGCCTCACCGCAGCTCCTGCGGCACCACGCGCACCTCGCCGCCCGCAATGGCGAACTCCGCGCGGCGGTTGCGCGCGTAGGCGTCCTCGCCGTCGCCCTCCACCAGCGGGCGCTCCTTGCCCATGCTCACGGGGGTAAAGCGGTCGGCGTCGATGCCGTAGTTGGCCAGCCAGGTGCGCACGGCTTCGGCGCGGCGCTGGCCCAGCGCCAGGTTGTACTCGGTGCTGCCGCGCTGGTCGGCGTGCCCCTCGATGCGCAGCCGCACCCCGGGGTTGGCCTGCAGCACGGCCGCCTTCAAACGCAGGATCTCTGCCGCGCGCTCGGTGATGTCGTTGCTGTCATACTCAAAGAAGACGATTTCCGTGAGCGCCTCGCGGGCGCCGGCCGTTTCGCGGGCGATGCGCTCCCGTTCAACGCGGTCGCGCTCGGCGGCTTCTTCGGCGGCGGCGGCGCGGCGGCGCTCCTCGGCCTGGCGAATGCTGTCCGCGCGCGCGGCCTCGTCCACCCCGGCCGTCGCGGTCGTGGTGTCGGGCTCGGGGCTCACCACGGGCTGCTTCTTCTTGCAGGCGCCCAGCGCCAGCAGGGGCACAAGGGCAAGAACCACGGCGCTGCGAACGGTCATCGGTTTCCGGGGGAGGAAGGGACGGGAGTACGAAAGTACGAGAGTACGAGAGTATGAAAGTGCGTCAGCGCGTCAGGCGCTGCAGGGCGGGCGACCAGTCCGGG
>NZ_DASVTX010000250.1:0-1700 GCF_036387355.1 Longimicrobium sp.
CCACGCACCCGTTCACGCCTTCCATGTGCCGCACCTCGTAGGGAGTGAGGATCTGCACCTCTCCCTTCTCGGCCAGGGCCTGCATCTCCAGCACGCTGCTCTTGTGCGCGCGGAACTCGGGGCGGCGGTGGATGAGGGTGACGGAGCGCGCCACCCCGCGCAGCCCCAGGACCCAGTCCACCGCGGAGTCGCCGCCGCCCACGATGAGGACGCGGCGGTCGCGGAAGTCCTCGATCTGGCGGACGTGCGTGTGGGCGCCGCCGCCCTCCACGCCGTAGTGGTCGTCCCACCCCGGGCACTCCAGGACGCGCGGGTTGAGGGCGCCCTTCCCGGCCGTCACGCACACGGTGCGGGTGAGGAAGTCGCCGCGCGGCGTCACCAGCCGGAAGTGGCCGTCCTCGCGCACCATCTGCTGCACCTCGGCGCCCAGCACCACCTCGGGGCCGAACTGCGTGCCCTGCTCGATCATGTTGTTGGCCAGGTCCTTGGCCAGGATCTTGGGCAGCCCGCCCACGTCGAAGATGTACTTCTCCGGGTAGAGCGCCATGAGCTGCCCGCCGAGCTGCGGAAGCGCGTCCACGATGCGGCACGAGATCGCGCGCAGCCCTGCGTAGAAAGCGGCGTACAGCCCCGTGGGCCCGCCGCCGATGACGGTGATGTCCGTGATGTTCGCGTCGCTCACGCGTGTGCTCCAGAGTGGCTGGGTCGCTGGCCCGCGCAGGGTGGCGGGCCGCGCTCCATATAGAGAACGGGCGCGGCGCACGCAAGGAGCCCGGCGCGCCACGCCGCGCATTGCAGCGTGCAAGAAACCTTGCAAGATGGCGCGCGCCAAACCGGCCTCCGGCCGCACCGCCTGCACGTAAACCACTCCGCTGCAACCACTTGCATTTCGCGCCGCGCATGGCGTGCGCGTTGCCATAGAGGGGCCCGACAGCACGATGGAGTGCTGCAGGACCCAACCCACTCTTCCCACTCTGGAGCACCACCATGCGCAACCTCCGCAACCGCGACGGCTTCACCCTGATCGAGCTCATGATCGTGGTCGTGATCATCGGCATCCTGGCCGCCATCGCCATTCCGAAGTTCGCCAACGTCTCCCGCAGCGCCAAGCAGTCCGAGGCCGAGCCGACGCTGAAGCAGATCGCCACGCTGCAGCAGAGCTACTTCCAGAAGAACGACAGCTACGTGGCCGCCATCGGCAACCTGACCGGCTTCGAGGACCCGAACGCGACGTACTTCACCTTCGAGATCGTCTCGGGCGACGCCACCAAGATGTGCGCGAAGGCGACTCCGACCGCGAAGGGCACCGACGCGGGCGTGGTGGCGATGTACATCACGCAGAGCAAGGCCGGCGCGGCGACGGACGCCAAGCCGACCACCACCGCCTGCACCTGATCCGCGGCTGACCCGGCGTCGCGCTCCGGCAGGTATAGCGTCTCGCAGGATTAACGAAGCCCCCGCCCCGGAACCTCTCCGGGGCGGGGGCTTTCGCGTGGAAGGCCCCCCGGCACGCCGGAGCCCGTTCGGCGCAGAAGGGCCGGGAATGGCGTGCCACGGGCCGGCGAGCTCCGCGGCTGCGCTCCTTACCCCCCCGGAGGCGACGGAGAGCGCTGGGCGCTTCCTCCCGCCACTCTTCGCGGTCGTGAGCGGCACGGCATGGCACGCCGCGGAGGACCCATGCCGCCCGCAGCTGGAGATCC
>NZ_DASVTX010000251.1:0-2718 GCF_036387355.1 Longimicrobium sp.
GGAGCTGTGGGGCGACCACGTCGTGGAGCATGAACAGGTCGTCGGTCCCCAGCAGCGCGGAGAGCAGCCCTGAAGCCAGCAGGAAGCGCCGGAGCTCCGCGTTCTCGTCGTTCCTCAGCAGGGTGCGCGAGAACAGCGTCACCGCGCATGCGGCGGTCCACAGCGCGATCCCGAAGTACGAGACGGCGCCCAGGTACCACGGCCCCGGGTTGAACACGCCGGGGTCCTTGAGAAGCCGGGCAGCCGGGATCGTCCCACGCACGTGGAGAATGGCGACGCACCCGACGGTCACCGCGGCGAAGGCGAGTCCTGCGGCGAGCACGCGCAGCGCGCCGCGGCGCCGGGCGGATGAAACATCGCGGGGAATCATGCTCATGGAAGTTCGGTGGCGGAGGAATGCGGCGGGCGCGGGGGACGTGCTCCCTTTTCGGCGAGCCCCGGGAAACAAAGGGAGGCGGCTGTAACATTGCCAGGAATCGGCACTTCCGCAACGCTGTCGTGCAATTTTCCGCAACGTATGGCGAAGCACCTCCGTCTCGCGCTCCTTCCCGCCGTCGTGTGGGGGTGCGACCTCCCCGCCGCGCGCGGAGAGCAGGCCCGCGCGGCGCAGCCGGCCCCGGCCTACAGGTGCGCCGCGAGCATCGCCCCGGACCAGGCTGCGGCCGGCGCCGAGATCCGGTCCAGCTACGCGGATTGGAAGCGGCGCTACGTAACCCCGCGCGGCGCGGGCGGCCTGCTGCGGGTGACGATGGCGGAGAAGGGGGGCGACCGCACCTCGTCCGAGGCCATCGGCTACGGGATGCTCCTGGCCGCGTACCTCGACGACCGCCCCACCTTCGACGCGCTGTGGGCGTACGCCAAACGCCATCGCAACCCCCGCGGGCTGATGGCGTGGAACGTCTCGCCGCAGGGGCGCGTGCTGGACCCCAACGCCGCCACCGACGGCGACATCGACATGGCGTTCGCCCTGGTGGTGGCCGACGCGCGGTGGAAGGCGTACGGGGTCGACGCGCGGGCGCTCATCCGCAGCCTCCGCGCCCACGCCATCGAGCCCGGCACCTACGTGCTGAAGCCGGGCGACGTGTGGGGCGGGAGCAACGTGATGAATCCGTCGTACTTCGCGCCGGCGTACTTCCGGGTGTTCGCGGCGTACACGGGCGACCCGTCGTGGAACCGCGTGATCGACGCCAACTACGCCATCCTGGCGCGCGTCAGCGCCCGGCACTCCCGCGGCACGGGGCTGCAGCCGGAGCTGACGACGATCGGCGGCGACTCCTCGCGGGCGGAGGGGAACTTCGAGTTCCACTACGGATACAACGCCACGCGCATCCCGTGGCGGCTGGCCAAGGACGCCGCGTGGAACTGCGACCCCCGCGCGCGGGGGCACCTGGACCAGTTGAACGCCTTCTTCCGCCGCGTGGGCGCGTCCGCCATCCGCGACGGGTACACGCTGCAGGGGCGCCCCAACGAGCGCTGGCACACCGCCGCCTTCGTGGGCCCGGCCATGGCGGGCGCCATCGTCGCCCCGGACGCGCGGTTCAGGGCGCAGATGTGGAACGAAACGTTGCGGCTGCGCGGCGAAGGGTACTACCATGACTCGCTCCGACTGCTGTCGCTCCTCTTCGCGAGCGGAAACATGCCCCCGCCGCCCACCCGGCGGTGACTGGCCCGCCGCTTGCTCTTTGCGGTACCTGATGTTTGCGCAGGCAGCGCGGTCGTGGGCCTACCCAGCGCCCCCCGCACGAATTTTCGCCCGCCTCATGCCGGACACTCCATGAATCTCTCTCGTGCGGTTTTTCCGCGGCTCGGCCGCGCGGCGCGTGTGCCCGGGCTCGCCCTGGCCCTGGCGGCTTCCCTGGCGGCGTGCGCCGACGACAACCCCATGGGCGGCCCCGACGTGCAGTGCGACCCCGGGGGCACCGTGAAGGTGGACGGGCAGGACGTGCCCGTGGCGCCGAACGGCTTCTTCACGGCCGGCAACAAGATCTACAGCCTCGCCGACTGCAGCCCGTTCCGCTTCGTGGGCGTGGCCCGACCGGCGCTCAGCTACTCCTCCTCGGGCGACCGCCTGGGGATCGACTCGGCGGCCGCGGCGGACTTCGCGCGCATCCGGGGATGGCGGGCGAACACCGTGCGCATCGAGCTCGCGCAGTTCTTCTGGCTTCCCCAGTCGCGGTACTACGACGCGGGGTACCAGGCGCGGGTGGACCGCGTGGTGAAGCAGGCGCGCCAGGCGGGGCTGTACGTGATCCTGGCCCTCAACGCGAGCGACCGCGGCGACCCCGCGTATCCCGGCGACGTGTTCAGGACCAACACCCACCAGCCGATGCCGGACGTGAACCACTCCATCCCGTTCTGGCGGCAGGTGGCGGAGCGGTACAAGAACGACGGCGGCGTGCTGTACGAGCTGTACGGCGAGCCGTACCCCATCGGCGGGGAGCAGGAGTTCGGCTTCTCCAACTGGGACATGTGGCTGAACGGCGGGCTGGCGCCGGCGGACCAGACGTACGAGCCGCGCGCGGCCTTCCAGGCCGTGGGGATGCAGCGGCTGTACGACGAGGTGCGCGGCACCGGCGCCAAAAACCTGGTGCTCCTGGGGGGCACCTCGTGGGGGTACTTCCTGGACGGCGTGCCGGACCACCGGGTGAAGGGCTTCAACCTGGTGTACGTGGCGCACCCGTGGGACTGGCCGGGGAAGCAGCCGGAGACGTGGGAGGA
>NZ_DASVTX010000252.1:0-9363 GCF_036387355.1 Longimicrobium sp.
GGCAGAGTTCGCGGCGTCTTGGAGTGGGGAGGCCTGCGCGCCTACGGCGCTTCGGCCTCCCCACTCCAAGACACACAACGAGGAGATTGCTAGCTCCAGCACACTCCCACAATAACTGGTACAGCGAACGGGGGCATTGCACTCCCCCTCTCCCGCGGAGCGGGTGGAGGGGGCTGGGGGGAGGGGGCCTCTTCTGGCCGCACCGGCACCCGGCGAACGGCACCGAGGCGCAGTTCTCCCCTCCCCGCGCAAACCTTTGACAGCGGCCCCGGCGCGCCGTAAATCCCCCTGCGCAGGAACCCACGCACTCACGCACCCAGCACTCCCGCACTTCTCTTGTCCATTCTGGATGCCGTCGTCGTCGGCGCGGGGCACAACGCGCTCATCGCGGCCGCGTACCTGGCGCAGGCCGGGCGCAGCGTCGCCGTCTACGAGCGCGCGGAGCGACCCGGCGGCGCGGTGCAGACGCGCGACGACATCTTCGACGGGTGCCGCATCGACGTGGGCTCGTCGGCGCACATCCTCATCCACCTGACGCCCGTTCTGCAGGAGCTGGATCTGGCGCGGTACGGGTTGCGCTACGTGGACTGCGATCCGTGGGCGTACTATCCGCTGCAGGACGGCCGCGCCATCCACTTTCACAAGGACGTGGGCCGTACCTGCGACTCCATCGCCGCCATTTCGCCGCGAGACGCGGTCGCCTATCGCAGGTTCCTGGACGAGTGGCGGCCCATCAGCGAGGCGGTGCTGCGCGCGTTCCTGGGCGCGCCCACCGCGGGACGGCTGGCGTGGACCATGGGGACGGGCGGCGGATTCGCGCGGGGCGGAGCGGAAAAGCTGCAGGATATTCTGGGCTCGTACCGGCAGCTGCTGGATACCACATTTGAGCACCCCGCCGTGCGCGCGGCCATCGAGTGGATCGCCGCGCAGAGCGGTCCGCCGCCCACGGAACTGGGGAGTGCACCTCTCGCGGGATGGCAGCCCCTGTATCACGACAGCGGGGTAAAGCGGGCGGTGGGCGGATCGGGCGCGCTCACGCAGGCGCTGGTGGCGCACATCCGCGCGCACGGGGGCCGGGTGCACACGTCCGCGCCGGTGCGGCGGATCCTGGTGCAGGGCGGCCGCGCGGTGGGGGTGGAGGTGGGCGACCGCGCGGAGGACGGGGTGCCGCTCGGCGCACCGGTGGCGGAAAGTGGACGGGGACGGATTGTCCGCGCGCGGTCCGTGCTGGCCGGGTGCCACGTGGCGACCACGTTCGGGCGGCTGCTGGCGGATGCGCCGGAAGCCGCGCCGCTGCGGGCGCGCGTAGCCAACCTGCGCATCGGCAACGGCTTCGGGATGATTCTGCGCTGCGTGACGAGCGAGCTTCCCGCGTACGCAGGCGCCCCCGCGGACGGATCGCCCGGCCCCATGCACCAGGGGCTGCAGCTGCTCTGCCCGCCCGCGCCGTTTCTGGACCACGCCTATGCAGACTACCTGCGAGGGGAGCTTCCGCGCGACCCGGCCGTGGTGGCCATGACCTGGTCCGCGGTGGACCGCTCCATCGTGCCGCAGGGGAAGCACCTGCTGTTCGCGTGGGCGCAGTACCATCCCTACGCCCTCGCCGGTGGGGCAGCCTGGGACGATGCCACGCGCCGCCGCGCGGCCGCGGACATCCTGCGCACGGTGGGGCGGTTTGCGCCCAACGTGCCGGCGTGCGTGGAGCAGGTGTACATCCAGTCGCCGCCGGACCTGGAGCGCGAGCTGGGATTGTACAACGGCAATGTGATGCATCTGGAGATGTCGCTGGACCAGATGTTCACCTTCCGCCCCTCCCCCGCGCTGTCGGGATACAGAACGCCAATCCCGGGGCTGTACCTGACCGGCGCGAGCACGCATCCCGGCGGCGGCGTGTTCGGCGCGTCCGGCCGCAACGCCGCGCGGGTCATGCTCAAGCGCTGAGCGTTCCCCGCCGTTCATCACCGCCAGCCCCGGCTGCCCCCGCCCGGCAGCCGGGGCTTGGCGCATGCGCTTCCGTCCGCCCCCCAGTTCCCCGCGTCCTCCGCGCGAGGGCCGGACGCTGGGAGCGCATCGGCCTAACGAAGCCTTGCCCCTGCGCGTCTCGCCCTGCGCGCCGAGGTGCGCCCGCTTATCATTATGACTGAGTTATATCTGTACCTCTCGAAACAAGCCTCGACCGCCGTGATGGAACCGCTTTCCGGAACCGCCCTCCCCTCCGTCCCCGTTCCTCCGCCCGGCCCGCGTTCGCGCGAGCTGGCGGCGGAACTGGCGCGGTGGGAATCGCCCAACGTCACGTATCTGGCCGACAACTTCCCCGTGTTCTGGGATGAGGCGCGCGGCAGCAACGTGCGCGACGTGGACGGAAACGTGTTCCTGGACCTGACTTCCGCGTTCGCCGTCACGGGGATCGGGCACGGGCATCCGCGCGTGGTGTCCGCCATCCAGGCGCAGGCGGGGCGGCTGCTGCACGGGATGGGTGACGTGCATCCGCCCGCCATCAAGGTGGATCTGCTGCGAGCCCTGGCGGAGGTGACGCCCGGCGGGCTGACCAGGAGCATCCTGGCCAGCTCCGGCGCCGAGGCGGTGGAAGCGGCGCTCAAGACCGCGGTGATGGCGACGGGCAAGCCGCGCGTGCTGGCCTTTCACGGCAGCTATCACGGGCTCACCTACCGTGCGCTGTCCGTTTCCGGGCGCGAAGACTTTCGCGCACCATTCCAGGCGCAGCTGGGCGGCGGGACGGTGTTCGTGCCGTATCCGTACCCGTACCGCTCGCCCTTCGACGGTGACGCGGACGCCGTCGGCGCGCAGACGCTGCGGTACATTCGCCACGTGCTCGACACGCCGGGCACCGCGCACGAGGGGATCGGCGCCATTCTGATGGAGCCCATTCAGGGCCGCGGCGGCGACCTGGTTCCGCCGGACGCGTTCCTTCCCGGAATCCGCCAGCTGTGTGACGAGCGCGGGCTGCTGCTGATCCTGGACGAGATCTACACCGGCTTCGGGCGGACGGGCCGATGGTTCGCCTGCGAGCACTGGGGCGTGGTGCCGGACCTGATGGTCGTAGGAAAAGGGCTCACGGGCGGATTTCCCTTTGCGGCCTGCATCGGGACGGACGAGGTGATGGGCGCGTGGCCGAAATCGACGGGGGAAGCGATCCACACCTCCACCTTTCTGGGCCACCCGGTGGGATGCGCGGCGGCGCTGGCGGCCATCTCCGTGCTGCGCGACGAAAAGCTGGTGGAGCGCAGCGCGTCGCTGGGCGCGCGGATGCAGGCGCGGCTGGTGGAGATGACGGCCGATCACCCGCGCGTGGGCGAGGTGCGCGGGCGGGGGATGATGATCGGCGTGGAGATGGTGCGCGACCGGCGGTCCCGCGCGCCCGCGCCGGAGCTGTCCGGCCGCGTGGTGGTGGAGGGATTGCGCCGCGGACTGCTGGTGCTGGGCGGCGGGATTCACGGAAACGTGCTCTCGCTGGCGCCGCCGTTCGTGATGACGGAGGCGCAGATGGACTACGCGCTCGCGGCCATGGGCGAGATCCTGGACGAAATGCGTTAGATTGCTCCCGGCCGATGTATCAGCCGGAGAAAAGGTCCGGCGGTCGGTGCGGGTGCGGATCACCGGATGCAGACCGCGTTCTGGCGGGACGGGCCATCTCGTCTCGCGCGGAACGCGGTCCTTTTTGCCGAAAATCGAGAGGAACGGAATACGGATGGAATATCGCAACGCGGTGCAGGCGGACGTGCCCTTGCTGGCGGAGATCAACCGGCAGCTGATCGAGGACGAGTGGGAGGGCACGTCCATGTCCATCCAGCGGCTGGAGCAGCGGATGAGCCGCTGGCTGGAGGACGGCGACTACCGCGCGATCCTGTTTCTGGAGAACGGGGCAACGGTGGCGTACTCGCTGGTGAGCGTGGATGAGGACGATTCGGCGTTCATCCGCCACTTCTTTGTGCTGCGCGAGCACCGCGGAGCCGGCGTGGGGCGGCGCGCCATGCAGACGCTGCTGCGCGACATCATTCCGCCTACCGCGCGCGTGACGCTGGACGTGCTGGCGAGCAACGCGGGCGGGCACCAGTTCTGGAAGTCGGTCGGGTTCCGCGACTACGCCATCCGCATGGAGCGTGTGCCGAGCGCGGACGCGGCGGCGGAGTCGGGCAGCGGGGATGCAGGTCCGGCGGCGTAGGCCGGCGGAGCCTCGCGCGGGGCTGAGCGGCTGAAGTCGCCGCAACGACGGCTGAAAGCCTCACGGTACTGCTGTGAGGCTGGAGCGGCGCGAGGGGATGCGACGGTGCGTCTCCGCGACCCCACGGCGGTCCCCACCCGGGTTCGCATTACTCGCCCACCCTCCCCCAAACAGATTGGGGGAGGGTTGCGGTGGCGAGGAGTACCGTGCTGGAAATTCGGGATTCGTGTAGCCGAAAGTGGCTGAGCGACTGAAGTCGCCGCAACAACGGCGGAAAGTCTCCCCAAACAGACGGGGAGACTTCACCCGCACGCCGGCGGAGGTTCCGGTGTGGTGCGCAGAGTTTTGCGCCGCGGAGGGTGTCCTGAGCGGATGAATCCGCCGCTCCAGAAGCGGTAAGCCCCGACTGGTGGCCGCTGTCGCGTCCTCGCTCGGGGCTTCAACCGACCCTGCGGAGAGCTCGGCGCCACGCACCGAACCATCCACCACGCCGAACGGCTCCCCCTCTCCCGCGGAGCGGGTGGAGGGGGCTGGGGGGAGGGGGCCTCCTTCGGCCGCACCGGCACCCGGCGAACGGCACCGAGGCGCAGTTCTCCCCTCTCCGCGCGGCCGTTTGCGCGAGGAGGGGCCGGGGGAGGGGCCTTCGAGGGCCGGCGTGGCGCGCCGAACCAGTCACGGCGCCGAACGGCTCCCCCTCTCCCGCGGAGCGGGCGGAGGGGGCTGGGGGGAGGGGGCCTCCTTCGGCCGCACCGGTTCCCGGCGAGCGGCACCGAGGCGCAGTTCTCCCCTCTCCGCGCGGCCGTTTGCGCGGGGAGGGGCCGGGGGAGGGGCCTTCGAGGCCGGCGTGGCGCGCCGAATCTGCCCCCGCGCCGAACGGCTCCCGCACGAGACTTCTGTTGCCGTGTGCTCCCTCTCCCACATCTGTTCGTGGGAGAGGGTCGTCGCGCGCAGCGCGCGGGGTGAGGGCCACAGCCGGGGACACGCACCATCCTTCGCCCTGCACCGACGGGCTCTCCCATCCCCTTTGCCGGCCGCGCTTCCGCCAACCTTTCGCCCCCAACGGGCTCTCCCATCCGCTTCGCGGTGTCCGCCGCGCCCCTCGTGCGCATCCACTCCACCCACGCAGCCGCCCGCACCTCCAGCCGAACCCGCACCCGCGAATCGGACGCCGCAAGCCGTTGTTCCGCAAACATATGCGCCGGTCGCTCCCCGCGGCCGGGGCGAGTTGACCCGTCCCCGCCGGGAGCCTACCTTTGTCCGCGCGGCCCGTACTTCGTTCACGTTCGGAGCGGGCCGATGAGGCCATGACGGAGCACGCGTAATCAACGCCATTCCTAAGCCCGGGGCAGGCGCCGCCTCGTCGGGCGGCCGGGCAGGCCGATGGCGGGGCGGGAAGGACGGCATCATGCGCATTCATCAGATCCGGACGGGGGACGGCCGCGGCGGCCACCCCGCCGCTTTCACATTCAGCAGGACGGGGGTCCGGTGAGCGGACGGAGCGACGGCATCGTGATCCTGATGGCGGACGACGACGAGGACGACCGGCTCCTGGCGCGCGAGGCCCTGGCGCAGAGCCTGGCCTTGGCCGCCGAACTCCGCTTTGTGAACGACGGGGTGGAGCTGATGCAGTACCTGCGGCGCGAGCCGCCGTTCGCCGACGCGGCCGCCACCCCGCGCCCGGGCGTGATTCTGCTGGACCTCAACATGCCGCGCATGGACGGCCGCGAGGCGCTGCAGGCGCTCAAGGCCGACCCCGAACTGCGCCGCATTCCCGTGGTGGTGATGTCGACCAGCCAGGCGGACGAGGACATCGTGCGCAGCTACGACCTGGGCGCGGCGTCGTTCATCACCAAGCCCGTCACCTTTGAGGGGCTGGTGGAGGTGATGCGCGGATTCGGCACCTACTGGACCGAGGTGGTGGGGCTGCCGGCCGATGAGTGAACAGGACCGCGACCCGTCGGAAATCCGCGTGCTGCTGGTGGAGGACGACGAGGACGACTACACCCTCGCCCGCGACCTGCTGCGCGACGTGGAGGGTGACTTTCGCCTGGCGTGGGCGCCCACCTACGCCGACGGGCTGCGGGCGCTGCGCGAGGGCACCTACGACGTCGTGCTGCTGGACTACCGCCTGGGGGAGCAGACCGGGCTGGAGTTTCTGGGTCGCCTGCCGCTGGACGAGGAGCCGCCACCCATCATTCTGCTCACGGGCCAGGCCGACCGCGAAACGGACCTGGTGGCCATGCGCGCCGGCGCCGCGGACTACCTGGCCAAGGCGGGGCTCACCGCCACCATGCTGGAGCGCTCCATCCGCTACGCCGTGGAGCGGCACCGCGCCGTGCAGGCGCAGCACGAGGCGGAGCGGCGCCACCAGTTTCTGCTGGAATCCGTGGGCGCCATCGTGTGGCGGGGAGACCCGCGCACGCTGGCGTTCACCTTTGTGAGCCGCGAGGCGGAGCTTCTGCTGGGATACCCGGTGGAGCGGTGGACCTCCGAGCCCGGCTTCTGGGCGGACCACATCCATCCCGATGACCGCGAATGGGCGGTGCGGCTGTGCCACGACTCCAGCCGGCGCGGCGTGGCGCACACCTTTGACTACCGCATGCTGGCGGCGGACGGGCGCGTGGTGTGGCTGCGCGACATCGTGCGCGTGGTGGAAACGGCGGGGCGGCGCGAACTGGCGGGGGTCATGGTGGACGTCACCGAGGCGCGGCAGGCGGAGGCCAACCTGCGCCTGCGCGACCGCGCCATCGACGCCATTTCCGAAGGCGTCCTCATTACCGACGCGCGGCAGCCCGACAACCCCATCGTCTACGTGAACCCCGCCTTTGAGCGCATCACCGGCTACTCGGCCGCGGAGGCGCTGGGGCGCAACTGCCGCTTTCTGCAGGGGCCGGACACCGATCGCGAGGCCGTCGGCGACCTGCGCGACGCGGTCGCGGCCGGGCGCTCCATTTCGCTGGACCTGCTCAACTACCGCCGTGACGGCACCCCGTTCTGGAACCGCCTGTCGGTGAGCCCCGTGCGCGAGCCGGACGGCGCGCTCACGCACTTTGTGGGGGTGCAGCGCGACGTGACGGAGCCGCGCACGGCGCGCATGGAGCTGGCCGCCGCCGAGGCGCACTACCGCCGCCTGGTGCGCGCTGCGCCGCAGGCCATCTTCGCCTTCGATACGGAGGGGCGGCTGATTGAGTTGAACCCGGCGGGGGAGCGGCTGCTGGGCCGTTCGGCCGAGGCGCTGCTGGGGCAGAACTTTGCCGCGCTGGTGGTGCCGCGCGACCTGGAGGCGGCGCGGGGCGCGTTCGACCGCACACTGCGCGGCCAGGGGAGCGAGCAGGGGCAGATGGTGCGCATCACCGGCCCCGGGGGCGAGGAGCGGCTGCTGAGCGTGGCCATGACGCTGATCGCGGAACACGGCCGCGTGCTGGGCGTGCACGGCATTGCGCGCGACATCACCGAGGAGCGCGCCCGCGAGCGGCAGGTTCGCCTCCTGGCGGGCGCGCTGGAGGGGCTGCGCGACCAGGGGGTGAGCGTGATTGACGACGGGCGCATCGTGTACGCCAACAGCGCGCACCGCCGCATTCTGGGCTACCAGCCGGCGCCGGGGGAGCATGCGCGGGTCGCGGACTTTCACCCCGACGACGAGACGGCGGCCACCGCGCGCGAGGCGGAAGAGGCCGTGGCGCGCGAGGGGAGCTGGAGCGGCCGCATGCGCCGGCGCCGGATGAGCGACGGGCAGGTGATTCCCGTGGACGTGGTGCTGGGCGCCGTGCAGGACGGCGGGCGTTCGCTGCTGTTCAGCATCATTCAGGACGCCACCGACAAGATGGCGCGCGAGCAGCACCTGCGCCGGGTGGAGCGGCTGGCCGGGCTGGGAACGCTGGTGGGCGGCGTGGCACACGAGCTCAACAATCCGCTCAGCGCCGTGCTGGGCTTTACCCGGATGCTGCTGATGGACCCGCGGCCGGAAGGGGAGCGCGAGGACCTGGAAACCATCGCGCGCGAGACGGAGCGGATGGCCAAGATCGTGTCGGACCTGCGGCTGATCGCGCGCGACACGCAGGAGTCCGCGGGGCGGCGGCAGACGGTGGACCTGAACGACGTCGTGCGGCACGTGCTCAAAACGCGCGCCTACTCGCTGCGCACCCGCAACATCGAGCTTCGCGACGACCTGGCGCAGAACCTTCCGGCGGTGCACGCGGACCGGGGGCAGATGGAGCAGGTGCTGCTGAACCTGCTGGTGAACGCCGAGCAGGCCATGGCGTCGGCCCCGCTGCGCCGGCTGATCGTGCGGACGCGGGCCACGGGGCAGGGCGCCTCGCTGCACGTGGTGGACAGCGGTTCGGGAATCCCGCCGGAGTACCTGGACCGCATCTTCGACCCCTTCTTCACCACCAAGGCGCCGGGGGAGGGAACGGGGCTGGGGCTTTCGATGGTGCACAGCATCGTGGCGGAGCACGGCGGCGAGATCCGCGTGGACAGCGAGCCGGGGACCGGCACGGCCATCCGCATCGACCTTCCCGCCGCCGCCCGCCCGCGCGACGAGACGGCCGCGCAGCAGGTGCAGCCGGCCCCCGCGCGGGGGCTGCGCGTGCTGGTGGTGGATGACGAGGAGGCGGTGCGGCGGGTGGTGGTGCGCTCCATCCAGCGCCGCGGGCACCAGGTGGACGAGGCCTCGGAGGGGAGCCACGCGCTGGAGCTGCTGAACGTGCCCGGCGCGCACTACGACGCCATCGTGAGCGACCTGCGCATGCCCGGCGTGAGCGGCGACGAACTGCTGGCGCGCCTGCGCGAGCGGAGCGACGGCCTGCACCGGCGCCTGGTGTTTCTTACAGGCGACACGGCGAGCCCGGAGGCGCTGCGCATGCTCACCGAGGCGGGCGTCCCCATTCTCGCCAAGCCCGCCGGCCTGGCCGACGTGGTGCGCACGGTGGAGCTTCTGGCGGCGGCGGGCGAGAAGGTGTAGCGCCGGAGGGGAGGGAAGTGGCGCGCTGACCTTGTCCGCGCTCATTGCCGGCCAGGTCGCGCGATCCGCTTTTCCCGCCTCTGAAGCGGCGGATTCATCGCCTCCGGGGGGCGGATGCAAACTGCGTCGCGCTACGCGCGGGCCCCGCCTCCGCCCCCTCCCCGCGCAGACAGCCGCGCGGAGAGGGGAGAACGGCGGCTCGGTGCGCTTCGGATGA
>NZ_DASVTX010000253.1:0-6941 GCF_036387355.1 Longimicrobium sp.
GCCGCGGGCGCGGACGCCGCCGGGGGCGCGGCAGGCAGGAACAGGTCGGCCACGAGCGGCCCCATCTCTTCGGTGTTGATGCTCCCCGCGTTGCACAGGATTGCCACGGAAAGCCCCCGGTGCGCATATCGGCCCAGGAACGAGGGGTATCCGCCGGTCGCGCCCGCGTGCGTCACGCTCGCCACCCCGCGCCGCGTGCCCGGCTCCAGCCCCAGCGCGTACGGAACCGCACGCCCGCCCGCGACCCGTCCCGCCTCCGCCATCTGCGCGCCGAACTCCGCGCCGCCCACCCGCGAGCGTTCCAGGTTCGCGTTCCAGCGCAGCAGGTCCTCCACCGTCGTGAGCAGGCCGGCGTGCCCGAGCGTGTTCTCGAACGGCATGTTGAGCCGCCATCCTCCACCCTCCACCGAGCCATACGCCTGCGCCCGGCCCGGCACCACGCGCCGGAAGTCGTCGCGCCACGAGGTGTGCGCCATGCCGATGGAATCCAGCAGCGCGCGCCGGGTGAACTCGGCCAGGCTCGTTCCGCTCACGCGCTCCACCACCATGGCGGCCAGCGTGTAATTGGTGTTGCTGTACAGGTATTCCGTCCCGGGGGCGAAGTTGAGCGCCCGCTGCCGGGCCGCCACGCGCAGCACGTCGCCCTGCGTGTACACCCGTGTTCCGCGCGGCCAGCCCGTGAATTCCACCACGGTGCCCCAGTCACGCATGCCGCTGGTGTGGTTCAGCATCTGGCGCAGTGTCACGGGCGCGCCGTAGTCCGGAAGTTCCGGCAGATGACGGCGCACGTCGTCGTCCAGCGAAAGCCGGCCCCGCCGCGCCAGCACCAGAAGGGCGGCGGCGGTGAACTGCTTGGATACGGATCCCGCCTCGAACACCGTCGCCGGCGTGTTGGGCGTGCGCGTCTCCAGGTTCGCCAAGCCGTATGCCCGGATCAGGTCCGGCTCGCCCGTCCGCGCGATCCCGACCACGCACCCGGGCGTGCTGTCGGTGTTCACGGCCGCGAACATCGCGTCCAGCCGCGCCTCGTCAGACGGGCCGCTCTGGGCGGAAAGCGTTGGGGAGAGGGTGATGATGAGCGTGGCCGCCGGGAGCAGGGCGGCGCGGAACAGGTGGCGCATGGGCGTTCTCTCGTGAGCGTTTCCGGGCGATGGCTGCACCGGAAGAGTCACGCTTTCCACCGCGGCCTGCGTCGCGATTTCGGCCGGGGAGGCCGGTTGGCGGATGGTGAGACGTTCCGCGGGAGGGGCAGGGGCGCCCGGCCCGCACGACGGATCGCGCGGGGGCGATGCGCCGTCCGCTACACGGCGGAGGCGGCGCGGCGGATGGCGGATGGCGTCTGCCCCGTGTACGCCTTGAACGCGCGGTTGAAGCTCGCCTTGCTGTTGAAGCCGGCGTCCAAGGCCGCCCGCAGCACGTCGCGGTCGCACGACGGGTCGCGCAGTTCGGCCACGACCGCGTCTACCCGCATGCGGTTGATGAACTCGTTGAAGGACTGCCCCAATCCCTCGTTCAACCCGCGCGAAAGGGTGCGCGGGGAGACGTGCAGCTTGCGGGCGAGCGCCGCGAGGGTGAGCGACTCGTCGCGCCACCACTCCGCCGCGCGTACCTGTTCGCGCCACCCCGCCGCCAGCGCCGGGTAGACGGACCCCGTTGCGGTCCCCCGGCCGCCGTCCTCGTCCACCCCGGCGGGCGCGGACGCGGCGACGAGTGCGGCTGGCAGGGGCGGTTCCGGCGCGGCGAACGGCTCCCCCGCCGCGGCGGGCGCGTGTACGGTGATGGGTTCGTCCACCGGACGCGGGTAGACGAGCCGCGCGTGGCGCCACCCCTCCAGCCCCAGGTAGTAGACCAGCGCGGCGAGGGCGAGGTAGAAGGGAAAGCGGTCCAGGTACTCCAGCCGGCGGATGAACGCCTCCGTGGCCGAATAGCCGGCCCACAGCACCAGCAGCGCGCCGCACGCGATCAGGAATCCCCGCAGCCACCCCAGGCGAAACTGCTCGCGGTTGCTCAGGTTTTCATCCAGCCAGCGCTGGTACGCGGTGTACCGCCCCCACGCCAGCACCAGGTAGATCCCGAACGACAGGAGCGCGGCCGCGGTTTCCAGCCCCGCCAGCCAGGGCTCGTGCACGGCGTCGTTCCACGCCCACTTCTCGGCGAGAGGAAGGGCAAAGGCACCGGCGTAGTAGCCCAGTTGCACGGCCGCGGGCGCCAGGTGCAGCGCCCAGCGTCGGGGCAGGCCATCGTCCGTCAGGCGGCGGACGTACAGGTACAGCAGCGGCCCGAAGCCGAGCGACAGCTCGAACGGGGCAAAGGTGAGCCAGGGATAAACGTCGTAGACCCCCGCGAACCCGATGATGTACGGCGTGATGCGCAGCACCATCAGCAGCAGGAGCGCGGCGAGCAGGCGGTTGGCCGTGGCGTTGCGGCGCGAGGCGGCCAGCAGCGCCGCCAGCACCAGCCCCTGAAACGCGCCCAGCAGCAGGGTGATGCTGCGCACCCGGAACTCAATCGCCTGTGGATCGTCCATGCGGGCCGGGAAGGCACGGGTTTGCCGCCGAAGGTGCGTACAATCTTGGCCGCGGATCCCCGGGGCCGCAACGAGGATGGTGCGGGCGAACAGGGTTTGCACTATGTTGGGCGGGTGGCAATTCACTTCCCGTCGGCAAACCCGCTTCCCCCGCGAACCCGTGCGTTTTCTGCTCCTTGCCGCGGCCCTGGCGCCGGCGCAGCTCGCATCGCAGTCCGCCGCACCCGCGTCCCCACCGGCCGCCCCGCTCAGTTCCCGCCTGGAGGCGGTCGTGGCGGCGCACCACGCACGCGGCGCTTTTGACGGCGTGGTGCTGGTGGGCCGCGGCGACCAGATCGTCTACCAGCGCGCCATCGGCATGGCGGACCGCTCGTGGAACGTGGCCAACACCACGGAGACGCGGTTTCCGTGGGCCTCCATCACCAAGCAGGCGACCTCCGCGCTGGTGCTGCAGCTCGTGGGCGAAGGAAAGCTGTCGCTGGATGCGCCGCTTTCCACCTATCTGCCCGGCCTGCGCGCGGGGCACGCCGGCCGCGTCACGCTGCGCCACCTGCTCACCAACAGCTCCGGGCTCCCCAACACCGAGGCGCTCCCGGGCTACTACATCGAGGCGGACAGCGCGCGGCAAGCAATGATCACCCAGGCGCTCGCGGCGGACCTGGCGTCGGAGCCGGGGACCAAGTTCGTCTACAACAACCTGGACTTTCTGCTCGCCGGGCGCGTGGTGGAGGCGGTCACCGGGCAGCCGTTCGAGGCGGCCATGCGGTCGCGCATTCTGGACCGCGCAGGGCTGCGCGCCACCTCCATGATCCGCGATGACCGCGTGGAGCCGCGGCTGGCGCAGGGCTACGTCGGGGTGACCGGGGCCGATTCCGCGCGCGGCTTTGCGCCGCAGCCGCCGACCCGCATCGCCTCGTACGGCGCGGCGGGGGCGCTGGCGGGAACGGCGGAGGACCTGTTCCGCTTCGACCGTGCGCTGCTGGGGGGGCGGCTGTTCCCGGCCGCGATGCGCGACACCATGTTCCGCGCCGAGCCTGCGCTGGGTTTCGTGGCGCTGAGCGTGTGGCGCTACCCGCTTGTGTTCGGCGACCGCCGCGTGACGCTGGTGGAGCGGCAGGGCGCGATCGGTGGATACGCCAACCTGAACCTGATCGCGCCGGAACAGGACCTGGTCGTCATCGTCCTCAGCAACGTGGACACGGCGGACCTGTTCATGACGTACGGCAACCGCGGCCTCGCCTACGAACTCATGCGCGAAGCCCAGGCCGAGGTCTCCGTTCCCGCCACCGCCGCGCGCTGATCCATCCTTGTCGCCACGAACGATCGGCCCCGGGCAGGAGTCCGGGGCCGCTCGCGTTCTGCTCCGCGGTTCCCCGTGACCTCTGTGAACCTCCGTGCCCTCCGTGAGAGACGCGGTTCAAGGAGCCAGCCAACGCACGTGCGCCAAGGGCACGGAACGCGCAGCTTCGGCAGCCGGCGGCTCGCGGCGGGCCGAACGCACCTGAACGGACGGACGGAGCTTCAATGCAGACACGCAGGCTGGGCAACTCGGACATGGACATCACCCCGATCGGCTTTGGATCGTGGGCCATCGGCGGGGCGGGGTGGGAGTTCGCGTGGGGGCCGCAGGATGACGAGGCGGCCATTGAATCCATCCACCGCGCGCTCGAACTGGGCGTGAACTGGATCGACACGGCCGCCGTCTACGGCCTGGGGCACTCGGAGGAGCTGGTCCGGCGAGCGGTGGAGGGATGGTCGGGCGCGCGGCCCTACGTCTTTACCAAGTGCGGGCTGGTGTGGGACGAGAACCGCGACATCGACAAGGTCCTGCGCGCGGACAGCATCCGGCGCGAGTGCGAGGCCAGCCTGCGCCGGCTGAACGTGGACGCCATCGACCTGTACCAGATCCACTGGCCCATCGACGACGACATGGCGCAGAACGAAGAAGGCTGGCGCGCCATGGCCGACCTGCAGCGCGAGGGCAAGGTGCGGTGGATCGGGGTGAGCAACTGGAACGTGGAGCAGATGGCGATGGCGCAGCAGATCGCGCCCATCACCTCGCTGCAGCCGCCGTATTCGCTGGTCCGCGCGGATGTGGAAAAGGAGATTCTGCCCTTCTGCGAGCAGAACGGCATTGGCGTGATTGCCTACTCGCCCATGGCGTCCGGCCTGCTGACCGGGGCCATGACCCGCGAGCGCGCCGCCAACCTGCCGGAAAGCGACTGGCGCAGCCGCAGCGCCGACTTTCAGGAGCCGCAGATTTCGAGGACGCTCCGCATCGTGGATGAACTGCGCGCCATCGGCGAGGCGCACGGCCGCTCGCCCGGCGAGGTGGCCGTCGCGTGGACGCTGCGCCTTTCCGCCGTCACCGGCGCCATCGTGGGTGCCCGCAGCGCCGAGCAGGTGGATGGCGTGATGAGCGGCGGCGACTTCCGCCTGTCGGACGAGGAGATCGCGCGCATCGAAGCGCTGCGCGGCTGAACCAATCTGACGTGCCTCCCACGCGGTCGACGCGGAGGTCGGCAGGGAACAGTGAGAACGAGGGATGGAGTGGCGTCACCGGAGCCGTTGCATCCCTCTTTCTGCGCCGGTGGCTCAGTGGCCGCTGGAGTTGACGCGCAGCAGCACGATGCCGCCCACGATCATCAGCAGCCCGGCGATGCGCAGGGCCGTCCGGGGCTCGTTGAACAGCACCATCCCCAGGATCGCCGCGCCCACCGCGCCGATGCCCGTCCACACCGCGTAGCCGGTGCCCACCGGGATTGTGCGCAGCGCGGTGGAAAGCAGAAAGAAGCTGATACCCATCGCCGTGAGCGTCCCCACGCTGGGCCACAGCTTCGAGAATCCCTCCGTGTACTTGAGCCCGATGGCCCACACCACTTCCAGCAGCCCCGCGATGATCAGGTAGATCCAGGCCATTCCGTCTCTCAAATGGATGAGGATGCGGCGGGCTCCGCCCCGGTCCGCCCCACACAGTACGCCGCCGCCGCGCCCGTTTCAACGCTCCGCCGGGGCCAGCATTGCGACCCGTGGCACGGGGTGTGATTTTCCGGGGTACACCGCACCCGTCCCGCGCCGCCGACCGATGCACATCCAGATCCCGCCGGAGCAGATCAAGGCGTTCTGCCGCAAGTGGAAGATCCGCGAGTTCGCGCTCTTCGGCTCCGTGCTGCGCGACGACTTTCGCCCCGACAGCGACGTGGACGTGCTTGTGGAGTTCGCGCCGGATGCCGACCCCACCTACCGCGACTGGCTGGCGATGGAAGATGAACTCCGCGCGATGGTCGGCGGGCGCAAGGTGGACCTCGTGGAGAAGGCGATGGTGGTGAACCCGTTCCGGCGCCGGCACATCCTGGCGAACAACCGGGTGATGCATGCGGCCTGAAGCACACCGTCCGATGCACATCCGGATACCGCCGGAGCAGATCGAGGCGTTCTGCCGCAAGTGGAAGATCCGCGAATTCGCGCTCTTCGGCTCCGTGCTGCGCGACGACTTCCGCCCCGACAGCGACGTGGACGTGCTCGTGGAGTTCCAGCCGGACGCGCGGCACACGCTCTACGAAATCCTCGACATGAAGGCAGAACTGTCGAGCCTCTACGGGCGGGAAGTGGACCTCGTGGAGAAACGGGCCGTCATCAACCCGTTCGTACGGAACCACATGCTGCGCAGCAACGAGATCCTGTATGCGGCATGAGGATCGAAAACAGCAATGAATCCACCTGCGGTGAAGTGAGCTAACGCGTGATTCTGGTGATTGATAACTACGACAGCTTCACGTTCAATCTCGTGCAGTATCTGGGCGAGTTGGGGGCGGAGATGGAGGTGCGCCGCAACGACGAACTGTCCGTGGACCAGATCCGCGAGCGGGCGCCGGAGCGCATCGTCATCTCCCCCGGGCCGTGCACGCCCGCGGAAGCCGGCGTGTCGGTGGACGTGATCAAGCAGCTGGGACCCACCACGCCCATCCTGGGCGTGTGCCTGGGCCACCAGAGCATCGGCGCGGCGTACGGCGGCGACGTCGTCCGCGGGCGGCGGGTGATGCACGGCAAGACGTCCCCCATCCGCCACACCGGGGACGGCATCTTCAGCGGCGTGCCGTCGCCGTTCACCGTGGCGCGCTACCACTCGCTCGTCATCGAGCCATCCACGCTTCCCGATGAACTGGAAGCGGTCGCCTGGACGCACGAAGAGGGATGGGAAGACGAGATCCAGGCCGTGCGCCATCGCGAGCACCCCGTGTGGGGCGTGCAGTTTCACCCGGAATCCATCGCCAGCGAGCACGGGCACGACCTGCTGCGCAACTTTCTTCGCCTCGGATGAAGTGCCTTCGCGCCGTCCTCGCCGCCGCGCTCGCCGGGGCCGCGCTCCTGGGCGCGCGGCCGGCCCTCGCGCAGGTGCCCGTCATCACCGGCT
>NZ_DASVTX010000254.1:0-4219 GCF_036387355.1 Longimicrobium sp.
AACCGCGGGGGACGCTCTCGCGGCGGGCGTCGCAGGTGTGTCTTGAAATCGCATAAGTCCATGCACGCGTGGCACTAACGGGTTGCGGGAACACCTCTTGCACAGTGCACCCCCGGATTCTGCCAACTTCATCCTGGGATCGGGGCACATGAGCGACAGTCGGCCGCGCGGGGGGCTCAGGCGCGAGCACCCGGCCTTCTTCTGGGGGACCATCGTGCTGGTGCTGCTGCTGCTGAGCGGCGCCGGGGTCATTGCGTCGCGCGTGCCCAAGTACCAGTCGGAGACGGAGTACTTCAACCGGCAGCTTTCGGCGGCGCAGCGGGCCACGCGCGACTCGCTGCTGGCCAACCAGCAGCGGCGCACCGCGCTGGCCGTGGCCGTGCTGCGCCGCGACATGCGTATCCGCTCGCTGCAGAACAAGAAGCGGCACCTGGCCATCATCCTGAACGACTCGGTGCTGGAGCTTCGGCAGGGCGTCGCCACGCTGCGGCGGGTGCACATATCCGTGGGCCCGGATTCCACCGTGCGCGCGCCGGACGGGCGCACGTGGCGGCTGGTGCGCCCTCTGGGTGAGCGCAAGGTGGCGGAGCGCGAAACGTCGCCCGTGTACACCGTGCCCGAGTGGGTGTACGTGGCGCGCGGCGAGCCGGTGCCGCCCGAAGCGGAGCGCAAGGTGCCGGGCGGGCTGGGCGCCTACGTGCTGCGCCTGGACGACGGAACGGAAATCTACAGCCAGCCCTCCAAGGGGCCGCTGGCCGAGACGGTAAAGCCGGGTGCCTTCATGACCCGGTCGCGCGACCTGGCGGCCATCTTTGAGGCCGTGGGCGAAAACACGCCGGTCTACATCTACTGACGCCGGGGACCTTTCTGATCGGCCGCGCGCACGCGGCCGGGGAGCAGGACAACGATGGACAACATTCCCAACCGCAGGCGGCCCGACAGCGTTCCGGAGCGGCGCGACTACACGCCCAAGGGCCACGTGCGCCGCATCTTTCACGACCACAAGCTGGGCGTGGTGCTGGCGCTTCTGGGCGTGCTCCTTTCCGCCGGGCTCTTCGCCGCGACGTCGGCGTGGGCCGTCAACGAGCGCCTTACGCGCCGCGTAACGGAAATGAGCTACCACAACGATACACGCTCGCTCGAGTACGTCCGCCGCAAGGAGGCCGAACTGGTGCAGAGCGTGGCGGAGAAGGAGCGCGCGCTGGCGGCCCGTGAGGAGGAGCTTGCGCCCAAGGACCGCGCCTACCTGGTGGTGAGCCTGGCCGAGCGCCGCGTGCTGTACCTCAAGGGGAACGACACGCTGTTCAAGGCCCCGGTGGCCGTG
Organism: Longimicrobium sp.; assembly: GCF_036387355.1. Classification (GTDB taxonomy): domain Bacteria; phylum Gemmatimonadota; class Gemmatimonadetes; order Longimicrobiales; family Longimicrobiaceae; genus Longimicrobium. Next base: position 1,325 of record NZ_DASVTX010000254.1, read on the forward strand.
GGCAGCGGCAAGACGGTGGTGGTGGAGGGGCGCACCAAGCGGTTCATCACGCCGCGCGGGCGCATGGCCATCACCCACAAGGAGTTGGACCCGGTGTGGGTGCCGCCGACGTGGCACTACATCGAGTACGCCCGCAAGACGGGGCGCCGCGTGGTGGACATGAGCAACGCGTCGCCCGGCGCGCTGGCCGGCTACCCGGCGGGGCGCATCCCCGTGCGGGGCAACACGGTCATCATTCCGCCCTGGGGCAGCCCGCAGCGCGCGCAGAAGGGCGTGCTGGGCGCCGCCAAGCTGGAAATGTACGACGGGTACTACTTCCACGGGACGGACAACCCGTCGTCCATCGGGTCCGCGGCCAGCCACGGCTGCATCCGGATGTACAAGGACGACATCCTCTGGATGTACAAGAACGTGCCGGTCGGCACCCTGGTGTACATCTACTGACCCGCGACGGATCGCGGATCGGCGAAGCCCCGGCGCGAGTTTCCGCGCCGGGGCTTCTGTTTGCGTGCTGCACGCGTTGAGGGATGACGAGTGCTGCAGGATGCGCGTGCGCGGACGGTGTGGCCCTCACCCGGCTCGCTAAAGCTCGCCACCCTCTCCCACGAACGGATGTGGGAGAGGGGGCACACGGCAACGACATTTCGGTGCGGTTCGGCCCGGTCGAGGCGCGTTCGGAGAGGCCCCCTCCCCCCAGCCCCCTCCACCCGCTCCGCGGGAGAGGGGGAGCCGTTCGGCGCGGGGGCAAAGGTGGGAGCTCGCCCGCGGCCTCGAAGGCCCCTCCCCCGCCCCTCCCCGTGCAAACAGCCGCACGGAGAGGGGAGGATTCGCACCGGATTCCTTCGCCCTCGTGAAGTTGAAGCAGAGCGGCGGATTCATCCGCTCAGGGATGCCTGCGACGCTCACGATGCTCGTCGTCACGAGCGTGCGGTTCACTTTCGTACTTTCGTACTCCAGTTCCGCACGCCCGCACTCCCCCTCACACCCAGTGCTTGCGCCGGAAATAATAAAACAGCAGCGTCCCCACGCCCACCATGCTGCCGATGGCCCACAGGTAGCCGTATCGCCAGTGCAGCTCGGGCATGATCTCGAAGTTCATCCCGTACACGCCGGCGATCCACGCCATGGCCATGAGGATGATGGACCACGCCGCCATCACCCGCATGGTCTCGTTCAGCTGGTGGCCCGAGAGGGAGATCTGGCCCTCCATGGCCCCCGTCAGCAGGTCGCGCAGCGTGTCGATCTCTTCAGCCACGCGGATGGCATGGTCGTGCACATCCTGAAAGTACGGGAGCAGCTCCGGCTGCAGAAACGGGATGTCGCGGCGCAGCAGCGAGCCGATCAGTTCGCGCTCCGGACCCACCATCCGCCGGAACAGGACGAGCTCGCGGCGCATCCCCAGCACCTGCTGCATCCCGCTCCCGATCTGGTCTACCGTCCCCTCCTCCAGCTGCCCCACACGCTCGGAAAAGTGGTCCAGCACGGGAAAGTAGTTGTCTACCACCAGGTCCAAGATGGCGTGCGCCAGCCCGCCCGGGTTGCGGAAGCGCTCCGGGGTAGCGCGCCAGCGGGCCAGCACCTCGGTAAGCTCGTGGATCCTGTGGTCGTGCACGGTGACCACGTAGTTGTGGCCGATGAACGCGTGCAGTTCGTTGAGCGCCATCCGCTCGCGCGTGGGGTTCACGTGCGCGGCGTAGACGACCAGAAAGAAGTAGCCGTGGTAGCGGTCGATCTTGGGGCGCTGCCGGCCGCGGACGGTGTCTTCCACCGCCAGCGGGTGAAAACCCATCTGGTCGCGCAGAAACTCGCCCTCCGCGGCGCCGGGCGCGGCGATGTCGATCCACACCAGCGGAGGATCGTCCGGCTGCGCTCCCGTCCGCCCGCGGTGCACGATCTCCAGCGCTTCGTGGACCGGGATGGCGTGCACTCCGCTGTGGCTTTCCGCGTAAGCGGAGATGCGCGACCGCGGCTCGGCGGTGGACGCATCTTCGCAGAGCGGGTCTACGATCTCGTTATCGCGCCGCTCGGCGACGGTCATAGCCAGGAACGGTGTTGGTGAGTGCCGCGGACAGGATCTCGAAGGCGGCCACGGCCACAAACGGAATCCAGACCTTGTCGTCAAAGCCCAGCAGCCAGGGCGACACGGCGAGCAGCACGGCGCCCAGCGCGTCCAGCCAGAGGTGCACCGGCATGGGGAGCTTGCGGATGAGCCCGAGCTCGTAGTCCGTCACGAGGCTGTACAGCAGCACGGAGGCGCCCAGCCCCACGCACACCCACGTTTCCGGGCCGCCGCGCCCGAATCCCGCGATCCAGGGAAGCCCGATGAGCAGGGCGCCCAGAAGATAGTCCAGAATGCCGTGCACACGCGTGGGAATCCGCATTGCTCCGCCCGTCGTGATGTTTGCGGTGAATGTCAGCCAGTCAAGCCGACGCGCGTGCGCAAGGGACAGGCCGAGAACGCGGGAGAACGGCGGTGAGAAGTGACCGGTTCCCCAGTGCCCAGTGCTACAATCCATCCACGAACCCGATGCAATCCTCCTCGGCCCCGACCCCCTTCCTCCCCCGCAGTTCCTCCGCGGCTTCCGCCAACCCGGCATCCTCCGCGTGAGATGCGGTTCAGAGAACGGCGGAGCGCGCGGAACTCAGCTCCAGGGCTCCAGGATCACCTCCACCGGCGCGCGGATGCCGGCATCCGGATGCAGCCACGCGGCGAGCGCTTCGGTGCCTTCCACGATGCGCGGCCCGCTGCGGCTGAAGTACGCGCTGTGCCCCAACGCCGCGCGTCCCTCACGCAGCGCGCGAGGCGCGGCGGCATGCAGGCGGTCGCGTGCGCGGTCCGCGTCGGCGCGGGCGGCGGGCAGGTCGTAGCCGCAGGGGAGCAGGAGCAGGTGATCG
>NZ_DASVTX010000255.1:0-2235 GCF_036387355.1 Longimicrobium sp.
AACGGTCAGGGCGAGCGCGGCGAGCAGCGCGCAGCGGCGAAGGGGCGTGCGATGGGGCTGTGGCATCCTGAGCTTTCGCGGTTGTGCGCCCGCCCGCCGCGAACGGCGCGCATGGCACGGTACACGCATCGGCGCGAAGCCGGGGCCCGCGCAGTTTTTACGGGTACCCAAGCCGCGAAATGCGGGCCATGCCGCCACCGGGAGCCATGCACGTGAGATCGTCGGGAGATCAGGGGTGACCGAAACGTACCGCCCGGCGCGCCCGGAAGAGATTGACGACGTCGCCCGGCTGGAAGCGCACAGCTTTCCCGCTCCCAACCGCGGCCACGAGTGGTGGGAGGACTTTCTGGTGAACGGCCCGCACGGCGGGCTGGAATCGCTGTGGGTCACGGAGGATGGCGGCCGCCTGATCGGCGCCTGCCAGCTGCTCTGGATGCGGCAGTGGATCAGCGGCGTCGCGATGCCGGTCATGGGGCTGGGCTCCGTGGCCATCGCCCCCACGCACCGCAAGCGGGGGCTGGCCACGCGCATGCTCATCGCCGGCTTTGAGCACGCCCGCGAGCGCGGCGACGTGGCCAGCATCCTGTACCCGTTCCGCGCCTCGTTCTACGAAAGCCTGGGGTACGGGCTGGCCGGCGAGGCGCACCAGTACCAGGTGCCCCCCGCGCTGCTGCCGGACGACAAGCAGGAGCGCATGCGGGTGCGCATGGTGGACAGCGAGGCCGACGACGCCGCCATGCGCGCCGTGTACCGCGAGGCGGCGCAGCGGCTGCAGACCGGGCAGCTGGACCGCACGGAGCGCAACTGGCGCAAGAGCTGGAAGCGCGACGACTTGGCCGCCGTGCTGTACTGGGGCGAGAGCGGCGAGGCGGAGGGGTACGCCATTGTGCGCTACCGCGCCGACCTCCCCATCGACCGGCGCTTCATCGAGGTGGAGGAGCGCGCCTGGCTCACCCTGCGCGCCCAGCGCGGCATCTACGCCTGGCTGTCGTCGCTGGGCGACCAGTGGCGCGAGGTGGTGTACCGCGCGCATCCGGAAGAAGGATTCGGCGACCGGCTGAGCGAGCCGCGGCTGCCGCTGCTCTCGGCGCCCAGCTGGGGGCTCTGGTTCCCCTCCGCCACCCTGCTGCGCGGCCCCATGCTGCGCGTGCTGGACGTGCCCGACGCGCTGCGGCTGCGGCGGCTGGCGGGCACGCAGGAGCTCACGCTGGCGCTGCAGGTGGAAGACGAGCAGATCGCGGAAAACCGCGGCCCCTGGCGTGTGCACATCCAGGGGGGGCACATGGAGGTGGAGCCGTATACCGGCGGCCACGTGGACGGAACGCTGTGCCTGCCCATCGACACGCTGTCGCGCATTTTCGTGGGCGCGCTGGCGCCGTGGCAGGCCATGGCCGGCGGGCTGGCGACCATCGACCGGCCGGCGCTCATCCCGCGGCTGGACCAGGCGTTCAGCGTGCCCAAGCCGTGGATGTTCGACCGGTTCTGAACGCGGGGCGGGGGAGGGCGGCGCGCCGTCGTCATCCCCGCGACTGAAAGAGTGCAATCGTGCGGGTGGAGGGGTGACGCTACAACCGGGGAGGTGCAATGCGGGGAATGGGATGGATGCGGCGCGGCGGGCTCGCGGGCACGCTCCTGCTGCTGGCGGCGATGGCCGCGTGCGGCGGGGGCGGCGGCGACAAGGGGGGCGGAGGATCGGCGGGGGGCGCGGCGCCTCCGGGCGGCTACAAGACCTTTGCGGGCGGGCCTCCGGGGGGCACGCTGATCGTGCTTTCGGAGGGCGAGCCGGATGACCTGAACCCGCTCACCTACGACAGCAACCCGGCGTTCCAGGTGGTGCGGCTCATGTTCCGCGCCCTGGCGCGGCGCGACAGCACCCTGGTGAGCTACACGCCGGACCTGCTGGAAAAGTGGGAGCAGCCCGACAGCGCTACGGTGATCCTGCACGTGCGCCCCAACCTCAAGTGGCACGACGGCAAGCCGGTGACCGCCGAAGACGTGGTGTTCACCATCCAGCGGCAGAAGGACCCCGTCACGGCCTCGCCGCGGCTGCAGGACGTGGCCGGGGTGGAATCCGCGCGGGTGGTGGACCCCATGACGGTGGAGGTCAAGCTGAACCGCACCGGCCCCAGCACGCTGAACGCGCTGTTGGAGGTGGTTCCCGTGCCCAAGCACATCCTGGGCGGGGTGTCGGCGGACCAGCTTCGCTTCAACGCCTTCAGCCAGCGGCCGGTGGGC
>NZ_DASVTX010000256.1:0-6647 GCF_036387355.1 Longimicrobium sp.
ACTTTTAGGCCGGTTTTCGTTACCCCGTCCGGTGTACCGACCGGGTAGGTCAGAAGATTCTGGGTGGTCACATCCACAGCGAAGGTCTGGGCGACCGTATCACCCACCAGATTCGATGATGCCATCTTCATCTGGTTCTGCCCGAAAATCGCGGCCGAGAAGTCTCGCTTGCCGACGCCGGCCTGCGCTCTGCAAGTCAGCATCATCCGGTCGGTATCGGCCGTGCACTCCGCAACTGCGATCGAAACTTCTTGTCGATCCGGCATCAAGAGTTCTGCGTCACTGCAGGCACCGGCGATCACCGCCGCGACACAGGTGAGTGCCGCGGCATACAACGTACTTCTCTGCATGGATAGCTCGTTCAGGAAGGAGAATGGGGAATTGCGGATCTGCGTCAGCCGGGTGCACTGGGCGAGAAGGGGGATGCCTGGGGAGGAAAACACGCGGTCAGTCGGGGCCCGGTCGCCCCCGTCATTCGCGGGGAGTAGACAGCATCTGAAGCGACATGTTCCGGATGTGGTTGGCTTCCGCTACCTCGGCAAGGAGCCGGAATGAGAACTCGTATTCCAGCAAACGTTTGATGGAACCCCGCGCGGGAACAAGGACCCTGGCCCGGTCACCCGATTCCCATATGAGTGTGGCCCGCCGGTAATCAACAGCCGCCTGACGCTCGTCCGCGGTGGCACCGGGTCGAAAGACGATGTCGAGGACGTCGGGAACGCACATGTCCTCAAAACGAGCCTCGCACCGGACCAGACCAGGAAGGGAACCCCCTCCAGAGGCGGCCGCAACCGTTGCCGGATTTGCACCCACCACCCGCACCGAGAACGAGAATGATTGTACCTCGGGTGGAACAGTCCACCGCCATGGCGCCGCGGCGGTCGTTTCGCCCGGGGCAAGGATTGTGTCGTACGCCATGTAGCCTTGATCTCCCGTGCTGCGGACGTCGATTACGCCGCTCGCGTTCGCTAGAACCAGCGCCGAGCCGGGCATCCCTCTGGGCCTCGTGACAGTCGGTCCGCTTTCAAGATAAACCTTGAGGCCTGTGCGTGCGGCGCCGTCAGGAGTACCGATCGCAAACGGCCGACGGTTCTGAACCGCAAGGCTCACGGTAACCGTGCCCGCCGCGGGATCTCTGGTGATGCCCTGAGCGACGATCTCAATCAGGTCCTGATCGCGAGGAGGTCCGGCTCTGTCATGCGGACGCCAACCCGCCTTGGCACAGCGAACCGTTTCGGCCCGAACATCGACGATGCAATCCGTACGGGCCGGCGGGTCCAGAGGTCCGAGCGATGCAACCACAAGGGCCAGAAGCGGGACTCCCATATTGCGTGAACTCCAGTCGGGGCGGGGTAGGACCTGCCACTTGGTGGTGGGCAGGACCCAGGCCACTTTGCTGCCGTGGGAATGTACGGCGTAGAACCATATCGTGCCATTTACGCCGCCAAGCTCTGCATCCGCACAGTCGACCATGTGAATCCTCTGCCAAGTGCCCGGCAGAAGCTCACGCGGCCAGTTTTCCGACTGAGTTCTGGTACCGTTCGGAGATCCGGGTTCCTGCAGCGGTGGCCCGCGCGAGAGTCGGATGGTAGGGCGTGATGAGGATTCCGCCCTCCGTCTCGACAATGCACACGGGATCGCCCGCGCCGAGGTTCAGTCTGTCTGCCACCGCGACCGGAAGCGCGACGGCGAGCGATCCACCGAAATCCTGCAGCTTCTTCTCGTTCACGGTACTCCTCTGTTCTCCATCGCCGAATTCGTGCGGCGGCTCACAGTGCCGGAACGTGAGGCACGGCACAAGCCTGTTTGATCGGGATGCCGTGCGGTTGTCGGCGGTCCTCAACGAACCTGCGGAATCTGAGCCCACCGGGGTCGCGGCGCTTGCCGCTCGCGTTATATTCCGCGTTTCGCGTGAATCCGCCGCCGTGCGGCGCTGTCGTCATCAGATCGGTCGATGAAGAACTTTCCCGAGCTTCCCCCGTCGGTCAACGCGCTGGAAGAAGAGGTCCTGGGCCGCTGGCAGGCCGAGGACACCTTTCGCCAGAGCCTGGAGCGCACAAAGGACGGCGAGCCCTTCGTGTTCTACGAGGGCCCGCCCACGGCCAACGGCCGCCCCGGCATTCACCACGTCTTTTCGCGCACCATCAAGGACGCCGTCGCGCGCTTCCGCACCATGCAGGGGCGCTACGTTCCGCGCATTGCCGGGTGGGACACGCACGGCCTGCCGGTGGAGATCGAGGCGGAAAAGAAGCTCGGCATCAGCGGCAAGCGCGAGATCGAGGAAATCGGCATCGCCCGCTTCAACGAAGTGTGCCGCGAGAGCGTGCTCACGTACACCGACGAATGGCAGCGATTCAGCGCCCGCATCGGGTACTGGCTGGACTACTCGCGGCCGTACGTGACCTACCACCCGGAATACATCGAGTCCGTCTGGTGGCTGCTCAAGCAGATCAGCGAGCGCGGCCTGTTCTACAAGGGCCACAAGGTGCTCCCCTACTGCCCGCGCTGCGGCACCGGGCTGTCGAGCCACGAGCTGGCGCTGGGCTACAAGGACGTCAAGGACCCGTCGCTCTACTTCACCGCGCCCATCCTGAACGCGGACGGCCAGCCGGACGGCCGCGAGTTCCTGGTGTGGACCACCACGCCGTGGACCGTGGTGAGCAACGTGGCCCTCGCCGTGAACGCGGAGTTCGAGTACGCCGAGGTGGCGCACGAGGAGCACCGCTACGTGCTGGCCCGCGCCCGCGTGGCGCCGCTGTTCGGCTCGGAAGAAGGAATCGTGCGCACCTTTCCCGCGTCGGAACTCGTCGGCCTTCGCTACCAGCGGCCGCTGGACTGGGCGCACCCCGTCGGCTTCAGCGACGAGGTGGTGAACCGCGCGTGGCAGGTGCATCCCGCGGAGTGGGTGACCGCGGAGGACGGCACCGGCATCGTGCACACCGCGGTGGCGTTCGGCGCGGACGACTACAAGCTGGGGCAGGAGGTGGGGCTTCCCATCATCATGCCGCTGGACGACCGGGGGCGGTTCAAGGAAGGAATCCCGCTCGTGGCCGGCGTGTTCGCCAAGGACGCGGACACGGACCTGGTCATCGAGCTCAAGCGGCTGGGTCGCGTGTTCCGCTCGTCGCGCGAGGAGCACAGCTATCCGCACTGCTGGCGCTGCGGAAGCCCGCTGCTGTACATGGCGCGCGACTCGTGGTTCATCCGCACTACGCAGGTGCGTGAGCAGATGCTGGCCGACAACGCGCAGATCCGCTGGTTTCCGCCTGAGGTGGGCGCCGGCCGCTTTGGCGAGTGGCTGGAGAACAACGTGGACTGGGCCATCAGCCGCAACCGCTTCTGGGGCACGCCGCTCCCCGCGTGGGTGTGCGAGCGCGACCCGTCGCACATCCACTTCATCGGCTCGTTCGATGAACTGAAGCAGAAGAGCGGGCTGGCCGAGCTTCCCGACCCGCACCGCCCGTTCGTGGACGAGGTGACGTTCCCCTGCGACTGCGGCGGGACCATGCGCCGCACGCCGGAAGTGATCGACGTGTGGTTCGACAGCGGGGCCATGCCCTTTGCGCAGCACCACTACCCGTTCGAGAACCAGGACGTGCAGGAACGCCAGTTCCCCGCGGACTTCATCTGCGAGGGGGTGGACCAGACGCGCGGATGGTTCTACAGCCTGCTGGCCATCAGCACGCTGCTGGGGCGCGGCCCGGCGTACCGCAACGTGGTCGTCAACGACCTGGTGCTGGACGCCAGCGGGCAGAAGATGAGCAAGTCGCGCGGCAACACGGTCAACCCGCAGGAGGCCGTAGACCAGTTCGGCGCCGACGCCATTCGCTGGTACCTGCTGGGCTCGTCGCACCCGTGGCTGCCCAAGCGCTTCGATCCGGAAGGCGTCAAGGACGTGCAGCGCAAGACGTTCGACACGCTGCGCCAGACGTACCGCTTCTTTGCGCTCTACGCCAACCTGGAAGGGTTCACGGCGGATGCGGAGGCGCCCGCGCCGGCCGAGCGCGGCGTGCTGGACCGCTGGCTGCTGAGCCGCCTGGCCAGCGTGACGGCGGAGGTGACGGCGGACCTGGAGGGCTACAACCTGACGCACGCCGTGCGCGCGGTGAGCGACTTTGTGACGGACGACCTGAGCAACTGGTACGTCCGCCGGTCGCGCGACCGCTTCTGGGGGAGTGCGGACCGGGCGGACACGCGCGCCGCCTTCGCCACGCTGCGCGCGGCGCTGGTGACCACGGCGCAGCTGATGGCGCCGGTGGCCCCGTTCCTGTCGGACTGGCTGCACCACGCGCTCACGGGCGAAAGCGTGCACCTGTCCGGCTTTCCGCCCGTCGACAGCGCCGCGAGGGATGAACAGCTGGAGCGGGGGATGAACGCCGTGCGCACGCTGTCCACGCTGGGCCGCGCGGCGCGGGAGCAGGTTTCCATCCGCGTGCGCCAGCCGCTGGGCACCGTGTACGCCGTGGTTCCCGACGGCTACGAGGTGGACGACACCCTGCTCGGCATCCTGCGCGACGAGCTGAACGTGCACGCGGTGGAGTTCATGCACCGCGCGGAGGAGCTCGTCACGTTCAGCGCGCGGCCCATCTTCAAGGCGCTGGGCGCGGCTTTCGGAAAGCGGACGCCGCGGGTGGGCGACGCCGTGCGCGCGCTGGGGTCGGACGCGCTTTCCGCCTTCCGGCGCGGCGAGCGGCTTACGGTTACGGTGGATGGGGAGGAGTTGGAGCTGAGCGGCGAGCACCTGGAGATCGTGCAGGGCGCGCGGGGCGCCTTTGCCATCGCGGCGGAAGGCGGCTTTACCATCGCGCTGGATCCCACGCTCACGCCCGAGCTGCGGCTGGAAGGGCTGGCGCGCGAACTCGTCAACCGGGTGCAGAACCTGCGCAAGGAGAGCGGATTCCAGGTGAGCGACCGCATTCGCCTGGGCATCTTTGGCGATGGGGAAATCCTGGACGTGGCCGAGCGCTGGGGCGAGTTCGTGGCGGGAGAAACGCTGGCGGTGCAGGTGGAGCACGGCAGCGTGGTGGAGTTCGAGCGGTACGAGGCCTCGCGCGAGGTGGATCTGGACGGCGTGGCGGGGACGGTGGCCATCGGGCGCGTACAGGACGGGGAGTGACGATGGCGGAACCGATCCGCGCCGGAACCCCGGCGGACGAGGCGCGCAAGAAGACGGCGCTGTACCTGACCCTGGTCGTCGGGTGGATTCTTCTGGACCAGGCCACCAAGGTGCTCGTCCAGAACACTCTGCGGCTGTACAGCCCGGTGCCCGTGCTGGGCGACTTCTTCCGGCTGACGTACATCTACAACCCGGGCGCGGCCTTTGGGCTGCACCTGGGCGGATGGTCGCGCATTCTGTTCAGCGTGCTGGCGCTGGTGGCGTCGGCCGCGCTGTTCGGCATGTACCGGCAGTCCGACTGGAACGACCGGCTGCGGATGTACGCCATCCCGCTGGTGACGGGCGGCGCCATCGGCAACCTGATCGACCGCATCCGCTCGTCGCGCGGCGTGGTGGACTTTCTGGACTTCGGCTGGGGCGAGCACCGCTGGCCGGTGTTCAACGTGGCCGACATCGGCGTGACGGTGGGCGCCCTGCTGCTGGCCGTCTCCCTGTGGCGCGAAGAAAAGAAGCTGGAAGCGGAAGAAGACGTTGTCGCGACCTGAGGAGGGCGCCACCGAGTTCGTGGTGGGCGACGAGGCGGGCGAGCGGCTGGACAGCTGGCTGGCCGGCCGGCTGGGCCTGTCGCGAAGCCGGGTGGAGAAGCTGATCGAAGACGGGCGCGTGCTGCTGAACGGCGCCCCGCCGCGCAAGCGCGACATTCCCGCGGCGGGCGACCGGGTGCAGGTGCGCGTGCCCCCGCCGGCGGCGTCGCCCATGGCGGCGGAAGACATTCCGCTCTCCATCACCTACCAGGACGACGACCTGCTGGTGATCGACAAGCCGCCCGGCCTGGTGGTGCACCCCGCGCCGGGGAACGCGGAAGGCACGCTGGTGAACGCGCTGCTGCACGCCGTGCGCGACCTGTCGGGGATCGGCGGGGTGCTGCGGCCGGGGATCGTGCACCGGCTGGACCGCGACACGTCGGGGCTGATGGTGGTGGCTAAGACCGACGACGCGCACCAGGTGCTCTCCGACGAGCTGCGGGCGCGCCGGGTGAAGCGCGTGTACCTGGCCGCCGCCTGGGGCCATCTGCCGGACGACGCCATGCTGGTGGACGCGCCCATCGGGCGGCACCCCACGGAGCGGACGCGGATGGCGGTGGTGCCGGACGGCCGGGTGGCGCGCACCCGCTTCACCCGCGTGGAGCGGTGGCGCGCGGCGGACCTGGTGCGGGCGGAACTGGAGACGGGGCGCACGCACCAGATCCGCGTGCACCTGCGCCACATCGGGCACCCGGTGGTGGGCGACCGCACGTACGGCCCGGAGCGGCAGCGGGGCATCACGGGCGCGGACCGCATCTGGGCTGCGGGGCTGAGCAAGCGCGTCCCCCGCCAGTTCCTTCACGCCACCGAGCTCCGCTTCACGCACCCCCGCACGGGCGAGCCGCTCACGTTTCATTCGCCGCTTCCGCCGGATCTCGCCGCGGCCGCGGAGTGGGCGAGGGGACAGGGAAGGGAATAGGGAATAGGGAATAGGGAATAGGGGGAAC
>NZ_DASVTX010000257.1:0-5531 GCF_036387355.1 Longimicrobium sp.
CCCATCGTCTCCAAGTCGCGCATCAGCTTGTCGAGCGAGGGGCAGCGCGCACGTGCGGCATCAATGTCCAGCGCCGCCATCAACGCCGGCTGATCATCGGTGTCCACGTACGTTCTGCCCGTGATGAACGCCCGCAGCCGCTCCTTCGCGCCGCGTGGCTGCTCGGGATCGTCCGGATAAGCCGCATCTGCTACGACGCCGCGGTGGCCTCGCAACGACTCCAGGCCGCCCAGAAACCAGGCTTCCAACTCGCGTACGGCGAACACGACCGACACGGGGAATCGGGTCACCGAACCCGCGCGTTTGAGCAGTTCCGGGCCGAGCTTCGCGGCGCAGTCGTCATCCACATCCAGAAGCACAAGGACGGAAGTGGTTTCGGGCCGCTGCGCCAGCGCACCCTGAAGCGTGCGCTCCAGTTCTCCGGGCTTGACCACCGAATTCCGCTTGACCCGATACGGCTTCAGGACAGCAACGTTCATCCGCCGCATCAGCACGGGGATGGAACGTTCTTCCGCATGCCCTTCCACAATCGGCAGAAGCACGGTCAGGCAGCCTCGCCCACGGTGCCTGACACCGGCGCGAAGAAGTCTCGCGCTTTGGCAAGTTCGGGCTCCGCTGCGTCGGCGTTCAATTCGTTGATCCGGAGCAGTTCACCGGGGGTGGAAAGGTGGCGCTGGATGACACCGCGGGACGCGGCGCCCAACGGATCGATCCGGGTCGCTCCGTCCTTCTTGGACACGATCAGGATGGACTCGTCTGCCAGATCCTTGTAGTCGAGCACATCCGGGCTGTGCGTCGAGATCATGACCTGCGAACGATGCGCCGCGTCCATCAGCACCGCCATCACAACGTCCGCAGCCGCGGGATGAATCGTGGCCTCCGGCTCTTCGATGAGCAGAACCGTCGGCGTTGACGGCTGATAGACTGCGAGAAGAAGCCCCAGCATGCGCAGCGTGCCGTCGGACATGCTGACCGAAGAGAAGGGTTCCGGCCCTCCAGGATGCTTCTCCGAGACGTAAAGTCCCCACCGGCCAGCCAGACTGACCGCGCCAACATACGCCAGATCCGGAACCACAGTCGCGAGTACGCGGTTGATCCGGGCCTGGGTTTCCAGATTTTGGTGTTGAAGACGACTCAACACCTTAGCCGCATTACCTCCGTCCTCCAGCAGCGCCGAACCAGTGCTTGGCTCGCTCATCTCGCGCAGACGCGCCGGCTCAATCGCATAAAGCCGAATGCCCGCGAGGAAGTCGTAAAGCGGGCGGAACTCGATAAGTGAAGACGCGGCAGAGAGAACCAGGCGGTCTGCCGCTAAGGCGGGATGGATCCCTGGGATGGCCTCAAGCAGCCGGCCGTCTCGCACGGAGTACGCGTGCACGGCCCCGTTAGCGGCTACGTGAGTGAATCGCTCCGAAACGACACTCCACTCATCTGATTCGACGAAAGCTTCGAAGCCGTAGTCAGCCGTTCCGCTCTCCAGATCAACAATCAAACGTATCCCAACGCTGCGCCCGCTGCCCGGCATCACGATTCCGCGGTGCGCGGCCGCAGCCACCCCGACCGGTTGCGTCAGGCAATCACGCATGAACGCCAAGGCGTCCATGAAGTTGGACTTCCCCGAGCCGTTCGGACCTACGAGCACGTTGAAATCGGAGAGGCGGACCACCGCGTCTCCGATGCTCTTGTAGTTCCTGAGGTGGACTTCGCGAATCCGGGGAATCACACGCTGCGTCGGTACGGGTGCATCACCTGCCATCACGGACAGTACAAGCGGCGCGGGACGCAGAGCAAGTGCGTCCCGCGCCGTTGTACCTATTCCCTACTCCCTATTCCCTGCGGTTCCTCAGCTCTCCACCTGCAGCGGCATCGCCCGCGGGTGCGTCATCCCCTCCGGAGACAGGATCTCGTCCAGGCGCTCCTGCGAGAGCCACGCCTTTTCGCGCACCAGCTCGTACACGCCGCGGCCGGTGGCCAGCGCCTCCATTGCCAGCGCGCTGCTGCGCTCGTACCCGATGTACGGCACCAGCGCCGTCACCAGGCCGATGCTGTTTTCCACCATCCAGCGCATGCGGTCCACGTTGGCGGTGATCCCCAGCACGCACCGCTCGCGCAGCACCACGGCGCCGCGGATCAGCATGTCCACGGACTGGAACAGGTTGAAGCCGATCACCGGCTCGAACACGTTCAGTTGCAGCTGCCCCGCCTCCGCCGCCATGGTGATGGTGAGGTCGTTCCCCACCACCTGAAAGCACACCATGTTCACCACTTCGGGGATCACCGGGTTCACCTTCCCCGGCATGATGGACGAGCCCGGCTGCATGGGCGGCAGGTTGATTTCCCCCAGCCCCGCGCGCGGACCCGACGACAGCAGCCGCAGGTCGTTGCAGATCTTGCTCAGCTTCACCGCCACGCGCTTGAGCACGCCCGACACCTGCACAAAGGCGCCCGTATCCGCCGTGGCCTCGATGAGGTCCGGCGCGGTGACCAGCTCAAATCCCGTGACGTCGCACAGCTTTTCGCACACCAGGGCGGCGTAGCGCGGATCGGTGTTGATCCCCGTGCCGATGGCGGTGGCGCCCATGTTGGTTTCGCGGATCAGCTCCGACGCCTCGCGCAGCCGGTCCATGTCTTCGCCGATGGTGACGGCAAAGGCGGTGAACTCCTGCCCCAGCGTCATGGGCACGGCGTCCTGCAGCTGCGTGCGCCCCATCTTGAGCACCTGGCTGAACTCCGCCCCCTTGGTGCGGAAGGCGTCCGCCAGGTCGCCCAGCGCCTGCACCAGGTCCGCCAGCGCCCAGCTTCCCGCCAGCTTGAGCGCCGTGGGATACACGTCGTTGGTGCTCTGGCTCAGGTTGACGTGGTTGTTGGGGTGCACCACCTCGTAGTCGCCCTTGCGCCGCCCCAGCAGCTCCAGCGCGCGGTTGGCGATCACCTCGTTGGCGTTCATGTTGGTGCTGGTGCCCGCCCCGCCCTGCACCACGTCTACCACGAACTGCTCGTGCAGCTTGCCGTCGCGGATCTCGCGGCAGGCCCGCACGATGGCGTCGGCCACGTCGTGCGGCAGAATGCCCAGCTCCTCGTTGGCCAGCGCCGCCGCTTCCTTGATGGCGGCCAGCGCGTTGATCAGGTAGCGGTACTGGCTGATGGGAATGCCGGTGATGGGGAAGTTTTCCGTGGCCCGCAGCGTCTGCACGCCGTAGTACAGGTCCACCGAAAGCTGCCGCTCGCCCAGCAGGTCGTGCTCCGTCCGCATCTCCCCGGACAGGTAGCCGGTCCCGCGCCCGGAGATGAGGGTGTTGGCGTAGCGCAGGCGGGACGAGATGACGCGCGCCGCGATGCTCACCAGCTTGCCGTACAGCCGCGGCTCGTTCTCCGCCAGGCCGGCCATCGCGGAGCGGGGCACCTCCACCACCCGCGCCTCGTCCGTCACCACGCCGCTGGTGGAGTGGGGATAGTCGTCCAGCAGGCTTCCCTCGCCGTACGACTCGCCGGCGCCCAGCACGTGCAGCACGCTGGGCACGCCGCGGAACCCCTTTACGATCTGCACCCGCCCGTCCAGCAGAATGCCGAACGCGCGGCGCGGCTGGCTTTCGCGGAACAGGTACCCGCCCTTGGGCACGGTGCGCGCCTCGGCCGCGGCGGCCAGCAGCCGCGTCTCGTCGTCATCCAGCGAGCGCAGCTCCGGGTGGGCGCGCAGAACCTCGTATACGGAATCGGTCATCATCCCCTGCCGCGGGCAGCCGGCCGGGCCGGCGTGAACATCGTCGTGCGTCACCGCTTCCGGGCACGGCCCGGAAGCCCGCGAACGTAGTGCGGCGGGTGCCCGCAAACAAGCGACGGCCTCCTGGACGGGGCCGCGCGCCCACCGGAACATGGAACGGACATTGCACCCCCGGGCGGCCCCTGTCGGCGGCCCACCAGGGGCCGGAATTCCTGAAACACAAGGAGATCCACATGGCGATCTGGAACCGGAACGACAACAGCTACGGCCGCGGCCGTGAAGGGTTGGGCGGCTCGCTGCGCCAGGGGCTGGACCGGGTGCAGGACGCGTTCTCCGGGCAGAGCCCCCACAACGTGGGCGGCAGCCGGTACGACAACGGCTACCGCGGCGGCGAGGGTCTGCGCACCAACTCCTGGGCCGACGGCGCCTATACGGCCGACGCCGCCGACCGCCTGGACCGCGACACCGACCTGGGCGGCAACCGCGGGCGCGACACCAGCCCCTTCCACGGCGGGATGAACCAGGGCGGCTACAGCGCCGGCGGAATGAACCGCGGCATGAGCGGCGGCATGGAGCGTGGCGGGCGCGGGTGGAACCTGGGCGGCGGCGACGAGGAGTGGGGCCACAACTGGGGCGCCGGCGGCAACCGCGGCATGCAGGGTGGCATGGGCATGCAGGGCGGGATGGGCAGTCAGGGCGGCCAGGGCGGCCAAGGCGGCCAGGGCGGCCAGGGCGGCGGATTCATGTCGCGGGCCCAGAACGCGGTGCGCCGCGGGTGGGACCAGGTGGAGGACCGCTTTGACCGCGACGACGACGACCGCACGCTCGCGTACGGAAGCCCCATCGGCCGCGGCGGGTACGACCGCGACATGGGCGGCCGGGGGATGACGGGCGGCTACGGCGGCATGGGCGGGGGCTACGGCGCGACCGGCAGCATGGGCGGCCGGGTGCAGTACGACACCGACTTTGACCACCGCGACGGCGGCCACGGGTACAAGACCCGCCAGCAGACGGACGCGGGCGACCCGTTCGGCGACCGCCAGAACCACACGCCCATCCGCATGATCAACGGCGGCTACGACAGCGACCGCGGCATGATGGGCGGCGGCATGCGCGGCGGAATGATGGGTGGGGGAATGACGGGCGGCATGCGCGGCGGCATGCAGCACGACTATGACCACGACGGCGACGTGGACATGGGCGACCGGCTGCGGGGCACGGTGGACCGCATGAGCGGCGGCGCCCGGCGCGGGTTCAACAACGTCCGCGAGCGGTTTGACCACGACGACAACCGCATGGGCCACGGCGGCTACGACCGCGACGTGCGCGGCTTCAACCAGGGCGGCAGCCGCGACTGGTTCTGACCGTCGCTCCGCCTGAACCGATCGGCCCCGCCCCGGAAGTCCGGGGCGGGGCCGATTTTTTCACCGTCTTCCGGCCGCGAACCGCCGGGCGCACTCCGCCGGAGGAGCGGGTTTCCGCGCGTTCGGCGAGTTCAGTCCGTGCGGCGGCCGCGGCGCGCGGTGTCGGCGGCGCTGCCGTAGCGCAGGACCACGATGCCCGCCGGCGATTCCGGATAGCGCACCATCAGCACCAGTTCCGGCCCGGAGAGCGTGGCGTCGCCCGCGAACTCCGCCGCGGGCCCCGGCACCTGCGCGCCGTCTCCGCCGCGGACCGTGACCTCGGTGGCGGATGCGGGCGCGAGGGGCTGCCACTGCGTCCCGCTCACCGCGATCACCTCCGTGGCGCCGGGCGCCTCGATGTGAAAGCGGTGCACGGCACCGCGCACCAGCCGCGCGGAGAGCGGCGC
>NZ_DASVTX010000258.1:0-4787 GCF_036387355.1 Longimicrobium sp.
CCACCCGCGAAATGCGCGAGGTGTACCCGGTGCTGTGGACGCTGGAGGTCCTGGCGCTGCGCAGCATCGCCCCGCTCACGGACGAGCGGGTGGCGGAGCTGGAGCGCATCAACGCGCTGCTGGAGGCCGAGCAGGACCCCGAGCGCCGCATTGACCTGGACGTGGAGTGGCACCGCACCCTGCTGGAAACGTCGGACAACGACTACCTCAAGACGACCATCGAGTCGCTCAAGCGCGTCGTGCGCCGCTACGAATACGCATACATGCTGAACGCCGGATTCATCCCCGTCAGCACGCGCACCCACGAGCAGATCGTCGGCCTCATCCGCACCGGCAGCGTCGACACGGCCGCCGAACTGCTGGAGGTGAACTGGCGGTTCGGGATGGAGAGTTTGATGGAGTGGCTGGATGGGGTAAACGAGAGTGCGTGAGTGCTGGGTGCGTGAGTGCGGAAGGGCAGTACGAGAGTACGAGAGTACGAGAGTACGAAAGTGCCCGGTCCGACAGCATTGTGCACCGCATGGGCATCGCTTTCCGGTGAGATGAAAAGGGCCCCGCGGCGTGCGCCGCGGGGCCCTTTTCGTTCGTCCCTCCGTCCCGGTCAGCGGCCCAGGGGGCGGCCGAGCAGGCGCGTCCAGGACTTGGTCATCTGCTCGTACTCCGCCGGGCAGCGCCGCGCACGGGCCTGGGGCAGGATTCCATCACGCACCCACGCCTGGTACTTGGACGGATCCGATCCGTAGATCCAGCAGGCGATGTTGTACAGGCGTTGCGGGCCTAGCGAGTGCTCGTCCGCAAAGTCCGACTCGTCAAACTGCGCACCCTCGCTCTGCAGCGCCATGGCGCCGGAGAGCGCCGCGTTTGCGCCCTTGTCGCCATCCTGCAGAAGCACCAGCGCGGCCAGCTGGTCCGCCACGTCTTCCTCGCGGCCCGTGATGGGCAGGTCCAGCTGGTGCACCAGCGCGTGACCCACCTCGTGCAGCATGATGAAGTCGAACGCGCCGTTCACCCGCTCCGCCAGGTCCTCCTGGCTGGACGCCGCGCTGCGGAACCCTTCCGCCAGGTACGTGAGCATCTCGTAGCAGAAGGTGACGGTGCCCTCGCGCGGGCTGTAGAACGCGTTGGGGCCCATCTCCTCACCGCACTCGCCGAACAGCAGCGGCACGTTGCGGGGGAGCGGGAACGCGCTGTTCAGCTGCTCCGCCACGCTTTCCATCCGCCGGGCCTGCTGCAGCTGGGCACGCATGGGGTTGTACTGCGGGCTGCGCACCGCGGGGTACGCCGCCACCCACTTGCCCGTGAGCTGCGAATTGTTCGCGCCGCCAATGGGGGCCGGAGTGGTGCCCGAGCCGGTGGTGCGGGTGGGCGCGGCGTCCGTTCCCCGCTCCACCAGCAGCGTGTAGGCGCCCGTGGCCCGCGGCTCGTACGAGTTCACCTGGATGGCGTAGGTGCCGCTGCCATCCACCGTGAACGTCATCCGTGCGTCGCGCCCGCCGCCGCTGTCGTCGTCGCTGCCAATGAGCTGCACGTCTTCGCCGTCCGTGGTGCCCACGGCCAGGTACGAGTCGAACGCGGTGGAGCGCAGCGTGACCTGCACCACGTCGCCCGGGGCGCCGCGGTACACGTACAGGTCCGCGTACGAGCTGTCGCCCAGCATGCGGTCCGTGCGCTCCAGCGTTCCGCGCACCGGCTGCCCGATGCTCACCGCCGGCATGCTGGCCGTGCCGCCGGTGCGCTGCGCCACCGCGCTGCCGGCGTCCACCCGCAGCGTGTAGCTCCCCGACTCGTTGGCGCCGAAGGAGTTGGCCTGGATGACGTACGTGCCCGAGCGGTCCAGCCGCACGCGCAGTTCGGCGTTGTTCCCCGGGCCGCTGTCGTCGTCCTGCGCCACCCGCTGGAACTGCGAGCCGAACGCCGTGCCCCACGAAAGGAACGGGTCGAAGTCCGTGGAGTTCAGGCGGATGACGATCTCCTCGCCCGGCTGGCCCTGGTAGGTGTAGGCGTCGTAGTGCGAGCCGTCTTCCAGCGTGGGGTCCGACGCGTCCAGCCGCCCGGTGATGGACTGGCCCTGGCGGATGGGGGTTCCCGCCACGCGCCCGCCGGTGCTGGGCCCGCCCGCGCTGCGCACCGCCAGGGTGTACGCGCCGGTGACGTTGCCCTGCAGCGAGTTGGCGCGGATCACGTAACGCCCGTTGGAGCCCACCGTCACCCGCAGCGCGGAGTTGGTGCCGCCGCCGCCGTCGTCGTCCGTGTCCGCGCCCCGCACCGCCGAGGCCTCGTCTTCGCCGCCGCCCAGGTAGGTGTCAAAGTCGCTGGACGTCATCACCACTTCGATCTGCTCGCCGGGCGTGCCCTGGTAGGTGAACAGGTCGTAGTACGAGCGGTCGCTCAGCGCGGGGTCGCCCGAGGCAAGCCGCCCCTGCACCGACTGCCCCGCGCGAATGGGCGTGCCCTGCGCCTGCACGCCCTGGCCCGCGCTCTCGACGCGCAGCGTGTAGCCGCCGGTGCTGGCCGCCGCCACCGAGTTGGCGCGGATGCCGAACTCGCCGCCGGAGCCCACCACGGCCACCATGCGCGCATTGGTGCCGCCGCCGCCGTCGTCGTCGCTCGCCTCGGGAGTGATGCTGCCGCCGCGGATGGTGCCGCCGGACAGGTACGCGTCAAAGTCCGCCGACTCCATGGTGACGGTAATGCGCTCGCCGGGGGTGCCGCGGTACGTGTACAGGTCAAAGAACGAGCCGTCCTGCAGCTTGTTGTCCGATGCCGCCAGCGTGCCGGTGACGGTTTCGCCCGCGCGGATGGGGCCGCCGTTGGCCGTCCGGCCCCGGCCCGTGGCCACGGGAGTGGCCACCACGGGGCCGGGAACCACGGGGGGCGCGCCGCCGGCCTGCACCGACACGGTGTAGGCCCCGGTCTGGTTGGCCGCCAGCGAGTTCACGCGGATCACGTAGGTGCCCGACGACCCCACCGTGGCCAGAAGGCGGGAGTTGGTGCCGCCGGCGCCGTCGTCGTCCGTATCGCCCCCCTCCAGCGCCAGCGCCTGCGTGGCGCCGCCGCCCAGGTACGTGTCGAACGCGCTGGACATGAGCGTGATGGTGATCCGCTCGCCCGGCCGGCCGCGATACACGTAGAGGTCGTAAAAGGAATCGTCGCCCAGCTTGGGATCTGACGAGGTCAGTTGGCCGGAGATGGTCTGCCCGGCGCGGATGGGCTGCTGCGCATGCGCGGGAGCGGCGTACAGCAGTGCCGCCGCCGTCGCGGGCAGCAACAGAGTGCGTGCGATCTTCATGGGGGCCCGAGCGGGTGAACGGGAGAGCGGGACGGACGGGCCGCCGGAGTGGCGAACCGGTTCCCGAAGAAAGGAGCAGGCCTGCGGCCCGGCATTGGACGCGGGGGCACGTCCAGTCCGCAAAAGCCGGCCTGCAAGGGGCAATATAATGCGCAACGCTGCCACGTCCAATGGGAGCAGCATCTGTTTCTCCGAATCGCGATCCCGCGGGGGAAGCGGAAGAATGGCATCTCACGCAGAGGACGCGGGGCCAGCCGAGGTCGCGGGGAACAGCGGGGGGATGATCGGCACGGGCGCATGGGACGGGGGAAGCCCCGGAATCCGGCCGGCGCCGGATTTCGGGGCTTTGGTACCTCCGGGATTTCCGCCCGTCAGCGGACGACGGTCAGGGTGCGGCGCGCGATGGCGGGCGGGCGGTTGGCGAGCATCACCGTCACCTCCAGCGTGTAGCCGCCGGGGCGCAGGCCGGGCGGAAGCGACACGCCCAGCGCACGGCCCGCCACGGGGCCGGGCTCCACCGGCTCCACCCAACGCATGGCGGCGGTGCGTCCGGGGCGCGCCAGGCCCACCGCTTCCAGCCGGCGCCTGCCCCACCCCGCCTCGTCCGGCACCAGGCGCACGCGCACCGTCATGGAATCGGCGGCGGCGATGTCGTACGTCTCCCAGAACACCGCCAGCCGCTCCCCCGCCCGCGCCTCCGCCGACGAGCGCGCCCCCGCCACGGCCTCGTCCAGCGTCACGGGGCGCGCGGCGGGATCCGTCAGCAGCAGCAGGTCCGAGACGGCGGCGCGCGCGTCGCTCCCCATCGCCATCCGCTCCCGCCCGATGATGCGCGACCCCGGCTCGCGCACCTCCAGGCTGGCGATCACGCTGTCCGCCGGCAGGGTGACGCGCAGCACGCCCTGACCCCCGAAGTCCGCCTCCGCCTGCGCGGGCCGCCCGTCCGCGTCGGCCATGGCCACCAGCGCACCGCGCAGCCGCGGCGCTCCGGGAAGGCTGTCGTCGCGCAGGGTGAAGGCCGCGACCAGCAGCGTCTCGCGCCCGCGCCGGAACCGGGCGAACTGGTGCGGCATCTCCGCCATCCGCGCCGCATACGCCGGGCCGTAGCGGGTGATGGTGACGGCCGATTCGGCGCGCGGCCATTCATCGCCCTTCAGCGTACCGGGACGGCGCGCGGCGGAGAGGGGCGGGAGCCATTCCCACGAGCGCCCGCCGGTGTACCCCAGCACCGCATCGCCCGGATTGCTGCCGATGAAGGGCGGCTGGTACACGGCCCACGCGCGCGGCCACCCATACCGCACCACCAGCTCGCGCGAGTCGTCTTCCCACCGGGTGCGGTCCACCTGCCGCGCGTCGTCCTGCAGCGCGTGCATCACCCAGCGGGCGTAGTGCTCCGTTCGGCGGTCGTTGCCCGGCTCGCTCCAGAACGGGTCCGCCAGCCACCACATCCTGCGCTCCGCCGCCTCCCGCTCCGCGCCGCCCAGCGCGCGCCACGCCC
>NZ_DASVTX010000259.1:0-5729 GCF_036387355.1 Longimicrobium sp.
ATCGCGCACGGGCACGATCGGCTTTTTTGAGTGCATGGACGACGCGGACGCGGCGGCGGCGCTGCTGGACGCGTGCGCCGGGTGGCTGCGCGGGCGGGGGATGGACCGGGTGATGGGTCCGTTCAACTTCAGCACCAACGACGAGTTCTCGTCGCCCGGCATTCTGGTGGAGGGCTTCGACACGCCGCCCACGGTGATGATGTCGCACAACCCGCCCTACTACGGCCGCCTGTTCGAGGCCGCGGGGTGGACCAAGGCCAAGGACCTGCTGGCGTACTGGATCCCCAGCCCCGCCATTCCGGAGCGCCTGACGTCGGGGATGGAGCGGCTGGCGCGGCGCATGGGCGCCACCCTGCGCTCCGTGCGCCTGAAGGACCTCAAGGCCGAGGTGGCGCGCATCCAGGAAGTGTACAACGCCGCGTGGTCGCGCAACTGGGGCTTCGTGCCCATGACGCAGGCGGAGTTCGAGCACCTGGCCAAGGAGCTCAAGCCGGTGGTGGACGCCGACCTGTGCCTGATCGCCGAAAAGGCGGACGGCGAGCCGATCGGCTTTCTGCTCTGCCTGCCGGACCTGAACCGCGCCTTCAAGCACATCCCCAACGGGCGGCTCTTTCCGTTCGGCGTCTTCAAGTTCCTGTGGCACCAGCGCCGCATCCGCACCCTGCGCGTGCTTACGCTGGGGATGAAGCCCGGGTACCAGCACTCCGGGCTGGGCGCCGCGCTGTACACCGAGGGGTTGCGGGTGGCGGCCAGCAAGGGCTACCAGGCCGGCGAGGCGTCGTGGATTCTGGAAGACAACCCGGAAATGTGCCTGGCGATGGACAAGCTGGGCGCCGCGCCGTACAAGCGCTACCGCGTCTTCGCCCGCCCGCTCTGACGCCTTTCGTCCGAGAATGAACGCCCTTCGCAGTGCCTTGCTGCGGAGGGTGTTTTTTCGTCCACGACGGGGGGGAATGTGCCGCACCGCATCTGGACGACGAGGAGAAAATGGCGCGGACGCCGCGGATCAGATCCTCCTCCTCCCGCCGCCCTTCGTGATCACCCGCGGAACCTGGCCCCATGCCCATCAATCCCACCGAATACCTGTCCGTCCTCGTGTCCATCGTCGTGGGGCTGGGGATTTCGCACCTGCTTTCCGGCGCGGGCAAGCTGGTGGTGGCGCGGCGCCGCGTGCGGATGTACGCGCCCACGCTGGTGGGCATCGTGCTCGTCTTTCTGGCGCACGTGCAGTTCTGGTGGGGCAACCTGGGGTACGGCAGCGAGGTAGAGAACAACTACTTCGCGTTCCTCCTCTTCCTGATGAACCCGGTGCTGCTGTACCTGCTCGCGGTGCTGGTGCTTCCGGACTTCGACACGCCGGGCGAGCTTTCGCTGCGTGACCACTACCGCGAGAACCGGGTGTGGTTCTACGGGCTCATTACCGCCCTTCCCGCGCTCAGCGCGCTGCGCAACATCCTGGTGCAGGGGTCACCCGCGATGACGCCGGAGCGGCCGTTCGAGCTCGCCTTTCTGCTGCTGGGGCTCAGCGCCATCGCGTTCACCGGGGAGCGCTGGCACCGCGTGCTGCCGTTTCTGTTCCTCGCCCTGTTCATCATCATGATGGCGCTCACCGGCCTGCGCCCGGGGTGAAGCGGCACAGCGCGGCAGAACGAAGCAGCGTTCTCCGGGGCAGGCGTCCCGCGGAATGGGTCGAGCCGCGGCGCGATCGCGTACAGGCCCGGGCTCCGAGTGCCCCGCTGTAGCTTGCGTCCATGATGCATCCGCGGTTATCTTGTTGGGACACCTCGAAACTGTGGAGGGGGCACGATGACACGCGTTGACCGGAAAGTGTACCGTGATCTGGTGACGCTGGCGGGCGACTCCTGGCTGGTACGCAACGCGCTGGCGGACATCAGCCGGCGAACGTGCCGGGCACCCGATCTCACGGAGGTCGTTGCATACATCCTGGAGCACAGGCCGTCAGACCAGCCGTCAGAAACGCTCTCGTAGGGCGGGCAGAAGTGCCCGCCCTTTCCTTTTCCGCCTGCCACGAGACTTTGAGGCCGATCCATGCTGCTGGCGTGGAGCACCGTGTCTGTACTCGTGCTGCTGCTTCCGGGCTTTCTGTTCCTGGGCACGATCTACGTGCCGGGAAGGTTCAGCCGCGAGGCCGCTCCGCTGACCCCGTTCGCGCAGGCGGCGATCGCGCTGCTGGTTTCTCTGGCCGTGCACGGGCTCATGCTTCTGCTCATTCCGGTCTGTCCCGCAGCCGGCGGAGTGTGCGTGGACATGCGCGCTGTCCTGGTTCTGCTGCAGGCACTTCCCAGCCGTGAGGCGAGCGCGGCCGAGCTGGGGCGGCTCGCTTCTCAATCGGTGCCGCGCGTGCTTGGCTATCTGGTTGCCACGAGCGTTGCCGGCGGCCTGCTGGGGCTGCTCTGGGGCTGGCTCTTCGCGCATACCGGCTTGCGGGTCGCTGCCCAGCACGGCTGGGTCGCGCGCCTGGCACAGCGGCCTCGGTCGTGGGCGTTCGCCTACGTGACATCCAAGGTGGTGGCTGAAGGAAAGATGCTGGTGTACCGCGGACGGCTCGAGGACTTCGGGATGATGGCGAACGGGCGTTTCGCGTACATCGTGCTTACCGACCCCAGCAGGGGCTACGTGGATCTTCGTGCGGATCCGCCGCTGGTGGTGGACGCCCGGCAACCGATGGGCGCTGACGGGTATGGCGTCGGTACTCCGGACGCGCTCCTCGAAAGCTACCTTGTGATCGAGGGCGAGGATGTGGAGAGCGCCGTGTTCGAGCGGTACGAGCTCAAGGTGTCGAGCGCGGGATTGGGAGAGCTCTCGGACGCGCTGCAGCGGATGGGAAAGCCGGGAGGAGCGGGCGCGGAGAACGGCCCGCTCCGCACGCTCCGCCTGCGGTGTACGCTCCCGTGGGCACCATGGCGCTACGTGGTCATCCGCTTCGGCACGGCGGCGCCTCGGCGCAGAGCCTGACGCACTGTGCCATGCATCTTCTCTTCGCGTGCAATGGCGCTCACCGGCCTGCGCCCGGGGTGATGGATTGCCATCGAAAAGAAAGGGGCGGCCCGCGCGGGCCGCCCCCTTCTTTTCATCCACCCATCCTGTGGACGGTCAGGCGCAGCCCGCGTTGGGGTTGCGCTGGCACTCCGAGGCCGGGTACGGCAGGAAGTCCGCCGTGGGCCGCTTGGGGGTGAACTCCCGCAGCCGGCGCACGTCTTCCAGCCGCAGCCCCTGCGCGTACAGCTCGTAGCGCCGCTCGTACAGAATCTGGGTGAGCACCTGGGCCTGGGTGGCCAGCTCCGCGTCCGTCAGCGGGCCGCTGAAGCACGCAGTCGGCTCGTCCACCGTGGAGGTGCACTGCGTACGCACCGCGTTGATGAGCGCGCGGGCGGGCGCCAGCTGGTTGAGGCGCGCGTACGCCTCGGCCTGGATCAGCCGCATCTCGTCGGGCAGGTACAGCGGGAACTCGTCGTTGCGCCCGCCGTAGCGGCGGAACGCGAACACCGAGTCGGGAACGCCGGCCACACCGGCCCCGCGGTTGGCCCAGTACGCCGGGCGCTTGTCACCGCCCAGCCGGGTCTCCGCCTCGGTGAAGAACGACTTGCGCGTGCCCACGTAGTTGAGCGAGAACCCGTAGTTGAAGATGGGGTTCACGCCCGGGTTGGGGTACGTGATCACCGACGGCACCGCCAGGTTCACCCGGGCCGCCGCGTCAATGGCCTGCTGGTACTGCCCGTCGAACAGGTAGTAGCGCGCCAGCATGGCGTTGATGGTATTGCGCAGGCTGATCCCCCGGATAGTGGAGGTACCGCCCGTGAGCCCGGCGGAGCTCAGGTTCACCGCGTTGTTGAAGGCGATGAGCTGCGCGTCCGTGAGCGTGCCCACCTCGGCGCGCGCCAGCTCCAGCATGGCGATGACCGAGTCACGCACTTGGTCGCGCGGCACCGGCGGGGCGCCCGCCGTGTCAAAGTTCACCGGCAGCTCCTGGTACTGCGTGGTCAGGTTGCCGATGGCCATCGCCTTGATGGTGCGCGCCAGGGCAGTGGTGCCCACCCGCAGCTCGGTGCCCAGCTGCACCCGCGGCGCGGCCTCGATGAGCAGGTCGGCCGTGCGCGCGATGCGGTACGCGGCGGCGAACGGGTCGCTCACCACGCCGTAGCCGGGGTCGATGTTGCCCACCACCAGCGAGCGGTCCGCCTCCAGTGCGATGGGGCGCGTGCCCCACTCGTCCGTGAGCAGCGCCGGGGCGCGCACGAAGATGTGCACGTTCTCGGCGTACTGCGCCTGCAGGCCGATGGCGGTGGTGAGCACCAGCTGGGGCGAGTTCAGCACCTCGTCCTCGCCCGGCGCGTTGGGGTCCGTAAGGTCGAGGTCGCAGGCGGCCGCGGATGCCGCGATGGCCGCCAGGGCGGCGCCGCGGGGCACCCACGTCCGCGCGCGGCGCGAAAGGGTCGCAAAGTTCATGGATCAGGCCCTCAGAAGTTGAAGTCCAGGCTCACCACGAGGGTGCGCGGAATGGGCGTGGTCGCGAAGTCCACCCCGCGCGCCACCGTGTTGGCCGAGAACAGGTTCACCTCCGGGTCCAGGCCGGAGTAGTCGGTCCAGGTGTACAGGTTGCGGGCGGCCACGCGGATCCCCACGTCCTGGCTGCCGAAGGCGCGCACCCACGGCGCCTCGAAGCGGTAGCCCAGCGCGATCTCGCGCAGCTTCACGAAGCTGCCGTCCTCCACGAACTCCTCAAACAGGTTGTTCCGCTCCGCGTTGCGCACGTAGGTGCCGCGGATGGTGTCGCCCAGCGTCTCGCGCCCCGCGTTGGGCGACGAGCCGAAGAAGTCGGAGCTGCGGCGGCTCAGGTTCATCACGTCGTTGCCGAACTGGCCGTCGAACAGCACGCCGATCTCCACGCCGCGCACCGTAAAGGTGTTCTGCAGCGACGCGGTGAAGTCCGGGTTGGGATCGCCGATGATGCCGCGCACGAAGGCCGAGTCGCCGGCCAGCGGGCACCCCTGCGGGCGCACGCAGGTGCGGAAGCGGCGCGGCACGCCGCCGGGGCCCGTGAGCAGCACGTTGCCGTTGGCGTCGCGCGGGTACACGGTGCCGTAGAAGACGCCGATGGGCTGCCCCTCGATGACCGCGTTGGGGTAGCCGCCGCCGGGAAAGAACAGCGTGTCGGAGCGCTGGTTGAGCCGCGTGACGTTGTTGCGGTTGGCCGCGTACAGGATCCGCGTGGTCCAGTTGAAGCCGGGGCGCTGGACGTTGAACGTGTTGACCGAAAGCTCCACGCCGCGGTTGGTGACCTCGCCGATGTTGCGGTACTGCGAGGCGAAGCCGCTGGTGGGCGCGAGCGGCACGTTCAGCACCAGGTCCGTGGTGCGCTTGTCGTACGCGGTGAACTCCAGCGACACGCGGTCGCCCAGAATGCCCGCATCAAAGCCCGCCTCGATCTCGCGCTGGCGCTCCGGCTGCAGGTCCGGGTTGGCCAGGATCACGTTGGGGCGAAGCCCGGCGCGCCCGCCAAAGTTCACGTTGGTGTACGTGACCTGGTTCAGGTACTCGCTCGGCGGCTGGCCGCCCGTCTGCCCGTACGCCGCGCGCAGGCGCAGCGAGCTCAGGGCGCGGCCCACGAAGCCGTTCTCGTACCCGGGCTGCTCGTCCACCACCCACGACCCGCTCACCCGGGGGAACAGCTGCCAGCGCTGGTCGGCGCCAAAGGCCGACGAGGCCTC
>NZ_DASVTX010000260.1:0-11944 GCF_036387355.1 Longimicrobium sp.
GAGGGCGGACTGCAGGTCCGGCGCGAGCGGGGCGCGCAGGTCCACCGGCTCACCCGTGGCGGGATGGGAAAAGGCCAGGCGCTCCGCGTGCAGCGCCTGCCGCTTCACCAGGTCGGTCCGCCGCCGTCCGTACTGCCGGTCGCCCAGCACGGGGTGCCCGGCGTGCTGCATGTGCACGCGGATCTGGTGCGTTCGCCCCGTCTCCAGCTCCAGGCGCACCAGCGTCGCGGCGGGATGGCGCTCCACCACCTCGTACCGCGTCACCGCCGCCTCGCCGTTGGCCCGCACGACGCGCAGCGTGGGGTTTCGCGGGTCGCGCGCGATCGGCGCGTCGATGGTGCCGAGGTCCTGCGCCACGACGCCGTCGACGAGGGCCAGGTACTCGCGCCTGATCTCGCCCCCGCGCAGCTGCAGGTCCAGCCTGTGGTGCGCGTGCGCCGTTCGCGCGAACAGCACCAGCCCCGACGTGTCGCGGTCAATGCGGTGCACGGGATGCACCCGCGCCCGGATCCCCTGCCGCTGAAGGTGCCACGCCACGCCGTGCGCCAGCGTGCGATCCTGCCCCGGCGAGGTGGGGTGGACGAGGACGAAGGGCGGCTTGTCGAGCACCAGCAGGTCCGCGTCCTCCGCCACGATGGACAGGTCCATCTCCACCGGCGTGAGCCCCGGCTCCTCGTCCACCACCAGCCGCACCTCCACCAGGTCCCCCGCCTTGACCTTGCCCGCCAGCCACCCCGGCTTGCGGTTCACCTGCACGCCCCTGCTGCGCGTAAGGCGCTGGATCATGCGCCCGGAGATGCCCAGGGTTTCCGTGAGCAGCTGCTGCAGGGTGCGGCCCGCCTCTTCCGGCGCCACGGTGTGCTTGACCCACTGGGGCTTGCGCCCGGATTCGGCTGGCGGGGACATGGTGCGGCGTTCAGGCGATGGATGGTGACGCGGAACGCCGTCAATCTACGCGCCTGCACCGTGATGCACGACCGTCCGCCGCAGCGGCGCGAGCCGGGCGCGCGTTCCGGCGGCGGCCGGAACGCGTGGAGAGTCATGCCGCGCTGGACGTTCCGCCATCGGAACGAACTTTGGGGCGGCGGAAATCCGTTCCGGCGGTGGCGGGAAAGAAGTGGGGAGGAATTCGCGAAACGACACCGCGCGAACCGGTGGTTTTCGCCTTCTGAAACGCAGGTGGCGTAAAGGGATATGCGAAGACAAGACCCTTGACGGGCGGGGGAAAATCGTGCTTATTCTGGTCGTTCAGATTGTCCATGTGCGCCGCAGGCCGGGCGCGTTCCCGCACCGTACAGAGGGCACCATGAGCAGCAACCACGACGACGAGCCGCGCCCCGTGCCCGGCGAGTACACCACCATTCCGGGGTACGGCACCATGCGGCTCCGCGAAACGTCCATCCCCTTCGGCGTCTACGCGCTCGACGAACCCGTGGCGCGGCGCTCCGCCCCCGACTACAAGGCGGAGGTCCGCGACAACCTGTCCCGCGTCTGCGTCATCCGCACGCGCATGCATGAGGACCAGTGCGAGATCGACCGCCTGCGCGGCGAAACGCGGCAGATCCTCGATTCGCTGCGGGCCGCCTGATGTGGAAGGAGGTGCTCGACGTTACCCGCACCCTGCTGCGCCTGGCCGAAGACCTGCGCCAGAACCGCGAGGAAATCCGGGAGATCCGCCGCGAGGTGCGCGA
Source organism: Longimicrobium sp. (assembly GCF_036387355.1). GTDB lineage: Bacteria > Gemmatimonadota > Gemmatimonadetes > Longimicrobiales > Longimicrobiaceae > Longimicrobium. Next base: position 1,692 of record NZ_DASVTX010000260.1, read on the forward strand.
CCTGTCGCTGGAGGTGCAGCGGGTCTCGCTGGAGGTGCAGCAGGTGCGGGAAGCGGAGCGAAAAGAGCGCGAGGTGCTGGTGCTGCAGCTGGAAAACCAGATCCTGCGCGCCCGCAGCCTCGCCGTTGCGGCCGCGAGTTGAAGGGCGGGCGCGCGGGCCGGGTCAGAGGCTGCCCATCTGCACCGGCGTGCGCCCCTGCGTGACCTCGGCGCGAAGCTGGCCGCAGGCGGCGGCGATGTCGCTGCCGCGCGATTCGCGCACGGCGGCGCTGATCCCGTGCCGCCCCAGCCGGTCCACGAACAGGTCCAGGCGGGCACGCCGGCTCGGCTTCCACTCCGTCCCCGGGATGGGGTTGAAGGGGATCAGGTTCACAAAGGCGTTGAACTCGCGGATCACCCGGGCCAGCTCGTCGGCCAGCTCTGGAAGGTCGGTGACGCCGTCGATCATCACGTACTCGAAGGTGATCCGCTTTCCGCCCGCGGCGTCAAAGCGGCGGAGCGCCTCGAGCAGTTCGTCGATGTCGTACTTCTTTTCCAGCGGGATCAGCTTCTGGCGCAGTTCGTGGTTGGGCGCGTGCAGCGACACCGCCAGGCGGTACTGCTCCGGCATTTCGGCCAGGCGCAGAATGCCGGGCACCACGCCCACCGTGCTGATGGTGATGCGGCGCGCGCCGAACTTGTAGCCGCGGTTCAGAATGGCCAAGGTGGGGAACACGGCCTTGGGGTTCATGAGCGGCTCGCCCATGCCCATGAACACGATGTTGGTGATGTCGTCGTAGCCGTTCTCCTGGGCCCACCGGCGCGCGCCGCGAAACTGCGCCACGATTTCGCCGGGGGTGAGCTGGCGGCGGTACCCGGCCCAGCCCGTGGCGCAGAAGGTGCACGCCATGGCGCACCCCGCCTGCGACGAGATGCACAGCGTCAGGCGCGTGGGGGTGGGAATGAGCACCGATTCAATCAGCTCGCCGTCGGCCAGGCGCCACAGGTGCTTGGCGGTGCCGTCTACCGAGCGGGAGATCTTGGCCGGCTCGGGCGCGGTGAACGAGAACGCCTCGGCCAGCGCGGCGCGTTCGGCCTGTGGAAGGTCGCTCATTTCGGCAAAGCCGGCCGCGCCGCGCTCGTACAGCCAGCGCAGCACCTGCCCCACCCGGTACGCGGGCTGGCCGCGCCCCGTGAAGTGCTCGCGCAGCACGGGCTCGGCTTCTTCGGGAAGCAGCCCCACCAGGTCGGGGCGGGCGGCGGCGGGCGTGGGGTGTGCGGTGGCGATCATTCCGGGCGTTCCGTGGTGCTGGGCGCGGTGCAAACCGGGTAGTTCCCCCGACGCGCCGCCTTGTTCCCCGCGTGCTTGTCGGCTTTTGGCGCGAGCGTTAGCTTTTGCAAGCTCCGCACCCCGGCCACGCTCACGGCGTGGCCTGTCCGTTTCCCGGCCTTGAGGCTTGCAGTGCTGCTCAACGAGCTGCTCACTCCCGAACGCGTGCGCGTGCCCCTGCGGGGCGCCTCCAAGCAGGAACTCCTGCAGGAACTGGTCGCCGTGCTGCACGACGCCGGCGTGGTGGCGGATTCCGAAGGCGTCCTGGCCTCGGTGCGCCAGCGCGAGGAGCTGCTGAGCACCGGGGTGGGGAGCGGCGTCGCCATTCCGCACGGCAAGAGCAATTCAGTGCCGGAGCTGGTGATGGCGGCGGGGGTCACCCGCGGCCCCGTGGACTTTGACGCGCTGGACGGGCAGCCGGTGCACCTGGTGTTTCTGCTGGTGGGGCCGGAGGCCGCCGCCGGGCAGCACGTCAAGGCGCTGTCGCGCATTTCGCGCATGGTACGCCGCGACGGCTTTCGCGAGCGGCTCATGGCGGCGCAGACCGCCGGCGAGTTCGTTGCGCTGCTGGCCGAGGCCGAATCGCTCTGATGCGGCGGGCGCTCGCCTGGCTGCCGGCCGTGGCCTGGGCCGTGGCCATCTACTCGGTGTCCGGCCGCAGCACGGTGCCCATCCCCAGCGCCACCGGCGCCGACAAGGTGCTGCACTTTCTGGCGTACGCGGTGCTGGGCGGGCTGCTGGCCTTTGCGGCGCACCGCTCGGCGCTGCATCCCGCTGTCGCGGTGCTGCTGGGGGTGCTGTACGCCGCGACCGATGAGTACCACCAAAGCTTTGTGCCGGGGCGCTCGTCCGACATTCGTGACTGGGTGGCCGACGCGCTGGGCGTCTGCTTCGCCGTCTACCTGTACACACGCTGGCGCCGCCGTGCCGCCGACCCGTCTCCGGACGCGGCGGGGCGGGGCGCCCCTTCTCTTCGCGCATGACGGATCCGTTCACCACCGCGTACCGCACCCGCGCCGCCGGCTCGCTCCGCGCCGCCGACGCCGGCAACCCCATTACCGTGGCCGGCTGGGTTCACCGCCGCCGCGACCTGGGCGCCATCGTGTTTCTGGACCTGCGCGACCGCGAGGGGATCGTGCAGGTGTCCTTTGACCCCGAGTGGACGCCCGCCGAGGTGCTGGCCGAGGCGCGCCGCCTGGGGCCGGAGGACGTGGTGCAGGTGCAGGGGATCGTGTTTCCCCGCGTGCAGGGCCAGCACAACGCCGCGCTCCCCACGGGCGACGTGGAGGTGCGCGGCGCCGCGCTCACCGTCCTGAGCCGGTCGGAGCCGCTTCCCATCCAGGTGGACTACGCCGCCGACGAGGAGCTGCCGGCCGAGGAGCTGCGGCTGCGCTACCGCTACCTGGACCTGCGCCGCCCCGCGCTGCAGCACAGCCTCATCATCCGGCACCGCGCCGCGCAGGCCACGCGCGCGTTCCTCTCGGAGCAGGGCTTTCTGGAAATCGAGACGCCGCTGCTCACCAAGCCCACCCCCGAGGGGGCGCGGGACTTTCTGGTGCCCAGCCGGGTGCACCCGGGCGAGTTCTACGCGCTGCCGCAGTCGCCGCAGATCTACAAGCAGCTGCTGATGGTGAGCGGGTACGACCGCTACTTTCAGATCGCGCGCTGCCTGCGCGACGAGGACCTGCGCGCCGACCGCCAGCCGGAGTTCACGCAGATCGACGCCGAAATGGCGTTCGTGGACGAGGAAGACGTGTTCCGCACGGGCGAGCAGCTGATGGCGGCCATCTTCCGCGAGGTGTCCGGGGTGGAGCTGCAGACGCCGTTTCCGCGGATGACGTACTTCGAGGCGCTGCGCCGCTACGGCAGCGACAAGCCGGATCTGCGCAACCCGCTGTTCATCGTCGACGTCACCGAGGTCCTGTCGGGCGCCGACTTCCGCATCTTTCAGGCGGCGGCGGAGAGCGGGCAGAGCATCCGGGGCATCCGCGTTCCGGGCGGCGCGCGGCTTTCCCGCAAGGAGCTGGACGAGCTGCAGGAAGTCGCCAAGCGCGGCGGGGCGGCGGGCGCGCTCTGGGTCAAGCGCGGCGACGAGGGGCTTTCCGGGCAGTTCGCCAAGGGGCTGGACGAGGCGCGCGCCGCCGCGTTCTACCAGGCGGCCGAGCTGCAGGCCGGCGACCTGTTCGTGGCCGTGGTGGGCTGGTTCCGCGGCGAGGGCGAGGCGGCCGGGCCGGAGGTGGACGGCGCGCTGGACGAGCTGCGCCGGCACCTGGGGCGCAAGCTGGACCTGGTGGATGCCGGGGCGCACGCCTGGCTCTGGGTGACCGAGTTCCCCGTCTTTGACTGGGACGCGGAGAACGACCGCCTGGTGTACGCGCACAACCCGTTCAGCATGCCCAAGGGCGACGCGGTGCAGGCCATCGTGGACGCCACGCGCGACGGAACGCCGTCGCGGGAGGCGGCGCGGGCGCTGTACGGCATGGGGCTGCGGTCGCGCGCGTACGACGCCGTGTACAACGGCAACGAACTGGCGAGCGGGTCGGTGCGCATCCACATTCCCGCGGTGCAGCAGGCGGTGTTTTCCGCCCTGGGAATGACGGCCGAAGAGGTGCAGGGCAAGTTCGGGTTCCTGCTGGAGGCGTACCGGTACGGCGCGCCGCCGCACGCCGGATTCGCCTTCGGCTTCGACCGGCTGGTGATGCTGCTGGCCGGCATGCCCAGCCTGCGCGACGTGGTGGCCTTCCCCAAGACCACATCGGCGCGCGCCCTGTTCGAGAACGCGCCCACCGTGATTGGCGACGCGCAGCTTCGCGAGGTGCACGTGCAGGTGCGCGCCACCGCCGAGTAGCGCACCCCGCGGCACGAGAGGTGTACCAGTCACGCAGGGGCGGGGGATTCCTCGCCCCTGCGGCGTTCGGACGGGAGTGCGTGAGCGCTGAGTGCTGGGTGCGTGAGTGCTGAGTGCTGAGTGCGTCGCCGGGGGGGGAATGCCTCCGGGTCGATGCCTGCCGTGTGCCTCGTCCGCCGAGCGCTGCTGCGGCGGAGCGCCTGATGATGCATGAGCAGGTCGCGGGGCGATGACGCCGTGCGACGGATGGACTTGGAAGCCAGAACGACGATCGGAGTTCGATGCCTGAGACCGCGAACAACAGCGTGCAGCACCGCATTCCCGCCGACCGCGCCGACCCGCTGGCGCTCAGCGGGGTGAACGACGCCAACCTGCTGGAACTGGGCCGCGTGGCCAACCTGCGGGTGATGCTGCGCGACGACCACCTGCTGCTTTCCGGCGACCTGCGCGACGTGGAGCGCGCCGTTCCCGTCGCCCAGCACATGGTGGAGATGGCCCGCAACGGCGTTCCGTTCGGCGTGGACGACGTGTCGCGCTACCTGGACGCGTCGCGCTCGCAGGACGGCGTGCGGCGCCTGGCCGACGCCGCCGGGCGGGTGACGGTGCCCGGGCCCAAGAAGACGGTGAGCCCCAAGAGCGAGGGGCAGGCCAAGTACCTGGAGGCGATCGAGAACAACGACGTCGTGATCGGCATCGGGCCGGCGGGTACGGGCAAGACGTACCTGGCTGTGGCGATGGCGGTGGACGCCCTGTTCAAGAAGCGCGTCAAGCGCATCATCCTGGCCCGTCCGGCGGTGGAAGCGGGTGAGAACCTGGGCTTTCTTCCCGGCGACCTGCAGGAAAAAATCGACCCGTACCTGCGCCCGCTGTACGACGCCTTGGAAGACATGATTCCGCCGGACCGGCTGCGCCGCGCCATGGAGAGCCGGTCCATTGAGATCGCGCCGCTGGCGTACATGCGCGGACGCACGCTGCAGGACGCCTTCGTGATCCTGGACGAGGCGCAGAACGCCACGCGCGCGCAGATGAAGATGTTCCTCACCCGCCTGGGGATGAACAGCAAGGCCGTCATCACGGGCGACAAGACGCAGATCGACCTACCGCGCCGCGAGGATTCGGGGCTGGTGGAGGTGGAGGCGGTGCTCAAGGGGATCGAGGGGATCGCGTTCTCGTACATGCGCGGGGCCGACGTGATCCGCCACCGGCTGGTCAAGGACATCATCCAGGCGTACGACGCCGCCCGGGGCGAATCCTCGTCGGAGGACCCCACCCCGGCATGAAGGGGAACGGGGACCGTCCCCCGGAGCGCCGCGCCGTTCCCCGCGAACCCGCGGCCCCCGTCCGGCGCACCGGATGGGCGGCCGTCCTGCACCACGGCCTGAGGCTCCTGCTCCTCCTGGCCGTGGCCGGCGGCGTGTACGCGCTCTTTCCCGGGGCGCAGACGTCGGACGTTCCGGTGATGGAGCGCGGCGTGGTGGCGCGCGAAGACGTGGTGGCGCAGGTGGCGTTCAGCGTCCCCAAGCTGCCGGACGAGCTGGCGCGGGAGCGCGACGAGGCCGCGCGCGGCGTTCCCCCCGTGTTCGACTACCGGCCCGGCGCGGCCGACACGCTGCTGGCCGGGCTGGGGCAGTTCTTTGCTTCGGTGGATTCGGCGCTGGCGCAGAGCCCGCCGGGCGCGGAGGCGCAGGCGGTGCGCGGTGCGCTGGACCGGGCGCGCGTCCCCACCACGCTGGGTGCGCTGGAGGTGCTGTCCGACCCCGGGCGCCGCGCGGAGCTGCGGGGGGCCACGGAGGCGGCCATCCGCGAGCTGCTGCCGCGCGGCGTGGCCGTGTCGTCGCCGGAGCTGGCGGGGGTCTCCGCCGTGCGGGTCCGCGGCCTGTCGGGCGGGGAGCGGCTGCTTTCGGCGGACTCGCTGTACACGGCGGACCAGTTCTACCGCGCCGCGCAGGCCCGGCTTCCGGAGTCCGCCGGGGTGGACGCTGCGGAACTGCAGCGGCTCCTTCTCGTCCGCTACTTTCGCCCGAGCCTGGCGGAGAACGAGCGGCTGAGCGCCGCCGCCCGCGCCCGGGCCGGCGCCGCGGTGGACTCGGTGCGCGAGCGCATCCTGCCCGGCCAGCGCATCGTGGGCGCGCGGGAGCAGGTGGGCGAGCGCGAGGTGCAGCGGCTGCGGGCCTACCAGGCGGCGCTGCAGGCGCGGCCGTCGGAGGGCGGGGCGGAGATCACCGGCGCGCGCGCGTTCGGCAGCATTCTGTTCAACGCGCTCCTGCTGCTCATCGTGGGCGCGCTGCTGCTCATCGTGCGCCCCATGATCTACCACGACAATCGCTCCGTCATCTTTCTGGGGCTGCTGGTGCTGGCCGTGGCGGGGATCTCGTCGCCCATCGCGCACTATGAGCTGCCCACGGAGCTCATCCCCATCCCCTTCGCCACGCTGCTGGCGGCGGTGCTGTGGGGCGGCCGGCTGGCGCTGGTGCTCGCCCTCGTCCTCGCCCTCCTGCTGGGCGGGCAGCAGCCGTTCGTGGGAATGACGGTGCCGTTCGAGGCCGCGGTGGCGGGGGCGGCGGCGGCGTTCGGGCTGCGGATGGCGCAGCGCCGCTTTCAGGCCTGGGGGCTCATCGGGCTGATCGCGGCGGCGTACGCCATGTGTGTGATCGCGGTGGGGCTCATGCGGTCGCGCGGGGCGGGGGAGATCGGCTGGGGAATCACCTGGGGCGCGGTGAACGGCATCGGCAGCACGCTGCTGGCCATGGGCTTTCTTCCGCTGGCGGAGTGGTTTACCCGGGTAACTACCAACCAGACGCTGATGGAGCTGGCGGATCCCAAACATCCGTTGCTGCAGCGGCTTTCGCTGGAAGCGCCGGGGACGTACGCGCACACCATTTCCGTCGCCAACCTGGCGGAGGCGGTGTGCAACGCCATTGGCGCCAACGCGCTGCTGGCCCGCGTGGGGGTGTACTACCACGACATCGGCAAGATCACCAAGCCGCTGTACTTCATCGAAAACCAGCCGCGCGGCCGCAACCCGCACGACCGGCTGAAGCCCACGACCAGCGCGTCCGTGGTGCGCAGCCACGTAGTGGAGGGGCTGCGGCTGGCCCAGGAGTACCGCCTTCCCCGCACGGTACGCGACTTCATCGCCCAGCACCACGGCACGCAGACCATCTCGTTCTTCATGGAGATGGCGCGCAGGGCGGATCCCGACGCCAAGCTGAATCCGTCGGAGTTCAGCTACGGCGGGCCCAAGCCGCAGACGCGGGAGATCGCCGTGGTGATGATGGCGGACTCGGTGGAATCCGCCGCGCGGGTGCTGCACGACCCCACCCCCGAACGGATCCGCGAGCTGGTGGACCGCATCGTGAGCGCCAAGATCGCGGCGGGGCAGCTGGACGAGTCGCCGCTTACGCTGCGGGAGATCCACATCACCCGCGACGTGCTCGCCAAGGTGCTGGGCGGCATGTATCATCAGCGCCTCGACTACCCCCCGGCCCCGCCCGCGGCCGGCGCGGAGGCGGAGGAGCCGCGCGAGCCGGCGGCGGAGCCCCAGGGAGCGGCGCATGGATGAGATCCAGGTGGACGTCAGCGTGGCCGAGGGGGTGCACCCCGCCGCGGAGCCGGCGCGCATCGAGGCCGCGGTGCGCCACGTGCTGCGGGCGGAGGGGGTGGCGGAGGCCGAGATTTCCGTCGCGCTGCTGGATGAGGACGCCATCCGGCAGATGAACCGCGAGTGGCTGGACCACGACTACGTCACGGACGTGATCTCGTTCCACCTGAACGAGGAGGGCGAGCCGCCGCTGGGGGACGTGTACCTGGGCGTGGCGCAGGCCGCGCGGCAGGCGGCCGAGCTGGGCGCGGACCCGGCGGAGGAGCTGCTGCGCCTGGCCGTCCATGGCACGCTGCACGTGCTGGGCTGGGAGCACCCCGAGGGCGCGGACCGCGCCGGCTCCGACATGTTCGTTCGCCAGGAGGCGCTGCTGCGCGAGTTTCTGGCCCGGGGCGCCGGTTGAGGCGCCCGCCCGATCCCGATCCTTCTCGCTCCCCACCGGGTGACCTGATGACGGCGACCGCCGCCGCCGACCACGACGTGGACCCCATCGACGAGCTTCGCGACCTGCTGGAAGTGGGGAGCGACGCGCAGCTGCGCACGTTCCTGGACGGCATTCAGCACGGGTCCGACCTGGCCGACCTGCTGGAGCAGCTGGACGACGACGACCGTGTGCGCGTGCTGCAGCTTCTGGCGCCGGACGACCCGGCGCTGGCTGCCGACGCGCTGGCGGAGATGGAGCCCGACGAGCACCCGGAAGACTCGCTGGCCGCGCTGGACCCGGCGCAGATCGCCGCCGTGGTGGCCGAGCTTTCGGACGACGACGCGGCCGACATGATCGGCGAGATGGAGCCGGCGGACCGCGACCGCGTGCTGGCCGCGCTTCCCCAGCAGGACGCGGGCGACATCCGCGACCTGATGGCGTACGACGAGGAGTCGGCGGGCGGCATCATGACCGCCGAGCTGGTGACGCTGCGGGTGAACCAGACGGCGGCGCAGGCCATTGACGAGGTGCGCCGGCAGGCGCACGAGATGGACGAGTTCTACGGCATCGTCTTCGTGGTGGACGAGCGCGAGGTGCTGCAGGGCACGGTGTCGCTGCGCGCCCTGGTGACGGCCGACCCGTCCACCGCGGTGCGCGAGCTGGTGCAGGACCCCATCGCCGTGGTGCTGCCGGAGACGGACCAGGAAGAGGTGGGGCGCGTCGTTTCCAAGTACAACCTCACCATCATTCCCGTGGTGGATGGGGGCGGGCGGCTGCTGGGCGGGGTGACTTTCGACGACGTCATCGACATCATCGAGGCGGAAAGCACGGAAGACCTGTTCAAGTTCGTAAGCGTCTCCGCCGAAGAAGAGGTGCGTGGCGGATGGCGCGACGCGGTGCGGCTGCGGCTCCCCTGGCTGTTCATCAACCTGCTCACCGCCTTTGCCGCGGCCTCGGTGGTCTACCTGTTCGAGGACACGGTGAGCAAGGTATCGCTGCTGGCCGTGTGCATGCCGGTGATCGCGGGGATGGGGGGCAACGCGGGCACGCAGGCGCTGGCCGTAACGGTGCGGCGGCTGGCGCTCAGCAGCGAGCGCAGCGGCACGCCGTGGAACGTGGTAGGCAAGGAGCTGCTGGTGGGCGCCACCAACGGCCTGGCGACCGGATTGGCCGCCTCCGGCGCCGCATTTCTGCTGTGCCTGGCGACGGACACCAACCCGCTGCTGGCGGCGGTGGTGCTGATGGCCATGCTGCTGAACCTTACGGTAGGCGGCTTTGCGGGCGCGTTCGTGCCCACGGTGCTGGAGCGGATGGGAGTGGACCCGGCGGTGGCGTCGTCCATCTTTGTGACGACGTTTACGGACATGTGCGGGTTCTTTCTGCTGCTGGGGCTGGCGTCGCGGCTGCTGCTGTGACGGGCAGGGAATAGGGAATAGGGAATAGGAATAGGGAATAGGGAAGCGCCGAAGCGCACTCCCGCCCTCCCGTCTCAGCACTCAGCACTGGGCACTGGGCACTGGGCACTGGGCACTCACGCCCTCCCGCACCCAGCACTCACGCACTCCCCCGTGCCTTCCCCCTTGAACACCGTCCACCTTTCGGTGTATCTTCGCTCATGCTTTCCGAGCTGCGGATCCGCAACTTCGCGCTGATCGACCGGCTCTCGGTCCGCCTGGGGCCGGGGCTGAACGTGCTGACCGGCGAAACGGGCGCGGGCAAGTCGATTATCGTCGGCGCGCTCTCGCTCCTGCTGGGCGAGCGCGCGTCGGCGGACGTCGTGCGCGCCGGCGAGGAGCGCGCCTCGGTAGAGGGCGTGTTCGACGTCGCCGGGCGCGACGACGTGGCGCGCGTGCTGGAGGAGCGCGGCATTGACCCCGACGACGACGGCGTCCTGGTGCTCAAGCGCGAGGTGGCGCGCGAGGGGCGCAACCGTGCGTGGGTCAATGGATCGCCCACCACCGCGGCCGTGCTGGGCGAACTGGGGCGCGCGCTGGTGGACCTGCACGGGCAGCACGAACACCAGACGCTGCTCAAGCGCGACGACCAGCGCGCCATTCTGGACGCGTACGGC
>NZ_DASVTX010000261.1:0-5677 GCF_036387355.1 Longimicrobium sp.
CACTCACGGTCTCCCGACCCGGAACCCGCATCCGGCACCGCGCCGCCCTCGGCCTCCACGCGCCCGGGCAAGCCCCTGCCCCGCCGCCCCGCGCAGACGTCCGCGAGCGCCTGGCCCATGCGCCTGGGCATCGCCGGGCTCGTTCTGCTCTCGTTCATCGCCGGGTTCTGGGCGTGGTCCGCCGCGCGGGCGCCGGAACTGCCGCGGCTGGCGTACACCGAGCTGCTGTCCGCCATCTCCCGCAAGCAGGTGTCCGCGCTCACGGTGCGCCCGGGTGACGTGATCCTGGGCGAGTGGGCCGGCCCTCGCGGCGCGGCCAACGGCACCGAGCCCGACTTTCTGGTCGACTTTCCCGTGCAGCAGGTGGACGCGCTGGCCGCCCGCGCCGAAGCCGCCGGCGTGCGCCTGACGCTCGCGACGGCGCCCGCGCACGCCACGCCGGAATCCGCGCTGCGCTATCTGGTGACCGCGCTGCTGCTCATCGGCGTGGGCTACGTGCTCTTTCGCCAGATGCGGCCCGGCGGGGCGGAGGGCGAACTGGGCGGCACGGGCAAGTCGGACGTGACATTCGACGACGTCGCGGGAACGCAGGGCGCGGCCGAGGAGCTGCGCGAGATGGTGGAGTTTCTGCGCGCACCGGACCGGTTCGCGCTGCTGGGCGCGCGCATTCCCAAGGGCGCGCTGCTCGTAGGCCCGCCGGGAACGGGCAAGACGCTGCTCGCCCGCGCGGTGGCGGGAGAGGCGGGGGTCCCCTTCTTTTCCATCTCCGGCTCGGAGGTCACGGGCTTTCTGGTGGGGATGGGCGCCAGCCGCATCAAGGCGCTGTTCAAGAAGGCGCGCAAGCGGGGCGGCGTAATCTTTATCGACGAGATCGACGCGCTTGGCGGCAAGCGCGGCCGCAACCGCGGCCACAACGAGGACGACCGCACGCTCAACCAGCTTCTGGTGGAGATGGACGGATTCGACCCCCTGGCCGGCGTCGTCGTCATTGCCGCCACGAATCGGCCGGACGACCTGGACGAGGCGCTCAAGCGGCCGGGCCGGTTCGACCGCATGGTGAGCGTGAACCCGCCCTCCGTCACCGGCCGCGAGGAGATCCTGCGGCTGCACGTGGGGCGGCGCGGCATTCCGCTGGCCGGCGAGGTGGACCTGGCCCGCCTGGCGCGCCTGACGCCGGGGAGCACGGGCGCGGAGCTGGCCAACCTGCTGAACGAGGCGGCGATCAACGCCGCGCGCGGGCAGGAGGACGAGGTGCGGTGGGCGCACCTGGACGCCGCGCGCGACCGGCTGCTGCTGGGCAAGGAGCGCAAGGGTTTCCGCGCGCTGGACCAGGAGCGGTGCACGGTGGCGTATCACGAGGCGGGGCACGCGCTTGTGGGCGTGCTTTGCGCGCCGGAGGACGGGCTGCACAAGGTCACCATCCAGCCCCGCGGGCAGGCCATGGGCGTGGCCTACTTCGCCCCGAGCGACGACCGCTTTCTGTACCGGCGCAGCTACCTGGAAGCGCAGATCATGAAGGGGCTCGCCGGCCGCGCGGCGGAGGAACTCGTGTTCGGGCCGCTCGCCATCACCAGCGGCGCGCAGAACGACCTGCAGCAGGTGAACGGCATCGCGCGCAAGATGGTGTACCAGCTGGGGATGGGCACCGGCACCGGGCTGCTGATCCACGACGGCGAGATGGGGAGCCTGAGCCCCGAGGCGCACGCCCGGATGGACCGCGAGGTGCAGGCCATTCTGGAGCGGCTGTACGGCCGCACCCGCGAGGTGCTGGAGGTGAACCGCGAGTCGCTGGCCGCGCTGGCCGTCGCGCTGCTGGACCGTGAAACCATCGAGGGCGACGAGGCGGTGGAGATCATGGACGAGGCCGGCCTCACCCGCCCGGCCTGGCTCAACGAGGCGCTGACCGCGCCGCTGGCTCCGCAGGCGCGGCTGGCCAGCTGAAGCCGTTCCCTTTCCTCCGCGGACGAGAATGATGACGGACGAGTTTACGCCGGTGATCCGGAAAGGCAGTCGGTACTGGATCGGCTGGATTGAAGAGATGCCGGGCGTGAACTCGCAGGGCGAGACGCGCGAGGAACTGCTCGCGAACCTGGCATCCGCGCGCTCCGAGATGCTGGAACTGGTTCGCGACGGTGCTCCGCCGCTGAGGCCACAGGAGGCCTCGTCGGAGTCTCCATGATCTGCCTCGGATCTTCCCACCGAAAGGTCCGGCCACACGGCCGGGCCTTTTTCGTTTGCAACGCGCGCGGCCCCTCCACGCGCGGCGGTCTCCCCTTCCGCCGGCGGATTCGATCCCCGTCCGGCGTCCCTGGCCACGCCTCCATCCACTTGGGACGGCCCCCACACCGAGTACGCCGTTGGCCTGCCGCGCGGGCGAGGGTCGCGGTAGCTTTCCCGAACATCACCCGAAGACCCGGGGATGCGGCTCGCCGGAATGGCCGTTCGTCGCGGCCGCGCCGAGAGCCCGAGCGACGCGAACCTCCGCACCAGGAGCGTACCATGCCTGCTCAGAATCCTCCCGCCCCGCCCGCCGCGCCCGACGGCGGCGGCCAGGTGTTCAACGTGCGGGCGTACGGCGCCAAGGGCGACGGAATCGTCAACGACACCGAGGCGATCCAGAGCGCCATCAACGCGGCCGCGGTGGGCGCCAGCGCGCGCGGCGGCATCATCTACTTCCCCCCGGGTGAGTACCGGATCGAGAACCCCGGCCTGGTGCTGCCCCGGTACCCCGTCCCCGACGTTCCCGGCGACCTTCGCCCGCGCGTGGCGCTTCCGCTTTCGCTCGTGGGCGCCGGGCCGGGCACGTCCGTGCTCCATGCGCCCGCCGGCGTGCTGGACGCCGGCACCCCGCTGCTGCGCTGGGATTTCCAGACCGGCAAGCGCACCGACTTCTTCCGCATCCAGGACCTGCAGCTTTCGCGGACGGACGACGGTACCGTGATCGCCTACACCATGCCCACCAACAATCTGCTGAGCGAGCGCCTGGTGCAGGCGACGCTCCGCAACGTGTACCTGCGCGGCAGGAGCGCCAACGGCGACACCCCGGTTACAGGCAACGTCGCCGTGTTCGACGGCGCGCTGAACTGCCAGTTTCAGGACGTGGCGGTGTTCGGGGGCAACGTGGGATTCGCGCTGCAGAACTCGTCGCACTGCATGTTCCAGAACTTCCGTACGGACGTGGACCTGCAGATGAACACGGGGCTGCGCATTCAGGGTGGCGGCAACCACGTGTTCATCAATACGCGCATCGAGGCAACCAACGGAGGGGCCGGCGTGCAGCTGGATTCCGGTACGCGCAACCTGCTGTTCGACGGCGTCTTCTTCGAGGGCAAGGCGACCAAGCCGCAGATGGCGATCAACGACGCCGTCGGTGTGACGATCACCAACCCGGCGTTCGCGACGCCCACCGCGCCCAACGTCACCGGCCTGTACTGCGGCGCCGCGGCGCGCAACGTCCGCGTGATCGGAGGGCTGGCCAAGGACTTCACCGTGCAGCAGAACAGCGCCGCCATCCGCGTCAAGGCGGGCGCGCGGCAGGTACACGTGGAAGGACTGGTGCTTCTGAATCCGAGCGAAGCCACGTCGCACCCGGCCGGGAACGTGGCCATCGAGCCCGGCGCGGCGGACGTGACGGTGTCCGTGATGGACGAAAAGGCCAGCTTCGCGGCGTCCACCTTTACCAGCTGACCGCGCCGGCGCGGCGGTCAATCGGGCGGGAGGCCCGGCCAGGGCGGCCGGGCCTTCTGCGTCCAGCGGCAGGCCGGCGTGTTCCGTCGCCTGCTTGCCCCCGCCCCGCGGGCCGGCGTCGGAGCGCGCCGGGGGTGGCAGGGGCGCGGCGGCGGTGTATCTTGGGCGGGACGGCGCTTTCTTGAACCCCATGACCGGCGAGCCGATGTCCGCGACCGAATTTCTGCAGCGCAACCGCGAGCAGCACCTGTCCGAGCTGATGGAATGGCTCCGCATCCCCAGCGTGAGCGCCAAGAGCGAGCACAAGGCCGACACCGCCGCGGCGGCCGACTGGCTGGCGGACCGCATGCGCGAAGCCGGCCTCACGGTGGAGATCATTCCCACCGCCGGGCACCCCGTGGTGCTGGGCGAGTGGCGCGGAGCCCCGCAGGGCGCGCCCACGCTGCTGGTGTACGGCCACTACGACGTGCAGCCCCCCGAGCCGCTGGACGAGTGGACCAGCGCGCCGTTCGAGCCCGAGGTGCGCGACGGCAACCTGTACGCCCGCGGTTCCGTGGACGACAAGGGCCAGGTGTACCTGCACGTCAAGGCGGTGCAGGCTCTGCTGGCGGACGGCGGCACCCTTCCCGTCAACGTCGTCTTCTGCATCGAGGGCGAAGAAGAAATCGGCTCGCCCAACCTGGCGGCGTTCCTCAAGGACAATGCGCAGCGGCTCGCCTGCGACACCGTGGTCATCAGCGATACCACGATGTTCGCGCCGGGGCTGCCTAGCATCACCACCGGGCTGCGCGGAATGGCGTACATGGAGGTGCGCGTGCAGGGCCCGTCCACGGACCTGCACAGCGGTGCCTACGGCGGCGCCGTCGTCAATCCGGCCAACGCGCTGGCCCGCATCATCTCGCAGCTGCACGACGAGCAGGGGCGCGTGGCCATTCCCGGCTTCTACGACCGCGTGCGCGAGCTGACGGCGGAGCAGCGCCAGGGGATTGCCGGGCTGCCCTTCGAGGAGGAGAACCTGCGCAAGGAAGTGGGCGCCCCCCGGCTGGGCGGCGAGGCGGGCTTCGGGCCGCTGGAACGCATCTGGGCGCGCCCCACGCTGGACGTGAACGGCCTGCTGAGCGGCTACACCGGCGAGGGCGCCAAGACGGTGCTCCCCGCGCGCGCCATGGCCAAGATCAGCATGCGGCTGGTGCCCGACCAGGACTTTCACGAGGTGGAAAAGCTGTTCACCAAACACGTGGAATCACTGGCGCCGGAAGGCGTGACGGTGGAGGTGCTGGCGCTGCACGGCGGCCAGCCCTGGCACGCGGAAGGGAGCGGCCCCGTGTTCGACGCGGCGGCGCGCGCGCTGGAAAGCGCGTGGGGGCGCAAGCCGGTGTTCATCCGCGAAGGCGGAAGCATCCCCATCGTGCAGGCGTTCCAGGAAACGCTGGGCGCGCAGGCGCTGCTGATCGGGTTCGGGCTGCCGGGCGAGAACGCGCACGCGCCCAACGAGTGGATGTCGGTGGAAAACTTTCAGAAGGGCGCCGAGGCCATCGCCGGGATGTACGAGGAACTGCGGTGAGCACGGCGGTGGAGCAGGAGGCGCGGGCGTTCGTCGCGGAGCTGGAGGAGCGTGCCGCGCCGCTGAACACCGACGCCAACCGCGCCTGGTGGGACGCGGCCACGGGCGGGGGCGAGGAGGCGCTGGACCGCAGCACCCGCGCCCGGGCGGAGTACCGCGCGCTGCTTTCCGATCCGGAGGCCGCCGCGCGCGTTCGCGGGTGGCTGGCTTCGGACGGCATCGCCGATCCCCTGCTCCACCGCACGCTCCGGGTGCTGGACCTGGAGATGACGCCCAACCAGCTGCCGCGCGCCACCATCGACCAGCTGGTGGCGCACACGGCGGAGCTGGAGCGGGTCTTCTACTCCTTCCGCGCGGAGATCGGCGGCGAGCGGGTGACCAACAACCGCATCGTCGACATCCTTAGCACGGAGCGGGATTCGGAGG
>NZ_DASVTX010000262.1:0-12064 GCF_036387355.1 Longimicrobium sp.
TGCGGCGCAGGTTCGCAACTTTGCGATACGACGTGGTTTATCGCCCCGAACGCGGGCACTTTCCGGACGATCAGGTTTGACCGTGACTGACATCAGCACTGAAATGGAACGCGAGGGCGGCACCTCGCCGGCGGAATTCACGGAACGCGAGGGGATGGACTTCATCCGCACCCTGATCGCGGAAGACCTGCGCGCGGGGCGGTACTCGCAGATCGTCACCCGTTTTCCGCCGGAGCCGAACGGCTACCTGCACATCGGGCACGCCAAGTCCATCGTCCTGAACTCCGGCATCGCGCGCGAGACGGGCGGGCGCTTCAACCTGCGCTTCGACGACACCAATCCGGAAACGGAGGACGTCAGCTACGCCGAATCCATCGTGGACACGGTGCGGTGGCTGGGCGCGGACTTCGGCGGCACGGTGTACCACGCGGCCGACTACTTCGAGCAGATGTACCGGTTCGCCGAGTACCTGATCCGCCAAGGGCTCGCGTACGTGGACAGCAGCACGGACGAGGAGGTGCGCGAGGCGCGCGGCACGGTCATGGAGCCGGGCCGGCCCACGGCGTTCCGCGACCGCTCCGTGGACGAGAATCTTGACCTTTTCCGCCGCATGCGCGCGGGCGAGTTCCCGGACGGCGCGCACGTGCTGCGCGCGAAGATCGACCTGGCGTCGGTCAACATGCTGCTGCGCGATCCGCTGCTGTACCGCATTCGCCACGCGCACCACTACCGCACGGGCGACAAGTGGTGCATCTACCCGCTGTATGACTACGCGCACCCCATCGAAGACGCCATCGAAGGGATCACGCACTCGCTCTGCACGCTGGAGTTCGAGAACAACCGCGCGGTGTACGACTGGACGGTGGAGCACTGGCAGGACTTCGTGCGCTCCGAGGGCGGCGAGCCGGCGCGGCCGCACCAGTACGAGTTCGCGCGGCTGGCGCTGGACTACACGGTCATGAGCAAGCGCAAGCTGCTGCAGCTCGTGAACGAGGGGCTGGTGAGCGGATGGGACGATCCGCGCCTCCCCACCATCGCGGGGATGCGCCGCCGCGGCGTGACGGCCGAGGCGCTGCGGTCGTTCTGCGAGATGATCGGCGTAGCCAAGGCCAACACGCGCATCGACATCGGCAAGCTGGAGTTCGCCATCCGCGACGACCTGAACCACCGGGCGCCCCGCGTGCTCTGCGTGCTCAAGCCGCTCAAGGTGACGATCACCAACTATCCAGCGGGCGAGACGGAAACGTTTGACGCGCCGCTCTGGCCGCACGACGTGCCGAACCAAGGGTCGCGTCCCCTGCCCTTTTCCGGCACCGTGTACATCGACCGGGATGACTTCGCCGAGAACCCGCCCACGGGCTTCCACCGCCTGTCGCCCGGCGGCGAGGTGCGGCTGCGGTACGCGTACGTGATCCACTGCGACGAGGTGGTGAAGGACGACGCGGGCGAGATCGTGGAGCTGCGCTGTTCGTACGATCCCGCCACGCGCAGCGGCAGCAACCCGGACGGGCGGCAGGTGAAGGGGACGATCCAGTGGGTGTCGGCGGAGCACGGCGTGCCCTGCGAGGTGCGCCTGTACGACCGCCTGTTCACCGCGCCGGATCCCGAGGCGGGCGAGGGCGACTGGAAGCAGAACCTGAACCCGGAGTCGCTGGTGGTCGTCCGCGGCGCCATGGTGGAGCCCAGCGTGCGCGACGATGCGCCCGGGAGCCGCTACCAGTTCGAGCGCGTGGGCTACTTCTGCAGCGACACGGTGGATTCGCGGCCGGACGCGCTGGTGTTCAACCGCACGGTCACGCTGCGCGACGCGTGGAGCAAGCCGGCCCCGGCCGCAGCGCCCAAGGCCGCGCCGAAGCCGAAGAAGGAGCGCGATCCGGCTTCCGCGGATGCACGGCCGAAGGCGAAGGCGCCCGCCGCCCCGGTGGAGCGCACGCCGGAGCTGGAGGCGCTGCGCACCCGTTTTTCGACGGAGCTGGGCCTGTCGGCGGAGGATGCGGACCTGCTGACGCGCGATGCCGCATCGGCGCGGCTGTTCGCTCAGGCGGTGGCGGGCGGTGCGCCGGCCAGGACCACGGCCAACTGGGTGATCAACGAGCTTCCTCGCGCGCTGGACGGGCGCACGCTGGACGGCGCTTCCCTCGAGGGCGCGGCGCTGGGCGAGCTGATCGCGCTGGTGGAGGACGGCACGGTTTCCGTCGCGGGCGGGCGGACGGTGCTGGAGGAACTGCTGCGCGACGGCGGCAGCCCGCGCGAGCTGGTAGAGAAGCTGGGGCTGCGGCAGGTGAGCGACCCCGGTGCGCTGGCCCCCATCGTGGATGCCGTGATCGCCGCGAACGCCGCCAAGGCCGACGAATACCGCGGCGGAAAGACGGGCCTCCTCGGCTTCTTTGTGGGCCAGGTGATGCGCCAGAGCGGCGGCAACGCCAACCCGGAACTGGTCAGCCGCATCGTGCGCGAGCGGCTGGGCGCGTAGTCCGCGGCTCTGCGTATTGAGAATCGGCCGGCGATCCGCGAGAGCGGGTTGCCGGCCGATCATCGTTCGCGAGTCACAGCCCGTGTAGAATCCGGACGCTGCTTACCTATCTCGTCTGTGACCGAGGAACCGAAGTTCACGCGCCGGATCTCACCGCCCGTCGTCAGCAACGTCCCCGATGAGCGCGTTCGCCCACTCCAGAGCCTCGGACTCACGAGCTTCATCCGCAGCCATCGTGGCGTAGGCAGCCGACAAGGTTCTCGGGATCCAGGGGCTGCGTGCGTCCTGCGCGGTGCGCGTTCAGCACTTCGCGGGCAAGCTCCTCGAGCACGTGATGGGAACGCGCGAATGACTCCGCCCATCGGCGCTCGTTCGCGACCACCGCGAGAATGACCGCCGCAAGATCGTCCTGCTCCTGATCGGGAAGATCCATCACCACCCGGATGGCCTCTTCAAGCATGTGCGTCATCGGCTTCTCTCTCGCGGAGCGATGGGATGTCGCACAATCTTCGCATGTTCGGGCGGAACTTGAAGGCGGAAGGCAGGCGAACTGGACTGCTTAGACACAGGCCGGGGCCGTGCAAACGCTGCGCGACCCGGTTCCGAATGATCAAAGACGAACGGCCGGCGACCCTGGCAGGATCGCCGGCCATCATCGGCTCGCGCGGGACAATCAGGTCGTGTGGCAGGCGTTGGAGCAGTAGTAGCAGCCGTTCGCCGTCCTGGGGTACGTCTTCTTCGCTTTCGTCACCGCGCCTTCACACGAGTCGAACTCGCCCAGATACGTGCGATTCTTCTCGGGCATCCACGCGCACCCGGTTTTGTGCACCTCATGGTCGCCGTTTGCCTGCGCCTCGTCGTTCACGTAGTACTTGGAAGCCATTGTAGACCTGGTTCGTTGTGGGAGGGACGGATACGACGCACGACGAGGAGCCGCGTTCGCGAACGCGGCTCCTCGTCGTGGTTCCCCGGATCAGACGCCGTCGACGCGCTTCTTCGGGTCCTCCGAGGCGTCGTACACGTCGGCGGCCGGCGCATCGCGCTTCACCAAGCGGATGCCGGCGATGCAGTCTTCGCGGCGCTTGTAGCCCTCCGCCGAGTCGGCGATCACCTGGTTGTTCCCGGCCAGCAGCTTCCAGCGCCACTCGCCCGCCTTGTCCTTGTTGATGATGAACGTCGCCACGTTGTGCTCCTGCTTGCTTTGAGCGTCGGCTACTCCTGAGTAAGAGCCGTACGCTGTATCCGTCGGGCGCGGAGGTAGGAATTCCCAGAGACCTGCAGTGACCATGACAATCGGGCGAGCAAGGTGGCGGTTCACGGCGATACCACAACGGCCGCCGATCAGGGGATCGGCGGCCGTTGTATCATGTTGTGCTCTGTTGGTCAGATTGGCGTATCTGACAACGCGGGACCTTCGCGCCTGAGTTACACAGTACCGCGAAGCACTCCTACCACGGATTCCACCACGCGTTCTCGTACTGCCGGAGCGAGTAACCCGACCTGTCTGCTGATCAAGACCTCACTCGCCGTAAACAGCTTGCCGGGGCGCGCGTAGCTGACCCGCTCCAGTGAACCCTCGACGAAATCTGCGTGAGTGATCTCCACCGCAAGCGGATCGGAGTACGGATTGCTCGTAATCTGACAGAGCACGTGATCCCCGCGGCCTGCAGCGGCAAGCACGAGCGCGGGACGCAACTTGGAATTCGAGAGGTCGGAAAACGGGAATGGGATGAGTATAACCGCCCCTACTGAAGGTGTGCCCACGCTTGTTCTTCCTCCTCCCGGTTCCAATCAGACAGCGCAGCTTCGCTGAGAAGCGCGTTCGCACTGCCGTCCGGTTCATCCGCAGCCTCGGGCAGCACCGTTACCAGTGCCCGCCGGCTCTCCGGAAGCTCAACGGGCTCAAGCAGCCTTACACTGCCGTCCCGCTCAATCACCGCTTCCACCGTTTGCAGCATCAGGTCCTCCCACACTGTGACGAATGTGCGTAGTCCAGGGACGAAACTAACAGATTGCGATGCAGACGGTACAGCCCACGAATCCTGACGAGACGCGAAGCACGATGAGCGGTACGGAATTCGGTTCGAAGGTGCGCTCCGCGTGAGGTGGCGCGAGGAGTGATGCTCCCGGCGCTCAGGACTGAATGGCCGCGGGGTCTATCCACATCACTTCCCAGATGTGCCCGTCCGGGTCCTGAAAGCTGTGGCCGTACATGAAGCCGTGGTCCTGCGGCTCGTTGGCGGGCGAGCCGCCGGCCGCCAGCGCCCGGCTCACCATCTGCTCCACGTCGGCGCGGCTTTCGGCGGAGAGCGCCACCAGCACCTCCGTCTGCGTGGTGGAATCCACGATCTGCTTCTTTGTGAAATCCGCGAAGCGGTCGTGCACCAGCAGCATCACATAGGCGTCTTCGCTGACGATCATGCACGTGGCGGACGCGTCCGTGAACTGCGGATTGAAGGTGAAGCCGAGCTGGGTGAAGAAGTCGACCGTGCGCTGGAGGTCACGGACGGCCAAGTTGACGAACATCTTGCGTGACGGCATTGATTTGATCTCGACGAAGGCAGAAGGAGCGGAGGCGGGCCGCGTGCCGACCGGCGATGCGCCGGCCCGAGGGCGCGGCCCGGCGGGTCAGTTTGACTTTGCCGGGGGCGGCGCTTTTCGGCTCAGCCGCTCCATGAGGTCGGCCTGGTGCGCCATCGCGAGTTGCCTGCCGATCTCGGCTCCGCGCATCGTAAGGTAGGGCTGTTCCGCCAGCAGGTGCCGCCCGGCCGGAGTACGATAGAACACCAGAATTTCCTGGAGTTCGGCCTCGGTAAAGGTCTCTGCGTACACTCGGGAAAATCCGGCCAGAGCTTCCTCGCTCCCGAAGAGGTCCATGGCCCACTGCTCCACAACGCGAATCGCGGCCTCGGCTTCCGGGCCGGACCCGAACTGGGCGGGGTTCATGGCCGCCCGCAGGCCTGCGAGCCCGGCCTCCCGAAGATTCATGAGCGTGACCAGTTCCCGGCTGAGCGCGATGGCGGCGGGCGTGGGGTTCGCGATGCGGGCTGGTTCTGGCGGGGGATTCTGCGCTTGAACCGCGACGGGTAGGGCAAGGCCGGCACAGACCAGGAGGATTCGGGAGATGCGCATGCGGCCAACGGGGAAACAGGTGAATGTAGAAGCGGCAAGCTGACGCTTTCGCTCGCCGGTCGCAAGCGGCGCGATGCACGTCCGGCCCACCGGCTTCGCGCCCCGCACGGGCGCGCTTTCCCGTTCCGAGCACCCATGCGGGAACAGCCGCGGCGGGCGGAGCGGGAACGGCCACCGCATCGGCGGAACGGGAACCCTGCCGCGCGGAGAAACGTGTGGGTTGCGGGTGCGGCGGCCGCGACGGATACTGAATGCCTCGCCGGCCTCCCCGACCCACCTCCACACCGACACGCCATGCTCATCCCCCGCTACTGGGCCCGCGCCGAGACGCACACCACGACCGGCCTGGGCAAGGCCGTCCATCTGCGCGCCTGGCGCGGCTCGCGCACCAGCCAGGCCGAGGCGCAGGCGGCCGCGGACGAGGCGCTGCAGCGCATGACGGACCGCGTGCGCCGCGGCGAGCCTTTTCCCGAGCGCTACATCTACGGCGACCGCCCGCTGCGCGAGGAGGTGGTGCGCGAGCTTCCGGAGGGCGCGGGCGCGGAAGGGCCGGACGTGGCCATCACCCGCAACGCGTACGGCGCGCTGGTGATGAACGCGGCGCGGGCGTTCTTCATCGACGTGGACATTGCGTCGGAGCCGGATCCGTATCGCGGGCCGGCCACCGCGTCCGGGCCGTCGCCGCTGTGGGGGCTCATCAACGCGCTCCCGGTGCCGCCCGCGCTCCGCTCCATCCTGGAGGGCATCCTGGGGCCGAGCACCGCGGCGGAACCGGCCCCCGCGCCAGCATCGAGCGATCCGACGGCGCCGGCGCTGGGACGGCTGCGGACGTGGATGGCGTCGCATCCGGACTGGCGCGTGCGCGTGTACCGCACGCACGCGGGGCTGCGCTACCTGGTGACGCACGCGGCGTTCAGGCCCGAGGACGCCGAGGTGCAGACGGCCATGGCGGCGGTGGGCGCCGATCCGCAGTACATCAAGCTGTGCCGCGCGCAAAAGAGCTTTCGCGCGCGGCTTACGCCCAAGCCGTGGCGCATCGACGTGCCCAATCCTCCCGTGCGCTTTCCGTACGTGGACGCGGGCGATGAGGCGGCGATGAAGGAGTGGCAGGCCGACTACACGCGCGCCTCGCAGGGCCGCGCGACGTGCAAGTTCCTGCAGGAGCTGGGCGGCGGGAGCGAGCACCCGGACATCACCGCCGTCCGCGAACTGCACGACGACCTCACCCGCGCCACGTCCGGCCTTCCCCTCGCCTGACCTTTGACGATGGACGAACCGAAAGCGCCGGCCCGGAATCCGGGCCGGCGCTTTCGTTCAGCGCGGATGCGCGGCGAGGATCAGCGATGCATGTCGTCCCCGTCTGTCATCCTCAGCGCGCGGCGCCTCCGCCCCGTGGCCTGCACCGTTTATCGCAGCGTCGGAAGATCCCGCCACATGGCCTGCCCGAGGCACCGCGACGCGAGTCCGATCCGGCCCAATCTGCCGTGCAATCCCTTGTCTGCCGCGGGAAGATCCTTCGACTGATCGCCGCAAGTCGAGCGGCTGCGGGTTTCGGCCCAGCGTTGGGATCAGGATGACAAGGCCATTGTGCGATAAGTGTTTGCGTGCGCTGCGCCCGTCATCTCAGGGTTACGAAGTGGGATTCGATGCTGATCGCCACGCGCGTGAAAGACGCCGATGGCGTGCTCCTACGCCGCCGGCTGGCCCAGAAAGCGGTTGACGAGGGTGTCCGCGGTCTGCATCAGCGCCTGGATCTCGTTCGGCTCCAGAATCTTCATGTCGCGCCACAGCAGCAGTTCCGCGCCGTTGCCCTCCGTGCACGACTTGGGATGCGCGTCGTAGAACTCCAGGACCGGAGCCGTGAACGCGGCGCGGATGGCGTCCTCATCCGTTCCGCGCAGCAGGTACGCGTCGGAGAACTGCGGATCGGTGTCGAAGTCGATGTCCTGATATCCAAAAATGCCGCCCAGCCGGTGCAGCGCATGCTCCGGCCGCAACGTGAACGCCGGCAGGTTCAGGCCGGGGCAGCGGACGTGCACCACCGTCTGTGCGTGCGCCGACTGCGTTTTTCCCGCGCCGGTCACGTAGGTGTAGTCGAAGACGCAGACCGTGCGTCCGTCCTTCTGCAGCGACATGAAGTTGCGGATGTCGCGCCCGTGCCCCGCGCTGAACAATTCGAACCGGCGCGCGTCGGGAATGATGCTGACCGGCGGATGAGGCTGAAACGCGAGCCCCAGCCGCTCGGCGACTGCGCTCATGGCTTCTGTGCGCTTCTTTCGCGCCTGATGCGCGTAGAAGACCATGCCGCTGAATCCGGCGATGCCGAAGGCGATCAGCGCAAAGATTCCCATCGTGCCCCGATCGGAGTGGAGGAAGAAGAAACGTGTTGCCCGGCAACCGCTTGCGGCGGACGGCAACAACGCGGGGAGCGCCCTCGGAGTTTCAACCCGCGGCGCGGCCCGGGATGGAGGTTCCGGGATTCTGCGCCGCGCCGAACGCGTCCGCCAGCGCCGACGCCGCGTTCAGCAGCCCGGGGACGGCCTCCGGCTCCGCGGGCCCGGCGCCGCGCCACAGGAAGAGGTCCGCGCCCTGCCCTTCCGCGAACGCCCGGGGCTCGCCCGCCAGGACGGCGCGCACCGCGGGCCCGAACGCGCGCCGCACCGCGTCCTCGTCCGTCCCCTGCAGCAGAAAGTCGCGCGAGAACTCCGGCGCGTCCATCAGATCGATGTCCTGAAAGAATCGTTCTCCCACGCGGTGCACCACGTTCTCCGGCCGCAGCAGAAAGGCGGGGAGGCGCAGCGCGGGATCGTGCACGTGCACGACCGTGTGCCGCCACCGCGCGGACCGGCCGCCGGCGCCGCGCACGAACGAGTAGTCGAACAATTCCACCCGCCGCCCGTCCCGCTCCCCCCGGAGCACGTGGCGCATCTCGCGGTCCTCGCCCTGCGTAAACAGCTCGAAGCGCTGCGTCTCCGGGATGCTGCCCAGCGCGGGGAGCGGCTCAAAGCTCATCCCCAGTTCCTTTGCGAGGCCACGCAGCCGCTCCGCGCGCGAGGGACGGCGGCGTGCGCGGAGCACCGCGACGGCCGTGCCGGCGGAGGCCGCCGCCGAGGCGGCGAGGAGCGCGAGGGTGATGGGCAGCATCGAGCCGGGCGGGATGAGAAGAGGTCGGGCGGGGGGTGAGCACGGCGGACCAGGGCCGCGGATGCCGGAAACGCGCGCCTGGACGTTGGCGCTCCCGCCCGAGGCGGTCGTCCGCGCACGGCGAATCTACCTCGCGCGGGCCGCCGGTTCCAGTCGTACCATGCGGGCGCGATCAGCCGCGGGGCGGCGTGGCCAGCCCGCGGATCTGCAGATCCAGCCCGGCGCGCAGCGACGCCTGCGCCTGGCCGGCGGTAAAGTGCCCGCCCAGCCATCCCACCAGGGAGAGAAAGTACAGCGCGAAGACGTTGGCCGCCGCCTGCCCCAGATCCACCGTGCCGTCCACCTGGCCGGCCACCCGCGCCTCGTCCAGCAGCTGCGCGATGTCGCCCAGAAAGCGGCGGGACAACTCGTGCGCGCGCGCCTCCCACACGCCTCCGGACGAGAACACCTGCTCGCGGACAAAGTGGCGCGCCAGCTCGGGATCGTGCGCGTAGAAGGCGAACAGCGGGGCAAAACACGCCGCCAGCCGCTCCACGACCGGCGACTCCGCCCCGGGAAGCCCCGCCAGGCTCCGTTCCACCACGCCCGACAAGCGGTCGGTGAAGTGCAGAAACAGCAGTTCGCGCTTGTCCGCCACGTACAGAAAGAGCGTGCCCGTTGCCACGTCGGCGCGCTCCGCCAGCTCGCGCATGGTGGTGCCCTCAAACCCGCGCTCCGCGAACAGCGCCGCCGCGGCCTCACGAATGCGCGCCAGCTTGAGCTGCTTGTTGCGCTCCCGCCGCCCCCCCTCACCGTTCACAGGTCAATCTACCCGTGCGAAAGTGAACCGGTTCATTTATGATCATGTTCAGGTAAGCTACCCGCTGCGGCGGGAACCGTCAATCACGGCGCGGCCGGGCCGCGCCCTCGCGGCGAGGTTGTGGCATGCGCACTGGCACGGTGGTCATCATCGGCGGGGGGATCGGCGGGCTTACGGCGGCCATCGCGCTGCGCCGCCGCGGGGTGGACGCGCAGGTATACGAGGCCGCCCCGCAGCTGGAAGCGGTGGGCGCCGGCATCATGGTTCCCGCCAACGCCATGCAGGTGCTGGACCGGCTGGAGGTGGGCGAAGACGTCCGCGCGCGGGGCATGGCCATTCACCGGGGCGACCTGTGCGACGCCCGCGCGGGGCTTCTGCAGCGGATGGACCAGGCCCATGCCGAGCGGCGCTACGGAAGCGGGATTACCGGCATTCACCGCGCCCGGCTGCAGGAGGTTCTCGCCAGCCGCATTCCGGCGCACGCGCTGCACCTGGGCCGGCGCTTCGCCTCGCTGCGGCAGGACGAGAGCGGGGTGACGGTGAGCTTTCAGGACGGCGCCCAGGTGCGCGCCGGGCTGGTGGTGGGCGCGGACGGGGTGCACTCCGGCGTCCGCTCGCACGTGCGGCCTGAGGCGGAACTGCGGTACTCCGGGCAGACGTCGTACCGGGCGGTGGTGGCGCTGGATCTGGGCGGTCAGCCGGCCAACACGGCGGTGGAGGTCTGGGGCGCGGGGTTCCGCTTCGGCTACGCGCCCGTTGCGCCGGGCGAGGTGTACTGGTACGCCACCCGCGACGCGGCGCCGGGCGTGCGCGACGCGCCCGGGCAGGCCAAGGAAGAACTGCGCTCTCTGGCCGCCGGCTTTCCCGCGCCCATCCCCGCCCTGGTGGAAGCGGCCGAGCCGCATCAGCTGATCCGCACGGACATGTTCGACCTGCCGGGGCTGCGGGGATGGCATCGCGGCCGCGTGGTGCTTCTGGGCGACGCGGCGCACGCGACCACGCCCAACCTGGGCCAGGGCGGCGCGCAGGCCATCGAGGACGCATGGGTGCTTGCCGAGCAGCTTGCCGCGACGGATGACGTTCCGGCCGCGCTGCGGGCGTACGAGTCGATGCGGGCGGGCAAGGCGCACCGGGTGATCAACACTTCGTGGCGCATCGGGCGGCTGGCGCACGTCCGCAACCCGCTCGGCCGCGCCCTGCGCAACTGGCTGGTGCGCTGCGCGCCGGCCCGGACGAGCCGCCGCCAGCTGGACTGGATGTACGCACTGGACTACTGAAGCGCGGGCCCCTCCAGGACCGCGCTGACCGGCCGTGGGCGCGTGCGCAGGGCGCGGTCTGCGCGGGCGGTGATCAGGCGCAGGTCGCGCGGCCGCGGCGTGGGCGAGGACGCGCTGCGCGCGGAGATGATGGCGCGCGCGTCCAGCCCGTGGCGGCGCGCCAGGAGCAGGCCCAGCGCGTAGCGGCTCACCGCTTCCGGGCCGGCCAGGTTCCACACGCCAGCGCTCTCGCCCGCGGGGAGCGCGGCGATCTCCCAGATCTGCGCGGCGAGATCCTGCACGGCAATGGGGCAGCGCAGTTCGTCCGTGAACAGCCGCACCGGCTCGCCCCGGCGCAGCGCGTCGGCGATCCACGCGCTGCCGCGGTCCGGCGGTTCCGCGCGGACAATCAGCGACGTGCGGATCACCGCCGCGCCGGGGATGCGGCTCCGGACGTCGCGCTCGGCCATCGCCTTCCATCCGCCGTATTCGTGAACCGGACGCGGCTCCGCGGACTCGTCGTAGGGGGCGGACTCGCCGTCCAGCAGCGCGTCGGTGCTCATGTGGATGAGGCGCGCGCCGGACGCCGCGCACGCGCTCACCACGTTGCGCGTCGCCTGCACGATGTCCTGCTCGCTGGTCATGGAATAGGCCGTGTGGATGACCAGCTCGGGCCGGAACGTGTTCCACAGCTCCGAGACCCGTGCCTCGTCCGCGAGGTCGATCCGGACCTCGGCGGCGCCGGATGCGGGCGTGCCGCGGCGCGTGGCGAGCAGGTCGGCGGATGGGGGCGCCTGGCGGATGAGTTCGGACCCGAGCAGCCCCGCCCCGCCGGTGATCAGGATGCGCAATGGGATGAGGGGTGGGGGGTGGATGGTTCCGGGTTCTCCCGGAGAGTGTGGGGCGGCGGACGGTGTGGCCCTCACCCGGCTCGCTAAAGCTCGCCACCCTCTCCCACGAACGGGTGTGGGAGAGGGGGCACACGCCAACTGCGGCCCTCCCCGTGCAAACTGCGCACGGAGAGGGGAGCGGTTCGGCGAAGGGCCGAGGACGGCGTGCGCCGCCCGGTCCGGTGCGAGTCGGTGCAGGCGGAGGGCGGGGTGCGCATGACACTTCGCCCGGCGGTTGAACCCAGATCCTGCGTGGAAAAAGCGAGCACCGCTTGGAAGTAGTAGAATGAGAGTCACTTCCGCCAAGAAGCAGACCTCATCCGACTTCACCCAAACGGTGCTCACATGCAAGCTATTCCTCGGCGGCCTC
>NZ_DASVTX010000263.1:0-3002 GCF_036387355.1 Longimicrobium sp.
GTGCCAGGGAAAGGGCGGCGCACGCTCCTTCAGAATGACGCCGCAGCGCCGATGTGGGCGGCAGGACACCGGTGGGGCGAGGTGCCGCCGCGGGCGGAGCGGGCAGCGCTGGCCGCGCGAACTGGCATCAGGCGCACTGGATCCGTAGCATCAGCCGCACCGGAATTCCTCGCCCGGCTCGGACTTCGAGTGTCATTCTGAGCGAGGCGCCGCGCCGCACCGTCCGTCACACCATACACTGGCGCCGACCGAAGAATCCCGCGCCACCGCGCCCCACGCACGCCCGGTTGCGCGGCGCGCTCGGAGGCTGCGGGTGCGCGGGAGAGGCTGGAGCACGCCACGCCGGTCCGCGGCGCGGCGGATGCTTCGGTCCGGGATTCTTCAGTCGCGCATGAACGCGGTGCCGGGGAAAGCGCGGCGAACGCTCCTTCAGAATGACGCCTCAGCGCCGAGGTGGGCGGCAGGACTCGTGGGGTGGACGGTGCCGGTGAGGCGGCGCGGAGAGGACGGGTGACTCCTCGCCAGGAGCCCAATCCGGGGCGGCGCGGCGGGTGAGCGGCAGCGAAAAAGCGCGTGCGTCCAGGAGCGGACACACGCGCTTTTTCGATCATCCACCGGGCCCGTCAGGTGCTGAGCGAGATGTCGCGCAGGTAGTCGAACGGGTAGATGCCGGTGTGGTGGCCGTCGCTCCAGTCGAAGCGAATGGCGTACTCACCCACGTACTCCACGGACCGCGGATGTACGTCCATGGGCACCGTGGCCGGATTCAGCAGCGGGCGGCCCGTCATCTCCTCCACGCAGCCGGCGCAGGGGCAGCACAGCCGTAGATAGCGCGGCGGATAGTCGCTCACCCCGCCGTCCTTCCAGCGGATGCGCAGCTCCGATCCGTCCTCCGTGGGCCCCACCTCCAGCGGCGTCGTTTCGTCCGTCTTCACGGCAACACGGTGAACGGAGCGGTGACCACCGTGTCGTCCCAGCTCATGACGATGGCGCCGCCGTTCTGCGCGTTCTCGATGCGCATGGTGAACTGCTCCACCGGCGCGCCCGCGGTGCGCGTGGCCTGCACCGGAACGCGGGCCAGGTCGTGCGCGGCATCGTACTCCGTGCCCCACTCGCCCGTGCGCTTGTTGATGATCAACTGCCATCCCTGCTGGCCGGGGATGGTCCACAGCGTGTAGGCGCCGGCCGGCACGCGCACGCTGCCGAACATCAGGTCGCGGCTGGTGCGAAAGCTGGTGGCCTCGTTGGCGCCGGTGCGCCACACGTCACCCCACTTGACCACGTTGCCAAAGATCTGCCGCCCGCGCCGCGCCGGCCGCCCGTACGAGAGCGACACGCGCGCGCCGCCGACGTCGCCGTTGATGGAGTCGCGCGGCGAAAGCATCCCCATGCCGCGCCCGGCCCGCTCCGCCGCGGCGAACTGCGTGGCCATGGCCTCGGCGTTCAGGCGCTCCACCCGCTCCACCGACACCTGCCGCGTGCTGTTGGGGCTCGTGACGCCCAGCACCCGCCCGCGCCCGTCCACGCGGATGCGCGACTCGCCCCCCGCGGTGGTGAACGTCACCGAGTCCGCGCCCAGGCGGCGCACCGTCACCGGCATTCCGGAGCGTGCACCCAGCTGCAGCATGGGGATGACGGCGGAATCGGCCCGCAGCCGGTTGGAGGCCAGCGCATGCTGCACGAAGGCGTACGAATCGCCCACGTACGGAAACGCGCCCGGCGCCATCGCGCGGATGGTGCGCACCGTGTCGCCGCGGGCAATGCGTACGGTGGCGCTGTCCGTCTCCGGCAGATCGACGGTGATGACCTGCGGCAGCAGCGTGGAATCGTTCATCACGCGGGTGGTGATGGTCATGCGCGACACCGTGCCGTTGGGGCGCAGGTCGGCATCCATCATCCGCATGACGGTGCGCGGCGAGCGGCTCACCATCTGGCTGGTGAGCTTGGTGGCCGTGCGCTGGTACTGCTCCACGGCCACGGTGTCGCGGCCCAGCCGCACAATGAAGCCGCCGCTGTCCTGCGCGGCGGCGGGGACGGCGCACGCGGCCAGGGCGGCCAGCGCGGCGGCGCTGAAGAGGTGGTTCATACGAGCCTCGGGTTGGACGGGAACGGGGCCGGCGGATGGGGGGCCGGCACGCTGCAAGGTGCGGCGCGGCGCGCGTGCGGACAAGGGCGGCCCGGCGGTTGCACCCGCTGCGCGGTCCACACTTCAGCGCGGGAGACGGGGATGGCGTACGGGGTGATCCAGTTTGTGGAAGCGGGAAAGCCGGTGGCGACGCTGGTGCGGGCCGAGCACGGGCAGCCGACGGGTGCGGACGGGGTGATGGATGCACTGGCGGCGTTCATCGAGCAGACGTCGCCGACGCTGCTGCGGCAGGGCTCGCCGGGCGGGCTGTACATGGCCGAGCTGTTCACCGCGCGCGAGGTGCAGGCCGGCAACGCCATTCGCGTGGTGGGCGGCCAGGGCGAACTGGGGATGAGCGCGGAGGAGGCGGGGCGCCTGTCCGGACAGGGCTACTACTACGAGTTCAGCGTGGGCCCAGAAGGCGACCGCAGCCCTCCGACCGTGCACATGACCCCGGTGTCGGAGCCGCCGCGAACTTCGTGATGCGGCGGATTCGGTTAACGGCGGTTCACGCGGGAGGGCGGGGGTGGCGAGGAAACGCAGGGAACTGCACGACGAAACAGAAGGGAAGCGGGCGAGTTCTCAGCCGTGGCCATCTCGCATCGGCTCTGGCCGGGCTTGCTGCGATACGTGAAAGCGGCGGCGTGCACATTCGCACGCCGCCGCTCCGTTCTGGTAGTGTGAGCGAGCCGGCTTACAAGAATCTGGCGTGATCGCGGAATGCGGATCAACTTGCAACCCCCTCGTTGATCCTACCTGCCGGAGGCCTTGATGCCGCAGCATCCATTCGAATGGCTGGCTCCCCGCCGCCGCCTGATCATCTTCGCTCTGCTGCTCACCGGCTCGGCCATCGCAGTCAT
This sequence comes from Longimicrobium sp., assembly GCF_036387355.1. GTDB lineage: Bacteria > Gemmatimonadota > Gemmatimonadetes > Longimicrobiales > Longimicrobiaceae > Longimicrobium. The sequence goes on from NZ_DASVTX010000263.1 coordinate 2,986, forward strand.
GATGCACCAGGCAGTGG
>NZ_DASVTX010000264.1:0-6990 GCF_036387355.1 Longimicrobium sp.
GGCAGAGTTCGCGGCGTCTTGGAGTGGGGAGGCCTGCGCGCCTACGGCGCTTCGGCCTCCCCACTCCAAGACACACAACGAGGAGATTGCTAGCTCCAGCACACTCCCACAATAACTGGTACAGCGAACGGGGGCATTGCAATCTGACTCCTGTGGAGAGGCCCGCGCGGGTGGTTGGGATTCGACGGCCGCCGGAGGGTGGCTGAGCGAATGAATTCGCCGCAACAACGGCGGAAAGTCTCCCCAAACAGACGGGGAAGACTTCACCTGCACGTGGGCGAGAGGTCAGTGCCGAATGCCGCCCTCGCGCTGAGATCTCCCTTTCTCCCGCGACAGCGGGGGAGAGGGCCGGGAGAGGGGGCTTCTCGGCCCACGGCACCGTCCGAAGCGCACGAATCAGGTTTTCTCCCATCTCCGTGCGTCTGTTTGCACGGGGAGGGGCGGGGAAGGGGCCCACGCGCGGAGCGCGCGGGCCTCCTGACCAAATGAATCCGCCGCTCAAGAAGCGGAAAGCCCCGACACGACGCCCACAGGCGCCGTTCGGGGCTTCAACCGCATATGGGACCCGCAACCGCGCGGCGGCCGCAGTCCGCGGCGGCGGACTTCGCGCCGTTGTTGCCGCGGCTTCAGCCGCCCGTCATCCCCCGCCATCCCCACCGTGGCCCGCCGCCGCGCCGAGCCACCTATTCCCTATTCCCTATTCCCTATTCCCTCACATAGCCGCCACCACCCGGTTCCGCCCGCGCTCCTTGGCCCGGTACAGCGAATCGTCCGCGCGGCGGGAAAGGGCGGCGAAGCTGTCGTCCGCGGCGGCGCGCTCGGCCACGCCCACGCTCACCGTCACGTGCAGCGCCGGGTCCAGGTCGCTCCACTGCAGCGCCTCCACCGCGCCGCGCAGGCGCTCCGCAATATCCACCGCCTGCCGCGCATCTGCCCTGGGCAGCACGACGATGAACTCCTCACCGCCCGTCCGCCCGATGGCGTCGCCCTCGCGCAACGCGCCGCGGCACGCCTGCGCCACCCGCCGCAGCACGGAATCGCCCACGTCGTGGCCAAAGGTGTCGTTGATCCGCTTGAAGTGGTCCACGTCCAGCGCCAGCAGGCTGAACGGCTCGTGGCGCGAGCGCGCGTTCCGCAGCCCCTCGCCCGCGAGCGCGAGCAGGGCGCGGCGGTTGGGAATGCGCGTAAGCTCATCCGTCATCGCCATTTCGCGCATACGCCGCTCGCCCGCGATGTGCCGCATCATCAGGAACGCGAGCACGGCCATGATCCCCACGCCCAGCGCGATCACGATGGTCTGCAGCCGGCGGACGCGCCCGGCAAAGGCGAGCGCCTGGCCGCGAAGCTGGTTTTCCCGCGTCAGCGCGCGGTTCTCGGCTTCCTTCTTTTCGCTGTCGAACTGCACGCGCAGCCGCGACGTCTGCTCTTCCCTGAACTGGTCCGCCAGCTTCTTCTGCAGCTCCAGCTGCTGCGCGCGTGCTTCGTACGCCGCGCGCCAGTTGCCCACGGCGGCCAGGCTCTGCGCCTGCTCGTCGCGCACCTTCTCCAGGAACCGCGTGCTGCCCGTGGACTGAAAGTACGCCGCCGCCACGTCCAGGTCCGCCAGCGCCTCGGCCGGGCGCCCCAGCGTGCGCAGCGCGACGGCGCGGGGAAGGCGTGTGTACGCGACGTTGGCGACGTCGCCCGCGCGGGCAAAGTGCGCCAGCGCCTGGTCCATCCAGCGCAGTCCCTCCGCGGCGCGGCCCAGCTTGGTGAGCGCGCCGCCGATGGTGCTCTGCACGTACGCCACCTCGCCCGGATCGCCGCGCCGCCGCTCGATCTCCAGCGAGCGCTGGTAATACTCCAGCGCGGCGGCGGGGTCGCCCTTGGTTTCCGTCGTGCGGCCGATGTTGAAGTACGCCGTGCTGATCCCGGCCGGATCGTTGGCGGCCTGGTTGGATGCCAGCACCTGCCGGTAGTACTCGATGGCACGATCGTATTCCGCCACGCGGCGGTCGGCGTACACGTTGGCGATGGAATTCAGCACGCGCCGCAGCCCCTCCCCGTCCTTTACCGCGGCGAAGCCGGCGTTCGCGCCGCCCAGGTCCGCGAGCGCGGCCGCGAAGTCGCCGCGGTAGTAGTTCAGGTCGCCGCGCAGCATCAGCGCGTTGGCCAGCAGCTTGGTGTCGTTCAGCCGCCGGCCGGAGGTGATGCCGAACTCGTAGTCCGCGGCCGCGCTGTCTACCTGCCCCAGCGATTCGCGTGCGTAGCCGCGGCACAGGCGCAGCATGCCAATGGCGAATCCGTTGCCCGCGCGCGTGGCCTCGGCGAGCCCGGCTTCGGCAAGGGCGGCCAGCCTGGCTTCGTCGATGGACCCGGCCGTCTTCCAGCAGCGGAGCGCGATGGCGCGTGCCCGCACCTGCCGGTCGCCCGGCGCACCCAGCCGCGCGATGGCGCGCTCCAGCATGGCGCGCGCGGAGTCGTCGCGTGCCGCGGGCATCACTTCCGCCGCCGCCACCAGTTCGGCGGGCGTGCGCGGCCGCGGCGCGGGCTGGGCGGCGGCGGTGGCCAGGGGAAGGAGCGCGAGGAGCGGGATGGATCTCATCATCGCGGGGAGGGGGCCGGGAGGCGGGCGGTGCTGCAGGGAGCCGGAAGCCGGCTGATCAGGGAAGATCGCGAAAACAGGCTCGATGCGGAAGATTCGCGAGCGGCTGAGCAACTGAAGTCGCCGCAACAACCGCTGAAAGCCTCACGGTACCGCCGTGAGGCTGCACCTGTGCGAGGGCGTGGTTCGGTGCGGAAGGCCGCCCTCGCGGTGAGGTCTCCCTTGCCCCAGGGTCTTTGGGGGGAAGGGCCGGGGGTGGGGTCCTCTCTCCGCCGCGCCGAACTTCGCCTCCCGCGCCAATCCGGGGTGTGCCCCCTCTCCCACATCTGTTCGTGGGAGAGGGTGGACGCGTCTCAGCGCGGCCGGGTGAGGGCCACGGCCGCGGCGGCGAGCGACGCTCCGCCCATTGCCCATCATCTACCTCCGCCCGATCACCCGATCAGCCGCGCAGAACCGCTCCGGGCACGCGCTCCATCGACACGCTCGCATGGTCGGGCTGCGAGAGCGCGCGGGCCGCGATTACGACGACGACAATCACCAGCAGAAGCGCGATCACCAGCGCGATCATCCACCGCCCCCGGCCCGGCGCGGCCTCCGGCTCCGCGGGCGCGTTCAGGTCCGGGCCGCCCGCCTGCACCACGAACACGTGCAGCAGCGGAAGCACCTCGGCGGCATCGAACTCCGGTCCGTACCCGCCGTCTTCCATCACCACGCGCACGTCGTCTTCGCGGGCCAGCCACTGCTCCAGTTCTTCGGGCGTGCGGGAGATGTTTCCTTCCTGCACCTGCCGGTTGGCGGAGGTGCGGATGGCGGAGCGGACCTCGTCGGGGAACCGGTATCGCGGCGGTCGCATTGGATCTCCCGTGCGGGTGCAAAGGCGCTCCGGAGGTGGAGTCCCGCGCAGGACAGGCAAGGGCAGGGCCGAACCGCGGCGCGGAGCCTCATCGTCCACGGAGAGCATCATCGTTGCATCGGGTTCCCGGGTGGACGGGACGGCACCCCCCTTTGTTCCCGCTCCTGATCGTGACCCGGGGGGACGACGCCCCGCCGAACCGAAGCGCGGGATGTCCCTCACCGCTTTTCCTCCTCACACCCCACCCTCGCGAGGCGTGCATGGCGCAGTCGCTGGCGGACAAAGTGGTACTGATCACGGGCGCCGCGCGCGGCATCGGCGCAGAAACGGCGCGGAGGCTCGCGGCCCGCGGCGCACGCCTGTCGCTGGTGGGAATGGAGCCGGAGCGGCTGGCCGCCCTCGCCCGCGAACTCGGCCCCGGGCACGCGTGGTACGAGGCGGACGTCACCGATCCGGGCGCGCTGGAACGCGCCGTCCGGGGCACCGTGGGCGATCTGGGCGGCATCGACGTGGTGATCGCCAACGCGGGGGTGGCCAGCAACGGCACCGTCGCGGTCACCCCCGCCGACGCGCTGGTGCGGGTGATCGAGGTGAACCTGATCGGCGTGGTGCGCACCGTGGCGGCCACGCTGCCGTACGTCACCGAGCGCCGTGGCTACCTGCTGCTGATCGCCTCGGCGGCGGCGCTGGCACCCATGCCGGGGATTTCCACGTACGCGGCGTCCAAGGCGGGGGTGGAGTTCTTTGGCGGCGCGCTGCGGCTGGAGGTGGCGCACAAGGGGGTGGCGGTGGGCGTCGCCTATCCCTCGTGGATCGACACGGACTTGGTGCGCGACCAGCAGCGCGACCTGAGCACCTTCAACCGCATGCTGCGCTCGCTCCCCGGCCCGCTGGGGCGCGTGACGTCGCTGGACGAGTGCGCGGCCGCGCTCGTGGACGCGGTGGAGCGCCGCCGCCGCACCGTGTTCGTGCCGCGCACCCTGGCGCCACTCGCGGCGGTGCGGCAGCTGCTGAGCGGGCGCGCGGCCCAGCGCGTGTCCGAGCGCAACGCGGCGCGGCTCATTCCGCAGCTGGAGCGAGAGGTGGCGTCCCTGGGCCGCGCGTTCGGCGCCACCAGCGTCGGCGCGCCGGGCGCCGGCCCCGCACCCCCGAAGCCTGCCGCCTGAGCGCGGCCGTCCCCCTGCCCATGCGTGGCGGCAAGGGACAGCGCTGCCGGCGGATGTGCGGAAGCGCCTCCCTCCGGGGCTTGCGCGGTGCGCTATCATCTTCGCGGAACGCGCGCCCTCCGTGGCATGCGCGGGCATTCTCCCGGACAACTCACGAGGACCGTATGGAACTTACCGGCATCCATCACCTGACCGCGATTTCCGCGAAGATCCGCGAGAATCACCTGTTCTACACCCGCACGCTGGGCATGCGGCTGGTGAAGCGTTCCGTAAACCAGGACGACGTGAGCGCGTACCACCTGTTCTACGCCGACGCGGTGGGCAGCCCGGGAAGCGACCTCACCTTTTTTGACTGGCCCATGCCGCCGGAGCGCCGGGGAACGCGCTCCATCATCCGCACCTGCCTTCGGGTGAACGGGGCGGCCGCGCTGGAATGGTGGGCCGGGCACCTGCGCGAGGCGGGCGTGACGGTGGGCGGCGTGGTGGAGCGCGACGGGCGGCTGACGCTGGACCTGGAAGATCCGGAGGGCCAGCGCCTGTCGCTCATTGACGATGGCGGCGAAGGGGAGGCGCATCCCTGGGACCGCAGCCCGGTGCCCGCCGCGTACCAGATCCGCGGGCTGGGGCCCATCATCATGAGCGTGCCCAACCTGGCGCCCACGGACAACCTGCTGCAGGGCGTGCTGAGCATGCGCCCGGTGCGGCACTACCCGCATCCCGACAACGGCGCGCACACCGTGCATGTGTACAAGATGGGGAGCGGCGGCGCGCACGCGGAACTGCACGTGGCGGTGCAGCCGGACCTTCCCGTGGCGCGGCAGGGCGCGGGCGCGGTGCACCACGTGGCCTTTCGCATCCCCGACGCGGACTACGAGGCGTGGGCGGCGCACCTGAACCGGATGGGCGTGGCCAACAGCGGCGAGGTGGACCGCTTCTGGTTCCACAGCCTGTACTTTCGCGAGCCCAACGGCATCCTGTTCGAGATCGCCACCGACGGGCCCGGCTTCGCGGTGGACGAGGACGCCGCCACGCTGGGCGAAAAGGTGGTGCTGCCGCCCTTCCTGGAGCCGCGCCGCGCCGCCATCGTCGCCAACCTCAAGCCGATCGACTGACGAAAACGCATCACGCAGAAACGCGGAGAGACCGGGAGCACTCCCCGGTCTCTCCGCGTTCTGCGGGATAATCTTTTCCCCCGGCTTACCAGACGGGGGATTCGGCGATGAGCGCCTGCACGTCCGTGGCGGATTGGGGGCGGCAGAAGTAGAAGCCCTGCGCGTAGTCGCTCCCCAGCTCGCGCAGGCGCTCCAGGTCCGCGGCGCTCTCCACGCCCTCCGCGATCACGTGCATCCCCAGGTCGTGCGCCAGCGAGATGATGCCGCGCAGAATGATCTCGCGCCGGGCACCGCGCACCAGGAACGAGCGGTCGATCTTGAGCGTGTCGATGGGAAACCGCTCGATGTAGCGCAGCGACGAGTACCCGGTCCCGAAGTCGTCCAGGTGAATGAAGATTCCCAGCGACTTCAGATCGTGCAGCACGCCGGCCGCGCGGTCCGGGTTCTGGATCAGCGCGCGCTCGGTGAGCTCCAGCGCCAGCAGCCCCGGCGCCAGCCCCGAATCCCGCAGCGCCCCCTCCACCGTGCGCACCAGCGTGCGGCTGCTCAACTCCAGCGCCGACACGTTCACGCTCAGGCTCGTGCCCTCCCACGCGCGCACCGTCCCGCACGCCAGCCCCATCACCCACGCATCCAGCCGCCCGATGAGCCCCAGTTCCTCGGCGATGGGGATGAAGGTGTCCGGGGCGATCCATCCGCCGCGCGGGTCCGGCCACCGCGCCAGCGCCTCCACCGCGGCGATGCGCCCCGTGGCAAGCCGCACGATCGGCTGGTAGTGGACCTGAAAGGCGCCCTCGCGCAGCCGCCGCGGCAGCTCCGCCTCCACCGCCAGCCGCTCCCGGTCGCGCCGGTCCGTCTCCGGGTCAAAAAGGACGGCGCGGTGCCGCCCCTCGGCCTTGGCGCGGCTCAGCGCCAGGTCCGCGCGGTGGATCAGCGTCTCCGAATCCTCCACCCGCCCCAGCGCGATGCCGATGCTGGCGCTCACGTACAGCTCGTGCCCGCTGATCACCACCCTGCCGAAGCAGCTGGCCAGGAAGCGCTCGCCCATATCCCGCGCCTCCGCCGCGGACTGGACTTCGGGGAGCAGGAGCAGAAACTCGTCGCCGCCAAAGCGCGAAACGGTGGCCCCCTCGGGCGCGCACTTCACCAGCCGGTCGCCAATCTCGCGCAGCAGCTCATCGCCCACCCGGTGCCCGGCGGTGTCGTTGACGGACTTGAGCCGGTCCAGGTCGATGGAGGCAAGACAGCTTGGCTCCTTGCTGTTATCCCTCCTCG
>NZ_DASVTX010000265.1:0-15786 GCF_036387355.1 Longimicrobium sp.
CGCGGACAGCAGCGCTTCCGCTTCCTTCAGCATGCCCACAATCTGCGTGGACGTGTATGTCGCCTGCTTCATGAGTCCTCCTCTCCCCTCGGGCAGTGTGGACTCCCATTCTAGCTGGTTCATAATACGGGGGGCAGGCCAGCCCCCTCCCCCCAACCCCCTCCACCCGCTCCGCGGGAGAGGGGGAGCCGTTCGGCGTGGGGGGTGGTTCGGCGCCCGACGCGGGCTCCGCAGGCCCCAGCCCCGGCCCCTCTCCGTGCGTAGTTTGCACGGGGAGGGGAGACCCACACCGGCACTCGAACCACCGTGCAGGTGAAGTCTCCCCGTCCGTTTGGGGAGACTTTCCGCTGTTGTTGCGGCGACTTCAGTCGCTCAGCCTGCCTGCGCCCGCCGCCGATCTCCGCCACGCACCGAATCTCCGCCGTAATTCTCCACTAACGGAACCGCCGCACTTCCCCGGTGCGGCCCGGGGCGCCATTATCCGTCTGGCCGAGCGATTGCGAAGCGGTCCGCGGACCCACACCCCTTCCAACGTGCCCGAAGCGCCCCCCGAACTTCGTCCCGACCTGGCGGAATCGCTCTCGCAGCGAACCCGCGGGCTCACCACCGCCGGCAGCATGCGCGTCATGCTGCGCATGGCCGAGCGCGCCATGCTGCGCGCCAGCGACGCCGAGCAGGTGCGGGGCAACACGGCGCGCCTGCTCAGCGACGGCACCCAGGCGTTCCGCGCCTGGCTGGACGCCATCGCCCGTGCCGAGCAGTACGTGCACCTGGAAAACTACATCATCCGCGACGACGGCATCGGGCGGCGCTTTCGCGACGCGCTGTGCGAGCGCGCGCGCGCCGGGGTGCGCGTGCGGGTGCTGTACGACTGGGTTGGGTGCTGGGCCACGCCCGGCCGCTTCTGGAAGCCCATGCGCGACGCCGGGGTGGAGGTGCGCGCGTTTGCCCCGCCCTCGTTCTCCGACCCGCTCAACTACATTCGCCGCGACCACCGCAAGGTGGTGGCGGTGGACGGCACCTGGGCCTCTGTCTCCGGCATGTGCATCGGCGACGAGTGGGCGGGCGACCCCGATGCCGGCATTCCGCCCTGGCGCGACACCGGCGTGGAGTTTCGCGGTCCAGTCGCGGCCGTCATTGACCGGGCGTTCGGGCGTACGTGGACGGCGGCCGGCGGCGCGCTTCCGCGAGACGAAATCCCCGATCCCCGCGGCGCGCGCACCGTGGGCAACGTGGCCGTCCGCGTGGTGGAAGGCGAGCCGGGACGCTCGCGCATCTACCGCATCAGCCAGTTTGTGGCGGTGGGCGTCGAGCGGCGGCTGTGGATCACTGACCCGTACTTCGTCCTTCCCCCCGCCATGACGGAGGCGCTGGCCGCCGCCGCGCGCGACGGGGTAGATGTGCGCGTCCTGGTTCCCGCGCACAACAACTGGCCCATCGTGGGGGGAATGTCGCGCGCCGGCTACCGGCCGCTGCTGGAGGCGGGGGTGCGGCTCTTCGAGTGGGAAGGCCCCATGATCCACGCCAAGACCACGGTGGCGGACGGGTTCTGGTCGCGCGTGGGTTCCAGCAACCTGAACCTGGCGTCGCTGCTGGGGAACTGGGAAATGGACGTCGCCGTGACGGACCTGGTGTTCGCGGGGGAGATGGAGGCGCTTTTTCTGCGCGACCTGGAATCGTCGGTGGAGGTGGGGCTGGTACAGTCCACCCGTGTCCCCGTGCTGGGCATCCGCGAGCGGCGCCACACCGACCGCGTGCTGCGCGAACGGGAGGGCGAGGGGGCCGCGGGGGCGCGCGAGGCCGCCCGCGCCGCGCGCGAGGCCTCGTACCGCGGCAACCAGATGGCGCGCTTCCTGGGCCGTCTGGCCCGCGCCGCCTCCGTACTGGCGCGGGCGCTGATCGGGCAGCGCACCGTGGGGCGCGAAGATACGGGATGGGTGACGGTCTGGGGCGTCATCCTGATCGGGCTGGGCGTGCTGGGGTTCCTGGTTCCCCGCGTGCTGGCGTGGCCCAGCGCCATCCTGTACATCCTGCTGGGCATCGCCGCCTTCGTTCGCGTCCGCACGCGCGACGACCCGCCCGGCGGCGGCTGATCCATTCGTTTTTGTCCCTCCTCGTTCGTTCTCCAACGCCGCCGCACGCGGCGTTTTTTCATGCATCCGGTGCCTTCTCGCCCGCCATCCAGCTACCAGGGAATCCGGAACTTTGGGGTGGCCGGGTTGACTAAGCCTATGTGTGCGTTTACGTTACGTGCACAACAAGCCAACGCAGGTTCCGCAGTCCGGTGGGTTTCAGGCCCGCCTTCCAAAGCGCCACGCGCGCGCTCGGCAGCATTCAGAAAGCACTCGCGCCAGCAGAAGGAGATCGAATGGAGTTCAGGTCTGCACTGCCCGTCGCCGTACTGATCGGGTGTGTTCTTGGAGCCGCTTCCGCCGATCGCAAGCGCCAGGACGGGCCGGAGATCGCCGCGGCGGCCGCCCAGGACGAAGGGTTCGTGTCCGAAGCCGCCGCGGCGGTGACCGATGCGACCTGGGACATCCCGGTGGTGCGCAACGCGCCGGTGCAGCGGTTCGTCACCCTGTTCAGCCGCCGCCAGCAGGACCGCATGGCGCTGTACCTCAAGCGCTCCGGCCGCTACGAAGGCATGATCCGCGGCAAGCTGCGCGAACGGGGGATGCCCGAAGACCTGCTCTACCTTTCCATGATCGAGAGCGGCTTCAACCCCACGGCGCGCAGCCATGCGCAGGCGGTGGGGCTGTGGCAGTTCATTGAAGGAACCGGCGAGCGCTACGGCCTGCGCGTGGACGGCTACGTGGACGAGCGCCGCCATCCGGAAAAGAGCACCGACGCCGCGCTGCGCTACCTGACGGACCTGCACGGGCAGTTCGGCTCCTGGTACCTGGCCGCCGCCGCATACAACACCGGCGAAAATCGCGTTGCCCGGGCCATGCGCGACGTCACCGGCAAGCAGCGCGGGCGCGACGCCGACTTCTGGCGCATCCGCAGCCGCCTGCCGCGCGAGACGCGCGAGTACGTGCCGCTGATGGTGGCCGCCGCGCTGATCGGCAAGGAGCCGCACAAATACGGCATGGGCACCGTGAAGCGCTGGGTGCCGCTGGAGTGGGACGAGGTGCAGGTGCCGGCGGGAACGCGCCTGTCCACGGTGGCCGAGGCGGTGGGCGTGGGTGAGGCGGAACTGAAGCGGATGAACCCGCACCTGGTGCGGTCCATGACGCCGCCGGGCAAGAAGGCGTATCCGGTGCGCGTTCCGCAGGGCCGGGTGGAGCGCTACGCCGCCAACTTCGCGCAGGTGCAGCAGGTAGCCGCGGCGCGCGCGCAGGCCGAGGCGCGCCAGGTTGCGGCGCGCAGGGCGGTGGAGCGGCAGGTGGCCGTGCGCAAGGCGGCCGAGCGCCGGGTTGCGTCCAGAAAGGCGGCGCAGCAGCGGCAGGTGGCCGCGCGCCGCACGTCGCGGGTTCGCCGCCACACGGTGCGCAGGGGCGAGTCGCTGTGGACCATCGCGCGCCGCAACAACACGTCGGTGAACGCGGTGCGGCGCGCCAACGGCATGGGAGCGCGCTCCCGCATTCGCCCTGGCCAGCGCCTGGTGATCCCGTCCTGATCCGCGTGATCGGTTGATGGAGGGCAGCAAGGATTTGGAGCGATGATGACCGGCCGCCGCGAGAGATCGCGGCGGCCGGTTTTTCGTGCGGGAGATGCTGGTGATGGATGCGGGGCGGGGTGGGGTGCGGCCGCGGGGTGTGGCCCTCACCCGTCCGCGCTGAGACGCGTCCACCCTCTCCCACGAACAGATGTGGGAGAGGGGGCACACGGCAACTGCGCCCCTCCCCCGGCCCCTCCCCGTGCAAACTGCGCACGGAGAGGGGAGCACTGCACTTCAGTGTGGTTCGGACGGTGCCGATGCGGCCGAAGGAGGCCCCCTCCCCCCAGCCCCCTCCACCCGCTCCGCGGGAGAGGGGGAGCCGTTCGGCGTGGGGGATGGTTCGGCGCCCGACGCGGGCTCCGCAGGCCCCTCCCCCGGCCCCTCCCCGTGCAAACAGCCGCACGGCGAGGGGAGAACTGCATTTCACTGCGGTTGGGATGGTGCCGATGGGGCTGAAGGGGCCCCCTCCCCCAACCCTCTCCACCCGCTCCGCGGGAACGGGGGAGCCGTTCGGCACAGGTTAGGTGGCGGTGCGTGTGGCCGGCCTACGTCCGGCGGTTGAAACCACACCTGTACCAACACGAAGTCCGCCTCCGCGGACTGCATCCGCGGCTTCGGCGCACGCGACACGCGCAGGGGCGTCCGCCGGGTCGGTTGAAGCCTCGATCGTGGACGCGTCAGCGGCCACGAGTCGGGGCTTACCGCTTTCAGAGCGGCGGATTCATCCGCTCAGGACACCCCTCCGCGCGCAAAACTCTGCGCGCGACACCGGAACCTCCGCCGTGTGCAGGTGAAGTCCCCCCGTCCGTTTGGGGGGACTTTCCGCCGTTGTTGCGGCGAATTCATTCGCTCCGGAGAGCCCGCGGCCGCGCCACCCCGCGCTCCGCACACCGAAAATTCGTCCCACTACAACCCTCCCCCAGTCTATTTTGGGGGAGGGTGGGCGAGTAATGCGAGCCCGGGTGGGGGCCGCCCTGAAACCCGCCCTCACGCGCCGAACCATCGCCCGCACAATGCAGCCTCACAGCAGTACCGTGAGGCTTCCAGCCGTTGTCGCGGCGACTTCAGTCGCTCCGCGCGGCCGAGGAGACTTCACGAACCCCGTCGCGCGGGTCCCGCCCTCACCCTACATTCCCGCCCGCCGATCCTCTCCCACGCCGCACCCGGGCAGACCGCCGTGACCCCTCCGCGCCGCGCGCTGCTCGTCTTTGTGGATGGCGTGGGCATCGGCGAGGGCGACCCGGAGCACAACCCGTTCGCCGCCGCGCCGCTGCCGGGGATCACGGGGCTGCTCGGCGGGCGCCGCCCGGTCCGCGAGCAGTTGGACGGAGACGGCCGAATCGTCTCGGACCGCGCGGTCCTCGTGGCGGCGGACGCCACCATGGAGGTGGAGGGCACGCCCCAGAGCGGCACGGGGCAGACGGCGCTGCTCACCGGGCGCAACGCCGCGGCGGAGTACGGGCGGCACTTCGGGCCCTGGGTGCCCACAGACCTGCGGCCCATGCTCGCCCGCGAAAACCTGCTGCGCCGCGCCGCGGACGCGGGGCGCAGCACGGCCTTCGCCAATGCGTATCCGCTTGCCGGCGGCGATCCGCGCATCTTTCGCCGGCCTGCCGCGCCGCCGCTCGTCGCGCAGTCCGTGGGCGCGTTGGTGCGCGGCGCGGCCGAACTGTTCGCCGGAGACGCGGTTGCGTCGTCCATCACTCACGAGCGGTGGACGGAGCACCTGGGCGCCGAGGTGCCGCAGGTGACGGCGGAGGACGCCGCGCGCACGCTGGCCCGCATCGCCGGGGAGGCGGAGCTGACGCTGTTCGCGCATTACGACACGGACTACAGCGGCCACCGCGGCGGGCTGGATGCGGGGCTCGCCGCCGTCGGCAAGCTGGACCGCTTTCTGGGCGCGCTCGCCGAGGCCCTGCCGCCGGACCTGCTGCTGGTCGTTTCCAGCGACCACGGCAACCTGGAGGACGCGCGGGGCGGCCACACCCGCAACCGGGTGCCAGTCCTTGCGATGGGTCCCGGCCGCGAAGCGTTCGCCGGCGTCCGCGCCATCACCGACGTGGCGCCCGCGATCCTGAACGCGCTGCACATTCACCCGCCCCGCGAGGCGGAGCAAAGCTGACTTTCGTGACTGAACCCATCCGCCGCCCCATCCGGGCGGTCCTGTACGACTTTGACGGCACGCTGGCGGACAGCACCGAGCTCATCATGCGCTGCTGGCGGCATACGATGGCCACACACCTGGGCCACGTGCCGCCCGACGAGGAGTGGCTGAGCGGATTCGGCACGCCGCTGGAAACGCAGCTCGCCCGCTTCGGCCGGTCCGACGAGGAATCGCTGGCCATGCTGGATACCTATCGCGACCACCAGGACGGCATCCATGACGAGCTGCTGCGGCCTTTCCGGGGCGCGGCGGAGATCGTGGCCGAGCTGGACCGGCGCGGCTATCTGCTGGCCATCGTCACCAGCAAGCACCGCCGCGCCACGCTGCGCGGAATGGAGCTGTGCGGCATCGTGGAGCACTTTGACGCGATCGTTACGCCGGAAGACGTAACGCACGCCAAGCCGCATCCGGAGCCGGTGGAGGTCGCGCTGCGGCGGCTGGGGGTAGGGGCGGACGAGGCGATCTTCATCGGCGACTCGCCGCACGACATCGCCTCCGGGCGCGCGGCGGGCACGCGCACCGCCGCCGCGCTCTGGGGCCCGTTTCCGCACGACGACCTGGTCGCCGCGAAACCCGACTTCATGCTGAACGCGCAGCACGACATCCTGCGCCTGCTGGACGAATCGGGAGGGTGATCCGCGCCCGGCCGGTCCCGCATCCGCCGCGCCTCCAGGAGGGCGCGCAGGGGATGCGTGGGACTGGCCATCAGCTTCTCGCGATTCGTTATCCGACACGAATGCTTGCTTGCGGGGCGGAGGAAATTCGCGCAGAGTGCAGCGCGGTTCATTTCACTCCCCTTATCCGACAGGTATGCCGATGTCCGAGACCACTGCGCAGGGAGTTCCCGCCTCCGTCGCCCAGCTCAGCGGCGTGAAGATCGAGGGCCAGTTCGGCCCCAGCGTCGCGGGAAGCGGAAACCTCAGCTTCTACCCGAAAGGCGGATCGCTGTACCTGTATTTTTCGCCGCAGGGCCCCAACGTGGTGGCCGTGTACGGCAACAACGGCACGTACCCCAGCACGCCGCTGCCGCCGGACGCCTGGACGCAGATCCCGGATGCCGACAACGTGAACGTGTACTACTCGGTCCCCGAGGGTTCGGACATGAAGCTGGCGTGGAGCACCGGCCAGTAGCCGTCCACCGCCGGCCCGGTGCGCGCTTTCCGACGCACCGGCGGCATGATGGAGAAACGACCCGCCGCCGGGCTTCCCGCGGCGGGTTCGTGCGTTCGGGCGTGGCTCGGTGCCCTGCTGAGGCGAAGCTGTGCGCGAACCCTTTTCCGCCCCGGATGCGCGGTTTTTGCGCGCGGCGGGCCGCTCCGCTATCTTGCCCGGCCTTTTTCCGGGACGCGCAGTGCGGACCGGCTTCGCTTGATCACACTCCGGAGTCCTGCACATGCGGATGCTGGTGCTGGGGGCGGGCCTTCAGGGCTCTGCCTGCGCCTACGACCTGCTCGCCCATACAGAGCACGACGTCGTCATCGCCGACCAGAACGTCGACGCTCCTCCGGCGTTTCTTGCCCCGTACCTGGCGGGCGGCCGCCTCACCGCCGTGCGCGTGGACGCCAACGATCCCGAGGCCATGCGCCGCGTGATGCAGGGCGTTTCGGCCACCATGAGCGCGTTTCCGTACTACTTCAACGGGCCGCTCGCCAGCCTGGCGGTGGAGGCGGGCTCGCACTTCTGCGACCTGGGCGGCAACACCGACATCGTGCTGCAGCAGAAGCAGGGGCACGACCGCGCGGTGGCGGGCAGCGTGAGCGTCATTCCGGACTGCGGCTTGGCGCCGGGGATGGTGAACATCCTGGCCGAGCACGGCATCCGCCAGCTGGACCAGACGCGCGCCGTGCGCATCTACGTGGGCGGCCTGCCGCAGAAGCCGCAGCCGCCGCTGAATTACCAGGTGGTGTACAGTCTGGAAGGCGTGCTGGACTACTACACCACGCTTTCGTGGGTGCTGCGCGACGGCAGGCAGACGCAGGTCAAGGCGCTGTCGGAAATCGTGGAGCTGGACTTTGACGGCGCCGGCACGCTGGAAGCCTTTCACACGGCGGGCGGGCTGAGCGCCATGGCGCAGCGGTACGAGGGGCGCATCCCCACGATGGAGTACAAGACGCTGCGCTACCCGGGCCACGCCCGGATGATGGAGGCGCTGCGCGAGCTGGGGCTGTTTGACCTGGAGCCGGTGAACGTCAAGGGCGTACCGGTGGTGCCGCGCGACATGTTCATCGCCGCGGTGGGCCCCAAGCTACGCAAGGACTACAAGGAGAGCCCGGACCTGGTGGCGCTACGCGTGGAGGTGGAGGGCACCGACCGCGGCGAGGAGACGCTGCTGCGGTGGGACCTGCTGGACCGCTACGACGCGGACACCGGCATCACGGCCATGATGCGCACGACCGGATTTTCGCTGGCCATCACGGGTACGCTGCAGGCGGAGGGCAAGATCAAGCCCGGCGTGTGGACGCCCGACGAGGCGATGCCCGCCCGCGAGTACATCGCGGCGCTGGCGGAGCGCGGCGTGGTGATCCAGGAAAGCCGCGTGACCCTGGGCGCCCTCCGCTGATTCTGCCGGGAAGTTCTTTGGATGGATGACAACCGGCCGCCGCGAGTTTGCTCGCGGCGGCCGGTTTGCGTTCCAGGGGAACTCTGGCGGTGGGAAGCGGGGTGAGGCGCGGCCGCGGGCTGTGGCCCTCACCCGGCCGCGCTGAGACGCGTCCACCCTCTCCCACGAACAGATGTGGGAGAGGGGGCACACCCCAACGGCGCCCCACCCCCGGCCCCTCCCCGTGCAAACTGCCGCACGGAGAGGGGAGAACAACCTCTCGGTGCGATCTGGTCGGTGCCGATGCGGCTGGAAGGGGACCCCTCCCCCCCAACCCCCTCCACCCGATCCGCGGGAGAGTGGGAGCCGTTCGGCACCGGGTGAGGTGGCGGTGCGTGTGGCCGGCCTTGTCCGGCGGTGAAAACCGCACCTCGAGCAACTGAAGTCGGCCGCCATGGAATGCAGCGGCGGCCCCGGTGCCCGCGGCACGTGCCGGGCTGTCCGCCGGGTTGGTTGAAGCCCCGATCGTGGACGCGTCAGCGGCCACGAGTCGGGGCTTACCGCTTTCAGAGCGGCGGATTCATCCGCTCAGGCTGGGTCGCGCCACGGATGCTCGAGACCCACGCCGGACCCCCCGCCGCCGTGCAGGTGAAGTCCCCCCGTCCGTTTGGGGGGACTTTCCGTCGTTGTTGCGGCGACTTCAGTCGATCAGCGGGTCGAAGGTGGGAGCCGAACTTATCGCCCGAGCCGGTGCAGCCTCACAGCAGTATCGTGAGGCTTTCAGCCGTTGTTACGGCGACTTCAGTCGCTCAGCACTTGCCCGGCGCCACGCGGGTGCTTGCATGCCCACACGGCACCCACAGCCCCCGGCACCGAACCTGCCCCCGCACCGTGGCTCGCGCTCCACCATCGCCCCACCCGCCCGCCCGCATGCCCGAACCCGGCCCTCCGCGCCCCGAGAACGTGTACCGCACCGGCTGGTTCCCCGCGTTTCGCGAGGGGCTGCGCACGCTGGGCCGCCGCGCGCGGATGCCGTTCACCGAGCCGCGGCGCGTTCCCGCCGCGGTGGCGGACTGGTTCAGCGAGCAGATGGAGCGCGACGCCCTGTTCTTTGCCGCGATCCTCTCCGCAGGGGGGCGGGCGCTCCGCGGCGGCTTCCGCGCGGGCGGGCGCGGGCTGCGGCATCCGTTCCACCGGCGCTGGATCCTGGCGCTGTTCGCCCTGCTCGGCTTTCTGCCCGCGTTTGGGTGGCAGCGCTGCGGGTTCCGCGGCTGCCCCGACGTGCGCCGCCTGGCCGCGCTGCAGCCCGGCGGCGCGGCCAGGGTGTTCGACGCGCGCGGCGGCGTGCTGGCGGACCTGTCGCCCACGCGCTGGACGGTGGTGGACATCGACGACCTGCCGCGCCTGGCGCCCGAGGCGTTCGTCGCCGTGGAAGACCAGAACTTCTACCGGCACGGCGGCGTGCACTGGCCGCGCTTCATCGCCCAGACGCTTCGCAACCTCATCCCCGGGCAGCGCGGGGCCGGAGCGAGCACCATCACCATGCAGGTGGCGCGAAACGTCTTTCCCGACCGCCTCCCCGCATCGGACCGAACCGTCCGGCGCAAGCTGCTGGAGATCCGCGTGGCGCGGGAGATCGAGGCGCACTACGGAAAGCGCGACATCCTGCAGGCGTACCTGAACAACATCTATTTTGGCGAGGGCGTGTACGGCATCGAGTCCGCCGCCCGCGTCTACTTTGGCAAGCACGCCTCCGCGCTCACCCTGCCGGAAGCCGCCCTGCTCGCCGGCCTGCCCAAGGCACCCACGCGGTACAGCCCGCGGCGCGACATGGCGCTCTCCGTCCGCCGCCGCAACCTGATCCTTTCGCTCATGGCCGCGCAGGGGCGCATCGCGCCGGACGTGGCGCGCGAGGCCAGGGGCGCGACCGTCCGCCTCGCGCGGCTGCAGCCGGACAACCGCCGCGCCACGCGGGCGCCGTACTTTGTGGAGCAGGTGCGGCGCGCGCTGGAAGCGGAGCTCGGCCCCGCGCTGTACGACGGCGGCGTGCGCGTCTACACCACGCTGGACCCCGCCATTCAGGCCGCGGCGGAGCGGCAGGTCGAGGCGCAGGCGCGCGCGGTGGAGGCCGGGCGCTTCGGCCGGTTCACCGGTCCGCGCCGCGCGCAGTACGACGGGGAAAGCGAGACGCCGTACCTGCAGGGCGGGGCGGTGGTGATGGACGCGCACAGCGGCGACGTCCTGGCGCTGGTCGGCGGACGCTCGTGGGAGGAGTCGCGCTTTGACCGCATCACGCAGGGGCTGCGGCAGCCGGGCTCCGCCTTCAAGCCGTTCGTCTACGCCGCCGCCATCCAGGCGGGCGTCAATCCGACGGATCGCATCATCGACGACACCGTGCGGCGCGCGCTTCCCGGCGGCGAGGTGTGGGTGCCGCGCAACTTTGACGGGCGCTACCGTGGCAGCGTGACGGTGCGCACCGGGCTGCGTCAATCCATCAACACCGTCGCGGTCAAACTCGCCGAGCGCGCGGGGCTGCAGCAGGTGGGCGACGTGGCGCGTCGGGCCGGGATCAGCCGCGACATCCCGCGCCTCCCCTCCATCGCCATCGGCGCCACGGCGCTGCAGCCCATGGAACTGGCGCGGGCCTACACCCCGTTCGCCACCCTGGGCGTGCGCGTGGAGCCCAGGTGGATCGTCCGCGTGGAGAACGCGGAGGGCGCCGTGCTCTGGCGCGTGGGCGTCCGGCGACGGCGGGTGATGGACCGCGGCGTCGCCTTCGTCACCACCTCGCTGATGCGCGGCGTGGTGGATGGGGGAACGGGGAGCGCGGCGCGCGCGGCGCTGGGCCCGGGCATTCCCGCGGCGGGAAAGACGGGGACCACCAACGGGGCCACGGACGCCTGGTTCGTGGGCGTGACGCCGGACCACGTGGGGCTGGTGTGGTTCGGCTTCGACCGGCCGCGCACCATTACCGCCAGCGGCTCGGGCGGCACGCTCGCCGCGCCGGTGTGGGGGCGCATCATGCGCGTGGCGGAGCGCGGGGAGGCGCCCGAGGCGTGGCGCCCGCCGGGGAGCGTGGTCCGGCGCACGGTGGCGCTGGCCGGCGACCGCGTCGTGGCGCCCGGCTGCCGCGCGCGGGGCGCAACGTACCAGGAGTACTTTCTGCGCGCCCACGTCCCCGGCGGCATCTGCCCGCGCGGCTCGCGCCGGAACGACGAGCCGTGGTGGCGCCGCGCGTGGGAGAGCGCCCGCACCGCCGCGGGCGAGTGGGCGCGCGACGCGTGGGACCAGCTGCGCGCCCGCGTACGCCGCGCCGCCGGCGGGGACGCCGCCGCGCGCGACGACGCCGGCCCGCCGGCGAGGAGCCGCGAGCGGGAAGCGGAGCCCGGTCCGCCGGTCGCGCCGGACGAGACCGCGCCGGATGAGCCAGGCCCGGACGAGCCCGCGCCGGAGCCGCGGCGTCCGGAGCGCGACCAGCCGGCGGACACCATCCGTCTGGAAGCCCCCGCGGATCCGCCGCCGCCGGAGCCCGCCGCCCCCGCCGACACCATCCGGCTGGGTGCCCCGAGCGACACGCTGGTCATCCCCGCGCCGGAGTAGGGGACGGCGGTCGTCTCCCGCGCGGGACAGCCTTCGACGCGTGGAGTGGCGGAACTGCCGCGCCGGACGGGGCCGGGGCGGTGCGCGTCATCCACCGTTGAAGCTGGCACGAGGGATGCGCCGGGAACTTTGGTTTATGCCCGCATCCTGCTCTCCGCGGACAGATCAGGTTCAGAACCGCTGAGCCGCGGCGGCGCTGTGCGTTTGCCGCGCGCCCGCCAGCGCGTAGATTGCCGCGTGGGCCGCTCCGTCGCGCGGTTCCACGACTTTGCGGCACCCCGTTCCCCCTCACCGGGAACGAGGCGTGCCGCCGCATGCACTCCGCACCGACACCGGATGCCCGTTCCGACGTCCTCCGCCCTCCGGCTCCGCCCGCGCGCCCTTCTGGCCCGGGCGGCCGCGCTGCTGTGCGCGCTGGCCGGGCTGGCCGCCTGCGCGGGGAACCGCGCCGCGGCCACCGGCCCGCTGCCGCAGTTTGCGCAGTACGAGGGGCGCGAGGTGCGCTCGGTGGACTTTGAGGCCGACAGCCTCGTGGTGCCCGCCGACTCGCTGCGCCGGGTGATCACCACCCAGCCCTCCCGCTGCCGCGCGCTGGGCATCCTGCCCTTCTGCATCGGCAGCTTCGGCGAGCAGAAGTACGAGCTGGACCTGGGGGTGCTGAGCCGCGACGTGGCCCGCATTCAGCTGGCGCACCGCGACGCGGGCTACTACGGCACCCGCGTGCTCCCCCTGGTGGACGAGGCGCCGGACGACGGCGTCAAGGTCACCTTCCGCATCGAGCCCGGCGACCGCGTCAGCGTCACCTCCGTGCTCATCACCGGCGCGGACTCCATCGAGGGGATCGAGCGCATCCGCGAGGCCATTCCGCTGGACGAGGGCGAGCCCTTCCGGCGCATCGACTTCCTCGCCTCCGTGGACACCGTTCGCAACTGGCTGCTGAACCAGGGCTACGCGTACGCCCAGGTGCTGCGCAATTACGAGATCGACACCATCGCCGACGTGGCGCGTGTGGAACTGAACGCCGCGCCCGGCCCCGTGGTGGTGGTGGACAGCATCCGCATCGTGGGGTTGTACCGGCTCAGTCCGGAAACGGTGCGCCGGCAGATGGCCATCCGCACGGGCAGGCCGCTGCGCGCCACCGACCTGGTGCGCAGCCAGCGGAACCTGTTTGACCTGGAGCTGGTGAACTTTGCCGCGGTGGAGGTGGCGCCCGAGCGGCTGCAGCTCACGCCGGACAGCGCGGAGCTGGAGAACGACACCATCGGCAGCACCGTGCTCGTCCGCATCGTGGAGGCGCCGCGGTACGCCGTGGACGTGGCCGGCGGATACGCCACCCGTGACTGCTTCCGTGCGCAGGGCTCGCACCTGGACCGCAACTTCATCGGGGGCGCGCGGCGGCTGGAGCTCACCGGCCTCGTGGCCAAGGTGGGCGTCGCCAGCCCGGTGGACGGGCTGGAAAAAAGCCTGTGCAACGCGTTCAACCCCGACCGGCGGCAGACCGCGCAGGACTCGCTGATCGCGGACCAGATCAACTACCGGCTGGCCGCCAACTTTCTGCAGCCCCGGCTGTTCGGCACGCAGACCAGCGTGGTGGCCGGCCTGTTCACCGAGCAGATCAGCGAGCTGGACCTGTACGTCCGCGACGGCACCGGCGGGCAGGTGGGCATCGTCCGGCAGATCGCGCCGCAGACGCTGGCCTCGCTGACCATGGAGGTGCAGCGCGGCCGCACCCGGGCCAGCGACTACTTCTTCTGCATCGCCTTTGAGGTGTGCCGCCCCGCGGACATCCGCGCGCTGGAGCGCCCGCGGTGGAGCAACTCGCTTTCGCTGGGGCTCACGCAGAGCCGCGTGCGCATCGACCCGTTCCCCAGCGGCGGCCACCAGTTCCGCACCACGGTGGACTACGCCTCGCCCGCCCTGGGTTCGGACGACCAGTACCTGCGCCTGTTCGCGGACGGCATTGCGCACCGCCGCATTGCCGGCGACCTGGTGCTGAGCGCCCGGCTGATGGCGGGCACCTTTCTGACCGGCCTGCTGAATGAGGAAACGGGGTACATTCCCCCCGAGCGCCGCTTTTACGGCGGCGGGCCCACCGGGGTGCGCGGCTTTCGCTTCAACGAGCTGGGGCCCACGGTGTACGTGGTGCGCCCCCGCCGCACGTCCAACGACGGCATTCTGGTGGACACCATCCCTTCGTCCACCGGCGGCACGCGGACGGTGCTGGCCAGCGCGGAACTGAACTTTCCCCTGGCGCTCCCCCTGCTGCGCCGGCCGTCGCTTCGCGGCGCCGTGTTCCTGGACGCGGGGCAGGTGTGGGACACGCGCGACAGCACCCTCACCCGGCCGGGGATCCGCTTCACCCCGGGCGTGGGCGGGCGCTTCGCCACCCCCGTGGGCCCCATTCGGCTCGACGTGGGCTACAACGCCTACGGCCGGGAGCCGGGGCCGCTGTACGGCATCAACGAGCGCGGCGAACTGCTCCCCGAGCCGCTGCTGCTGCGCTACCAGCCTGACAACCGCCGCGGCTTTCTGAAGCGGCTGACCCTGCAGGTGTCGGTAGGAAACGCGTTGTGATCGACGACATCGCCCCGGAGCTTCCGCCCCCCCCGCCGCGCCGCCGCGGCCGCCCCGCCCGGGCGGCTTCGGCGGCGGACCCGCGCCGGCGCCGCCGCCGCGGGCTGGGGCGCGTGGGGCTGCTGCTGCTGGGCGTGCTGCTGGGCTTCGCCCTCACCGCGGCGGTGCTGCTCTGGTACGTGAACCGCTCCCGCACGCTGGTGGTGCAGGAGCAGGTGCGCGTGCGCCTGGGGCTGCCGGAAGACGCCTTCGAGCTGGAGGAGATCGAGGAAGACGGAAGCCTGCGCATTCTGCTGCGGCAGGTGGCGTTCCTGGACAAGGCGGGCGACACCATTGTGAGCGCCCCCATCGCCCGGGGCCGGCTGATCGCGCGGACGCTGACGGGAAAGGGCTCCATCGTCATCGACCAGGTGGTGCTGGAGCGCCCCTACGCGCGGCTGGTGCAGCGCGGCGACGGCGACTGGAACTTCTTTGACATCATCAAGGCCGAGGCCGCCGGGCAGCCGCTGAACGGGCCCGGCGCGGAGGAGGAGCCCAGCCGCGTCATCGACTTCCGCGGCATGCGCATCGTGGACGGCCGCGCGCGCATCGCCCGGCCGTACGCGGGGGGCGCGCCCACGGGGATGTTCGCCTCCGTCAAGCAGCCGGAGCGCACGCGGTTCCGCGGGCGCGAGTACACCATCCACTGGCTGACGGACATCGACGCCACCCTGCCGCTGGTGCGCATCGGCCCCAACGGCGGCTGGCGGACGGAGTTCTCGTCGCTCACGGCCAACGTCCGCAACCCCGACACCCGCATCCAGGGCTTCGCCGGGTGGATCCAGGCGGATCCCGACAAGACCATCCGCTTTGACATCGACCGGCTGCGCACCCCCAACTCGCTCTTCGCGGGGACGGGGCGGGTGCGCTTCGACGAGGCCGGGCCCGTGTTCGACCTGAACCTGCGCGCCAACCCGCTGGGCTTCGCGGACCTGGCGGGGATGGGCATCCCCGTCCCCGCCAGCGGCACGGGGAGCTTCAACCTGGCCGCGCGGTCGCTGAGCGGCGGGCGGACGCAGTGGCGCATCACCGACATGCGGCTGGCCGTGCTGGACTCGCGCGCGTCGGGGCGGATGACGGTGGTGACCGGGCCCAACCAGGAAGCGGTGTTCAGCGACACGCGCATCACCCTGGACCCGCTGCGGCTGCGCGACCTGGAAACGCTGGGCTATGCGGATGAACTGCCGCTGCTGGGCACCGTGCGCGGCG
>NZ_DASVTX010000266.1:0-6148 GCF_036387355.1 Longimicrobium sp.
TTTCGGGAGGCAGCGGATGCGTTCCGGACCGTGATTTCCCTGCCCAGCCTGCCTAGCGAGTTGCTGCGGAGGGGAAGCGAATTGCGCGAGCGGTTGCTGCCGGCACGACGTAAACGAGTTTCACAGGTCGCTCGGCTACAATGCTTTATAGTTCAAAGTTAACGCTTATGCCCCCGGCCCCTCCCCGTGCAAACAGACGCACGGAGAGTGGAGAACGGCAGGAGGGTGCGATCAGCAGAGTCGAGGCGCGGCGGAGAGGCCCCCTCCCCCCAACCCCCTCCGCCCGCTCCGCGGGAGAGGGGGAGCCGTTCGGCGCGAGGGACAGTTCGGCGCGCGTCCTCAACCCTCCCCCAGGTTGTTTTGGGGGAGGGTGGGTGAGTAATGCGAACCCGGGTGGGGGCCGCCCGTCCACTGTCCGGGACGCACCGGCGGCAGCTGTCCAACGTTCGCCGAAGCCCGCACCTCCGAATTCGTCCGGGGTATCAACCGCCCTCTGGAACACGGCCGCGCACCACGCGCATCGCCGGTCCGCAAAGCACTGAGAAGAAGCCGATGTGTGGAATCGTTGCGATCTCCGGGAACTCCGAGGCCGCTCAGCTCTGCTTTCTGGGCCTGTACTCGCTGCAGCACCGCGGGCAGGAAGCCGCCGGCATCGCGTCGTTTGACCGCACCACGGGGACCAGCCACCGCATCCGCAAGCCGGGGCTGGTGTCCGACGCCATCCATGAAAAGGACATCGCCGAGCTTCCGGGCGACGTCGCGGTGGCGCACATCCGCTACTCCACCGCGGGCGGCGCGGGGCTCAAGAACGCGCAGCCCATCCGCGAAAGCTACCGCGGCGGGCACATCGCGCTGGTGCACAACGGCAACCTCACCAACGCCAACGCGCTGCGCGAGGGGCTCTTCAACCAGGGCGCGCTGTTCCAGAGCACCATCGACAGCGAGGCGATCGTGCACCTGATCGCCCGGTCCCGCGGCGACACGCCCGACGAGCAGATCGCCGACGCGCTGCAGCAGCTGGAAGGCGCGTACTGCGTCCTCATCACCGTGGGCGACACGCTGTACGCGGCGCGCGACCCGTACGGCTACCGCCCTCTCGTGATCGGCGCGCTCCCCACGGGCGGGCTCATGCTGGCGAGCGAAACGTGCGCGCTGGACATCGCGCACGCCCGCTACGTGCGCGACGTGGAGCCGGGCGAGTTCATCCGCATCCGCAACGGCGAGATCGAGACGGTGATGCGCCTGCCGCGCATTGTGGCGGAGGCGCAGCCCTGCATCTTCGAGCTGGTCTACTTCGCCCGGCCGGACACGCAGCTGTGGGGGTACACGGTGGACCGCGCGCGGCGTGCCTTCGGGCGGCGCCTGGCGCAGGAGCAGGGCGCCCCGGGCGACATCGTCATCTCCGTTCCCGACAGCGCCAACTCCGCGGCCGTGGGCTACAGCGAGCAGAGCGGCATTCCGTTCGAGCTGGGGCTGATCCGCAACCACTACGTGGGGCGCACGTTCATCACCCCCACGCAGGCCGGCCGCGACTTCAAGGTGCGTATGAAGTTCAGCCCCGTGCGCGAGGTGCTGAACGGAAAGCGTGTGGTAGTGGTAGACGACTCGCTGGTGCGCGGCACCACCAGCCGCGCCCTGGTGAACATGCTGCGCGAGGCGGGCGCCACGGAGGTGCACTTTCGCCTCGCCTCGCCGCCCGTGCGCTGGCCCTGCTTCTACGGCATCGACATGCCCACCCACGAGGAACTGATCGCTTCCGACAAGTCGGTGGAGGAGATCCGCGCATTCCTGGGGGTTGACTCGCTCGGCTATCTGTCGGAAGAGGGAATGATCGAGTGCGTGGCCGAGCAGGGGGAGACGTACTGCACGGCCTGCTTTACCGGCGATTACCGCGCCCCGCTGGTGGACGCGCAGCAGGGCTTCGCCATGAGCAGCCACTGCTGATCACGAGTTTCCCGGAGCGGACTGGATGCTGCGCAGCGGGATCGCCGCCGTTGTTGGAGTGGTGCTGGCCGGCTCCGCATTCGCCCCGCTCCCCACCGCGTCCGCTCTGGCGGTGCACTGCCTGCGGCCGCCGGGGATCCCGCCCCACGACGATGATCGGCACGTGGTCATTCTGGCCACGGCGGAAAGCGACACCGTCCTCGCGGGCCGGGGCGGACTGCTTCCCCCGCCGCGGACGGGCCTCTCACCATGGGAGCGGGCACCGGTGTACGGCTTGACGGCGCAGGTCGCCCGGGCGGGCGGGCCAGCCGGGCCGCAGGTGCCCGCGGGGCGGGTGGTGCTGGTGCCCTGGTCACATGACTGCGGAGGGTATCCGGTTCGTTGGGGGGCGACTGCTGCATGGCTTCCCCCCGGTGCCACGGACGCGATCGTGGGGCGGCTCCGGCCGCCCGAGCACTGGGCGGGCGGCGTTCCCACGATCGACGTGTTCAGGCCGGAGATGGTGAGGGGCGCCGGCATTCTTCCCGGCCTTGTGCGGTGGAAGGCGACTCCCGAGGAGCTGTTCGGCTTTCGCGCCACCATCCCCACCCGTGCGCAACTGCGCGCCGATCCCTGGGGTGCGGTGGCGGCGATGCAAGCGTGGGTCAGGGCTCACCCGGAACTCACGCGGGACGGAAGCGTCCTCCATGACGCGTCCGGTGCCATGCGTAGCGCCGCTCACGAGTCGGTCCGCGCCGCGCCTTCGCCGCTCGCCGGGACGTATCGGGTCGAGGTTTCGCGGACCGGCGGCCCCGTGCACATCATCTACATGCGCACGCAGCAAACGCCCGCCAGCGCTGTCATCTACGGTGACAGCGCGGTACCGTTCCTGACCGCGGCGGCGGGGTACCAGCTCGACATGTACATCCGCGCTCACGAATCGCGGCTACCACCCGTCCACCCGGACCTCTGGGCCCGAATCCGGCGCCGCATTACGGGGCCGCGGGACGGCGGGGACGGAACACTTCACATCCAGCTTCCCGAAGTCCCGAGGACGGACGGAACGTGGATGTATAGCGGGCACCTGAGCCTCTGGAACGTCGCGCATACCCTGTTTCCGAACGACCGGCAACTGCAGCGGTGGATTTCAGAGTGGTCCGAGGCTCATCATCGGAACATGGCGTTTGCCGATCCCCCGGGCGAAGCCGCGCTGCGGCCAGCCGCTTCCGCGGAGTGGACCGAGATCCTGCAGTTGCCCGGCGGGCGGGCGGTGACGATCCGCGCGGTGCGGATCTCCGGGGAGGCGCTGCCCTCGCCCGTGGACCAGAGCAGTTATGCCGACCTCGTTTTTGCTCCCGGAGGATAGCGCTGCGTGAACTCGTTCGAATTGCGCCTGACGGATTCGGAGTACCCCAATGTCCGCGTGATCATCGACGGCCGGGACCTGATCGAACGTCTGCGCGCGATCGAGTTGGCGGCCGCGACTTCGGATCATGCGCGCGAGCTCGCGGGCACGTACGGCGGATTGCAGCCCTACCAATGGGCCGATCTGCCCATGCAGGAGGAGGACGGCCGCGCGGCGGTGCTCGGCTGCGCATGAGGTGGGGTGCTGGCCCTTCCGCGTGCGCATCCAGATCCGGCCGCAGACCGTGATCTGGAGCGACTTCGAGGGGCCGGGCGGCACGGATGCTTATGACGCTCTTGGCCGCTTCATCTTCTCCCGCGAGCAGTACGACAGGGCAGTCGCCGCGGTCGTGCCCCGCGCGCGGTAGCCTGTTCGCTCTGACCGTCTCTGACACAGCTCCTACCCAGCCTCGATGCATCCCGGCTGCACCGGAGCGCTGAATTCCATTCCAGTTGCTGCGCCGGCCTGCACTGCGCATCCAAAACAGCCGCCCCAACTCGGGCGGTTTTCTTTCTCCGCATTGCGCCTCATCGGAGAAAGCCGATACCTCTGCGAATCACTGGCGCTGAAGTGGAGGTCCGATGTACGAAGCCAAGGCGCGGCTCTCCGCCCAGTGGGCGCGGATCGGCGGGGGGTTCACCGTCGCGCCGCATCCGGAGCCGGTGGATGTGGAGCGCCTCGTGTCGGAATCCGCCGCGGCGGCGCCGCAGGATCACCGGTTGTTCTTCGTCGCCGCGACGTGGCTTGGGGTGCACCACCACCTGGTGGACGTGCGGCGGCTGGGGCGTGAGCTGGAAGTGCTGTCCGGAGTGGCGTCCGCCGCGGCGGGGGCGATGCTCTCCGTCGCGAACCTGGCGGGCGGGTCGCCGCGGCTGGAGAGTGTGGCGCGGCACTGTGCCCCGCTCGCGGAACCCCGCCCCCTGTTCGACCGGATCGGGCGCAGCCCCGTGCTCCGGGAGGCGGCGCGGGAGGGATCGCATCCGGCGTTCACGCGGTGGGGGCTGTGGAACGAGGATGTCTCGCTCAAGACGGACGCGGTGAGGCCGGTGCGGTGGATTCTGGCGCACTGCCCGGAACTGCGGGTCCGCGCGTTGCTCGGCGCCGGGCTGGACGCGGAAATCGTGCGGACGGTGCTGGACGGCCCTCGCACGGTTGCCGCCATCGCCCGGGCGACGGGAGCGACCTACGCGTCCGCGCACGAAGCGGCGGCCCGGCTCGCCGCGCGGGGGATCCTGGACGCTCCCGCGCCGGCCGGGCGGGGCGTCGCGCTTTCGCCGGCGATCCGCGCGTGGCTGGACGCGTTCCCCGGCGCACTCCGGCCGGCCTGATGAGCGCGGGTCCTCCAAACTCCTACCGTGTGGGGGAGCTTGGCCGACTTGCTCCGCCGTGCCCGCAAAGCTACTGTGCGCCGCGGCGAACCGTCATGGCGGCGCCGGTTTCAATGACGATCAACTCGGCCCCGCGCCGATGGGAGGCTGCATGAAGTACCGTACCTATCCCGGAACCGACATCCGCACGTCGGAAGTGGGGTTCGGCGTCTGGACGCTCGCCGCGGGGTGGTGGGGCGATTTCAGCGATGACGAGGCCGTGGCGCTGCTGCACCGCGCCTTTGACCTGGGCATCACGTTCTACGACACCGCCGACACGTACGGCAACGGCCGCGCGGACTCGCTGCTGGCCAGGGCGTTCGGCGACCGCCGCGGCCAGGTGACGCTGAGCGCCAAGGTGGGCTACGACTTCTACAACAACCCCGACGTGCGGCGCGGGCAGCAGGAGATTCCGCACAACCCCGACCCGGCGTTCATCCGCTTCGCCGTGGAGGAACAGCTGAAGCGGCTCGGGACGGACGTCATCGACGTGCTCGCCTTTCACAATGTGAAGGAAGACCACGTTCCCGACGACGGGATCTGGGAAACGTTCCAGCGGCTGCAGGACGAGGGCAAGATCCGCTCGTGGGGCGGCGCGCTGGGCCCGTCCAACGGCTACCTGTTCGAGGGGCTGGACCTGATCCGCCAGCGCCGCGTGCGCAGCCTGCAGCTCATCAACAACATCCTGGAGCCGTTCCCCGGGCAGATCCTCACCCAGGCGGCCGAGGCCACCGGCAACACCGGCATTCAGGTGCGCGTGACGCACTCGTCGGGCATGCTGGAAGGGCGCTACACGCCCGAGACGGAGTTCGCCAAGAACGACCACCGGCGGCACCGCCCGCGCTCGTGGCTCATCAACGGGCTGCAGAAGCTGGAGTCGCTGCGCTGGCTTCACGAGGGGCGCGGGATGACGATCGGCCAGGCGGCGCTCAAGTGGCTGCTCGCGTCGCCCGTGGTGGTGACGACGCTTCCCAACATCTACAACGTGGAGCAGCTGGAAGAGTTCGCCGCCGCCAGCGACCTGCCGGACCTGATGGCCGACGACCTGGCGCGCATCGCCGAGCTGCAGCGCACCAACTTTGGCGTGCACGAAGACCACATGCGCTACAAGGGCACCATGGAGCGGGACGGCGAGCCTCTGGGCCCGGTGTACCGCTACCCGGACGACGGCTTTCCCGGCGCGCCGGCCGGCTCGCTGGAAACGGCCGCCGCGGACTGAGTTCCGCACGCAGAACGGCCCCGGCGCGCATGCCTGCGCGCCGGGGCCGTTTCTGTTGCGGAAGCCTCACTCCCTGGCCGCTCGGACCGCTCAGCAATGGTCCATGCCGGGAGCGGGTTCGCAGGAACCCGTACCCGTCCCGATCTGCAGAACACTCATGGAAGCCGATTTGATGGCGCCCGCCGAGTCGGACACATCCACCCGCAGATCGAAGTGCCCCTCACTGCCGAGGTT
>NZ_DASVTX010000267.1:0-2097 GCF_036387355.1 Longimicrobium sp.
CGGCCGCCGGACGCGCGGGAGCGGGCGGAGGCGCGGCGCGCGCTGGGGTGGGCGGACGCCCGGCCGGCGGTGGCGTTCATCGGCGCGCTGGGGGACCGGCGCAAGGGCTTCGACACGCTGTTCGCCGCCTGGGCGCGCCTCTGCGCCGATCCCGCGTGGGACGCGCGGCTGGCGGTCGCGGGCGCGGGGGGCGAGCTGGAGGCGTGGCGGGCGCGCGCGGCGGATGCGGGGCTGGGAGACCGGATCGAGTTCCTCGGCTTTCAGTCCGACATCCGCACGCTGCTTTGGGCCGCGGACGCCATTGCCGCGCCCACGCGGTACGAGGCGTACGGGCTGGCGGTGCAGGAGGCGATCTGCTGCGGGCTTCCGGCCCTGGTCAGCGCCGGGGCGGGGGTGGCGGAGCGGATTCCCGCCCCGCTGGATGCGCTGCTGCTGGCGGACCCGGATGACGCGGACGCGCTTGCGGCCCGGCTGCGGGCCTGGCGCGCGGAACTGGACGGGCAGCGGACGGCGGCGCTGGCGCTTTCGGCGCAAATGCGGGCGTGGACGTGGGACCACATGGCGGAGCGGATCGTGGAATGGGCGGAATGACGGCGCTGGGGGCGGGGTTCGATCCGGTGGAGGCGTGCTGGATCTGCGGCGGGCGGCGGCTGCGCCCCGTGGCGACGGCGATCTTTGAGTTTTCCGCCTATGCCCAGCAGGATCCGGAACTGCACCGCGCGCTGACCGGCGCCACGGTGGATCTGCTGCGCTGCGCGGAGTGCGGGTTCGGGCAGCCGGCCGGGCTTCCGTCGCTGCCGGACTACTTCGGGCGGATGTACGACCAGCGCTGGTCCGCGGAGTGGATGGAGGGCGAGTTCCGTGACGGCACCAAGGACCTGATCTTTCACGAGGTGCTGCGCGGGCTGGAGCGGCGCGTTCCCGCGTCGGAGCGCACGCTGCTGGACCTGGGCGCGCACGTGGGGCGGCTGATCCACCTGGCCGCGCAGGCCGGGTGGCGCGCGGAGGGGATCGAGCTGAATCCGCGGACCAGCGCCTACGCCGAGCGGGTGACCGGGCTGCCGGTGCACCGCGCGGACCTGCGCGACCTGGAAGCGCAGGGGCGGCGGTACGGCGCGGTGACGCTGGTGGACGTGCTGGAGCACATCGCCGATCCGGTGGATGCGCTGCGGGCCGTGCACCGGGTGATCGCGCCGGGGGGGTGGATCGCGGTCAAGGTGCCGCACGGGCCCAACCAGTTGATGAAGGAGCGCATCCGCGGCCGGGTGTTTCGCGGATACCGGCCCACGGTGGCGGACAACCTGGTGCACGTGTCGCACTTTACGCCGCGCGCGCTGCGGATGGCGCTGGAGCAGGCGGGGTTCACGGAGATCGACATCCGCCCCGCGGTGCCGGTGGTGCCGCCGGAAGCGCCGGGGCTGGGGCGCGTGGCGCGCGTCGCGTTTCTGCGCGGCACCTCCGCCGCGGCCGCCGCGCTCCCGTGGGGCGCCCGCTCGCCGCTCGCGATGAATCTGCAGGCGTACGGAAGAAGGGCGGGGTAGCGGGAGGGGGTGCTCTAGCGGCCCAGTGCGTGAGTGCTGGGTGCGGAGTGCGGAGTGCGGAGTGCCCGGATCCGGTTTGCCGCGGCCGGGCGAAGTCGTTTCTCGTCAATGCATTACGCGCCGCGGTTGATGTCGTGCGGAGGGGCGGCGATTCGATCCTTTTCGCCTTCCGCAAGAAAGCGTGAGTGTCATTGCGAGGCGCAGCGCCGCACCGTCCGTCACACCAGACCTTGGCGCCGACCGAAGAATCCCGCGCCACGGCATCCCATGCACGCCCGGTTGCGCGGCACGCTCGGACGCTGCGGGTGCGGCGGGAGAGGCTGGAGCGCGCCACGCCGGCCCGCGGCGCGGCGGACGTTTCGGTCCGGGATTCTTCAGTCGCGGATGGAACGCGGTGCCGGGGAAAGTGCGGCGCACGCTCCTTCAGAATGACGCCTCAGCGCCGAGGTGGGCAGCAGGACACTGGTGGAGCGATGATAGCCCGCGGGCGGCGCGGGCGGCGTGAGATGGCACCAGGCGCACCGAGATTCCTTACATCAGCCGCACCGGCATTCTT
>NZ_DASVTX010000268.1:0-3118 GCF_036387355.1 Longimicrobium sp.
CGCGGACAGCAGCGCTTCCGCTTCCTTCAGCATGCCCACAATCTGCGTGGACGTGTATGTCGCCTGCTTCATGAGTCCTCCTCTCCCCTCGGGCAGTGTGGACTCCCATTCTAGCTGGTTCATAATACGGGGGGCAGGCCAAGATCACCTCCCGCCACGCGCGGGCAATCCGCACCATCGCCGCGTGCGCGCCGGGCGACACGCCGGTCATGTGCACGAAGCCGTGGCCGTGCGCGGGAACGTGGATCCGCCGCACCGGGGTTCCGGCACGCTCCATGGCGTCGAAGTACACCTCCGCCTCGTCGCGCAGCAGGTCGAATCCCGCCGTCACCCCCAGCGCGGGCGCCATCCCGGAAAGATCGTCGGCGTACGCCGGCGACACGCGCGGGTCGGCCAGGCCCACCCCCGTCCCGCCCAGGTAGAATCCGTCGAAGGCGTCGCGGTCCGCCTGGTCCAGAAAGTACCCGCGCCCGAACAGCGCCTGCGACGGGCGCGGCGTTACCCCATCCGTGGGCGGATAGATGAGGAGCTGCGCGGCGGGCGGCGCATCGCCCCGCGTTTCCCGCGCGATCACCGTCGCCAGGTTGGCGCCGGCGCTGTCCCCGCCGATCCCCACGCGCGCCGGGTCCGCCCCCAGTTCCGCCGCGTGCGCCTGCGCCCACCGCAGCGCCGCCGTCGCGTCCTGCAGCGCGGCGGGAAACGGATGCTCGGGCGCGAGCCGGTAATCGACCGCAAGCACGTGCATCCCCGCCTCGCGGCACAGGATGCGGCACGGCTCGTCGTGCGTGTCCAGGTCGCCGATGGTGAACCCGCCGCCGTGCAGGTAGACGGTCAGCGGCGCGGGGCCGGTCCCATCCGGCACGTAGTGGCGCAGGCGCAGCGGACCGCCCGGCCCGCGGATCACCCCATCCCGCACCCGCGCCACCGGCGTGCGGCGCCACTGGAACACCAGCGTCTCGTGCCGGTAGCGCGCCCGCGCCACGTCCAGCGACGGCTCGCAAAGGCCGTGGGAACCGCGCCGCCGCCGTACCGAACGGGCAAGCTGCACGTGCGCATCCAGCGTGCGCCCATCCGCCGTCACCGCGGGCTCGCCGGAAAGGCGCACCGCCATCCCCGGCGGCAGGCGCGGCATCAACCGCCCCACCAGCACCTCGCCGCGCGCCGCCACGGAGAGCCGCGGCGCGGGCGGTTCCGTCCACTCGACGCTCATCGCGGCATCCTTCCGTCCATGGTGGTCATCCGGTATTCCGATGGGTCAAAGCGCGACAGCCTGCGGCGGAAGCGCCAGGTGAAGTCCGGCCAGAGCGTGGAATTGCGCCCCGTTTCGTCCAGGTACCAGCTCGCGCATCCGCCGTGCGTCCATACGGTTCCGCGCATCCGCCGGTCCACTTCGGCCACGAAGGCGGCCTGCGCTTCCGGGCGCGGCTCCAGCGCGGCCACGCCCGTCTCCCGCATGTGGCGCAGCGCGCGGATCACGTGCTCCAGCTGCGCCTCGATCATGTACACGACACTCGTGTGGCCCAGCCCCGTGTTGGGCCCCAGGAGGATGAACAGGTTGGGAAATCCCGCCACCGTCGTGCCCAGGTGCGCCTGCGGGCTCCCCTTCCACGCCTCCGCCAGGGTGCGCCCCTCCCGGCCGCGCGTCACCGGCGCCAGCGGCGGGTCCGTCGGGCGAAAGCCGGTGCCCAGAATGATCGCGTCCACCTCCCGTTCCACGCGATCGCGCGTGATGATGGAGCGCGCGCGGATCTCGGCGATGGCATCCGTCACCACCTCCACGTTGGGCCGCGTGAGGGCGGGGAGATAGTCGTTGCTGAGCAGGACGCGCTTGCACCCCATGGTGAAGTCCGGCGTCAGCTTCGCGCGCAGGACGGGATCGGGAACGCTGCGGCGCAGATGGCGCAGGGCCGTCCGCTGCGCCACCGCCATTGCGCGCGGGTTGCGGAATCCAAAGACGAACGCCTCGCGCGCCAGGTAGATCCCCGCCCGCACGGCCTTCTGCGCGGCGGGCACCCGGCGGAACAGGGCCTGCCCCGCGCGCCCCAGCGGCCGGTCGTGGCGAGGGATGATCCACGGAGGCGTGCGCTGGAACAGGTGCAGCCGCCCGACCACCGGCTGAATGGCGGGAACGAACTGGATGGCCGACGCCCCCGTGCCGATCACCGCGACGCGCTTGCCCGCCAGGTCGTACGCGTGGTCCCACTGGCTGGAGTGGAAGGCGCGCCCCCGGAACGCGTCCAGCCCGGGGATGGCGGGAATCATGGGGTCGCTCAGCGCCCCGGCCGCCATCACCAGCACGGGGGCGGCGAAGTCGCGGCCGGCCGCGCGGACGCGCCAGTGGCCTGCGGCCTCGTCCCACTCCGCAGACGTGACCTCGTGATGAAAGCGGACGCGGGGCAGGATTTCGTACTCCTCCGCCGTGCGCCGCAGGTACGCCTGGATCTCGGGCTGGCGGGAAAAGCTGTGGCTCCACTCCGGGTTGAGCGCAAAGGAGAACGAGTACAGGTGCGACTGCACGTCGCAGGCGGCGCCGGGATACGTGTTGTCGCGCCACGTGCCGCCCACGTCGCCCGCGCGCTCCAGGATCAGGAAGTCGTCCCGGCCCTCCTGGCGCAGGCGGATGGCCATTCCCAGCCCGCCGAACCCGCTCCCGATGATGATGATCCCCGTCCGCGTCTCCGCACCCGCCACCGCCGCCTCCCGTCCCCGTGAGATCGTCATCCACACCCGCCTTCCATGCCCGCCTTCCGGACGGCGATGATCCGCCGCTCCCCGCAATCTCTGCCCGGAGCCGCGCCTTTTGCATCGGTCAAGCCACCCGGTCCGCCATCCGTTTCCGGTGCGGCGGGCGCGATGCTATATTGTACGCCACGGGCGTGACGCGCGCCCGCCGCACCGTACTACCTCGCCGTCACCGCGGATCACCGTCCACACGGCGGGACGCGTGGCCCGCGCGGGGCTGCTGGCGACCCGCGGCAGCCTGATCCGACCCCGATCCACGGGAAGCATGATGATGTTCACTCGCGCCGGTCTGGCGCTGGCGTGCGCGGCCCTGCTCGCCTCTTCCCCCGCCGCCGCCCAGCAGGCATCCGCGGGAATCCACACTCTCGCGACCGTG
>NZ_DASVTX010000269.1:0-15847 GCF_036387355.1 Longimicrobium sp.
CAGGGCGGACGCCAGCCGGTCCGCCGGGCTCGCCTCCGGCCGCAGCGGCGGAAGGGGCGGGCGGGGCCGGGCGCCGCGCCCCCGTCCGCGCCGCCGGCGCGGCGTCATCCCCTTGCCGCGGGCCAGCAGGTCTTCCGCCGCCATCCGGTGCTGCGCCTCGTCGCGCAGGGTGGCGGCGCGGATGGCGTGGGTGGCGGCCATTTCCAGCCGCGTGAGGTCGCCCGCGGCCAGGGCGCCGTGGGCCAGGTTCACCAGCGCCTCTGCCACCCGCTCGCCGTCCGCGCGGGTTTCGCGCAGGCGCCACACCTCCTTCCACGCCGCCTCAAAGCCGTGCAGGTCCCCGGCGCCGGCGGAGGCGCGGGCGATGTTGCTCAGCACCACCATGCGCTCCGTGGGCCGCGGCACGTGCCGCAGCACGGCGCGAAAAATGGGGAGCGCCCGCTCGTACTCCTGCCGCAGCATCCAGAACCACGCGACGTCGTGCGCCAGCGCGGGCAGCCGCGGGTGGCGGCGGCCGTAGCACCGGTACGCGGCCCGGGCGTACGCCTCCGCCTGCTCGCCGTTGGTGCCCGTGGCCGTCGCGGCGATGCAGAACAGGTCGTGCAGGGCGAACGGACGCACGGACCACACGCCGTAGCGCCGCGCCGCCCGCAGCGCGCGGAGCAGCCGTGCCCGCGCGGAGGGCGCGTCGCCGCGCTGCATGTGCAGGTTGGCCAGCCCCATGTGCGCCAGCCCGTAGTACTTCCAGTCCTGGTTGCGCCGGGCCAGCGCCAGCGCGCGCCGGAACCACGTCTCCGACCGCCGGTAGTCCGCCGCGCGGCGGGCCACCAGCCCCACCAGGTACGCGGGGCCCGCCATTTCCGGCGCCGCCACCGCGGAGCGCTGCGCAAAGGCCAGCGCCGTGCGGTGGTACCCCATCTCCCCCGCCCACCGCGACACGGCCTCGCACAGCTCGCTCAGCTGCGTCTCGCGCGCTCCGGGCTGGGGGCTCAGCACCTCCGAGATCCCCTCCAGCAGCAGGCGGATGGGCGAATCTTCCGCCAGTTCCGCGGCAATGCGGATGCGGCGGATGCCCAGCGCGTTGGGGGTGAACAGCTCCCGGCGCGCGTCCGGCGGGGTGGCGGCCCACAGGTCCACGTCGCGGAGAGACTGCCAGAGCAGCACGCCCAGTTCGCTGCGCACTTCATCCAGGACCTGAAAGCCTTCGAACGGCTCGGGAAGCACCAGAAGGCCGGGCGGAATGACCCACGGCCGGGAGGAACGTCGCGAACGTTTGGAGCGGAATTGCTTCATTGAGGATCTCCGCGCGATGGATTGTCTCACGGTACGGCTGGAAATAAACGTAAATGCAGCGACATCCAGCCGGCCAGTGGACGGAGTGAACAAAATCCACCGCTGGCGCGGAAGGCGCGCTCCCAAGGTTCCAAGTGAACAGGGGCGGTGGATGTTTCTTCAGCATCGGCGCGGTTTTCTGATCTTTGCCGGAGCAAAGTAAACGCCCCGCCCGGCGCAGTGCCGGGCGGGGCATACAATCCAGAATCCGACGCGGTGCGTTCAGTCTGAGCCGCGGCCGCCGCGCCCGCTGAAGCTGTCGTCGGCCTGGTCCTCGGCAACGCGAAGTCCGGAAGCCTGCGAAAGGTTCAGGACGTTGGCCCCGCTGCGGAACAGGCGGGCGGGGTCCACCAGCACGTCCACCCCGCGCGACGCGGTTCCGTCCACCACCAGCGAGGGCGACAGCTCCAGCCGAACGTCAAAGCGGGTGCGCAGATAGGCGCGGAAGGGGACGGCCGTGCCGCCGGTGGGGGTAAAGGTGCCCACCACCAGCATGCTGGCCTGTCGCGGCCAGTCGGCGAACTGGCTCAGGATGCGTGCCCGCAGCGAGTCGATGGCCGCGCGCTCCACCGGGTTCTCCTCGTCGTCGTCCAGGTCGCGCACGCGAAAGTCCACGCGGCGGTAGATGCCGGCCGGCAGCGTGCCCGAAGCCACGGGGGTGGCGGTGGGGCCCAGCGGCAGGTCGATGAACATGGGCCCGGCGTTGAAGTCGTCGCAGTCGTCGCCGGTGCAGGTGGAGCGGTCGTCGTCGCCCTTCAGGCGAAAGCGGGCCACCACCAGGCGCAGGTCGTCGATGGCCAGCGTTCCGTTGGCGCCCGTGAGCACCAGGCGGTCGGTGCCGGAGGTCTGCGCGGCGCCCTGCAGCGACGACGCGCCGTTCACGCCGAAGCGGACGGCCACGAGGCTTTTCGCTTCGCCGGAAGACGAGGCGGGGTTGTCGGCGCAGGCGCCCAGCGCGAGCAGGCCGGCGGCCAGGAGCGGAATGATCTTCATGGTGCAGTTCTCCGTGTGCGGAAAGCGCCTGCCGTCGTGGCGGCGTTCGGCATCCGGTAAGGCAGGGCGGGCGCCACGGTGGCCGGCGCGTGCCCGGACATCCGCAACTCCGCGCGGCGCCTTGCTTTCCGCGCATCCGGCGGGCACTGGCGCGGCGGCGCTCTCCACCGTTA
The DNA here is from genome assembly GCF_036387355.1 of Longimicrobium sp. GTDB lineage: Bacteria > Gemmatimonadota > Gemmatimonadetes > Longimicrobiales > Longimicrobiaceae > Longimicrobium. Next base: position 2,499 of record NZ_DASVTX010000269.1, read on the forward strand.
TCCTGTATCGATTCGATACACTCCGGCCCACCGCGGGACGATCCCGATTCGCCGGCCTCCCCCGTTCCCGCCTTCGTGAGCACTCTCGCCGTCCTCGCCCGCAGCGACTCCTTCTCCGCCCTGTGGCCGGAACTGGCTGCGCTCGCCCGTGCCCAGCCGCGCGTGGTGGCCGGCGCGGGGGAGACGGGCGCGCCCGGGGAGCTGCTGGCGCTCGTCCTTGCGGTAGCGGGAGTGGAGGAGGAGGCGGAGGGCGCCCTGCGCGAGCTGGCCGCCGCGGGCGCCCCCGCGCCCCTGGTCGTCGGTGCGCGCGCGGACCACCGGCTGGCCGCGGCGCTGGTGCGGGCGGGGGCGGCGGACTACTTCGCGCTCCCGGGCGACGTGGACGCGCTGCGGGCGGAGATCCGCGACCGCGCCGCGCGCCGGGACGAGCGGGAGGCCGCAGGGCGGCTGGAAGCGGCGGAGCGGCGCGCATTCGACTTCAGCCGCATCATCGGGCGCAGCCCGTCCCTGCGCGCGGCGCTGGACCGGGCGGCGCGCATCATCCCGCGCGGGCAGGCGACCGTGCTGGTGACGGGGGAAACGGGGACGGGCAAGGAGCTGATCGCGCAGGCCATCCACCGCAACGGCCCGCGCGCGTCCGGGCCGTTCGTGGAGCTGAACTGCAACGCCATCCCTCCCACCCTGCTGGAAAGCGAGCTGTTCGGCCACGAGAAGGGCGCGTTCACCGACGCACGCACCGCCAAGCCGGGACTGTTCGAGGCGGCGGACCGCGGGACGCTCTTTCTGGACGAGATCGGCGACCTTCCCCTGGTGCTGCAGGGCAAGATTCTCAAGGCGCTGGAGGAGAAGCAGGTGCGCCGCGTGGGCGCCGTGCGCGGCCGCGAGGTGGACGTGCGCATCATCGCCGCCACGCACGTGGACCTCGCCGCGGCGGTCCGGCGCGGCGACTTTCGCGAAGACCTCTTCTACCGCCTCAGCGTGATCCCCATCCACCTCCCGCCCCTGCGGGACCGGGGCGACGACGTGATCCTGCTGGCCGAGCACTTCCTGCGGACGCTCGCCGCGCAGTACGGCATGCCCGCGCCGGCGCTTTCCCCCACGCTGCGCCGCGCGCTCATGGCGCACCCCTGGCCGGGGAACGTGCGCGAGCTGCGCAACGGGCTGGAGCGCGCGCTGCTGCTGGCGGACGGGCCGCTGCGGCCGGAGGACCTGTTCCATGGCGGCGACCCCGGATCCGCCACCGGCGGCACGCGCGGTGGCGGCGAACTGCCCTTTCCCGCGACGCTGGACGTGATTGAGCGTGCCGCGGCGGAGGCCATGCTGGCGCGCGTGGAGGGGAACAAGAGCGCCGCCGCGGACGCGCTGGGCATCAGCCGGTCGCGGCTGTACCGGCTGCTGGACGGCGAAGCGGAAGGTGTATCGGAATGAGACACCCCGTCGCGGCGCCGCACAGCCTCGGATCCGCTTCTCCAGCATCCGCGCGGGGAAACGTACGGTGTGCGGCTTGCCCCCGTCATCTCCGCCGACGGACCCTTTTGTACCCGCAGTCCATCTGATCATGAAGACGTATCCGCGTTCCCGCGTCGTTCTCGCCGCCCTGGCCCTGCTGGCCGCCTGCGAGCGCTCGCCCTCCGGCGGCGGCGGTGTGCCCACGGAAGAGCTGATTTTTCTGCGCGCCTCCCCCAATGCGCCACAGGTGGCCGCGGTGCACGCCGAACTCGTGGCCGTGCAGGGGCAGAACAGCGAGGTGCGGCTTCGCTACCAGCCACTTCCCGGGCAGAGCTCGGGGGAAGACCTGCTGCGCTTTCGCGTCAGTGGCAACACGCGCATGCGGCGGCCGGACGGCACGGCGCTGCGCGATGGCGAGTCCATCCGCATCACGCTGGACTTTCCCGATCCGTCGCGCTTCGACTTCCGGTTCGAGCCCTCGGGCATGCGGTTCGAGAACGAGCCGGCGGAGCTGCGCGTGTCGTACGCCTTTGCCAACCCGGACTTCAACGCCGACGGCCGGGTGGATGCGCGGGACGATGACTTCGACTTCGGCTTCTGGCGGCAGGAAGCGCCCGGGCAGGACTGGACGCGCATTGGCGACCTGCGCGTCAAGGACCTGGAAGAGGTGCGCGGCGAGATCACCGGGTTCACCGGCTACGCGCTGGCCGGCGGCACCCGCCAGGCGCGCTGAGCCGCATCCTTTCGTGACACCCCTCGCCCCCGCTCCGCTGACTCTGGACGAGGCGCGCTCGCTGCGCGCCGCGGGGGAGTGGCGCGTCCTGGCGCTCCGGGGCGCCGCGCTCTCCGGCGAGGCGCTGGCCGCGGAGCCGGAGGTGGCGTACGCCTACGCCGCCGCGCTGCGGCAGACGGGGGAAACGGCGCGCGCGCTCGACGCGGGGTCCGTGGCCGAGGCGGGCGCGCGGCGGCGGGGCGACCGGAGGCTGGCGGCGGAAGCGGTGAACCTGCTGGGGAACGCGCTGTTCGAGGCGGGGCGCCTGGACGAGGCGGAGGCCCGCTTTCAGGAACTGCTTGCGTACGCGGCGGAGTGGCGTGACCCGCCCTTTGCCGCCCGGGCCAGCAACAACCTGGGCATCCTGTGCAACGTGCGCGGCCGGCGCGACCAGGCGCTGGCCAACTACCAGCGGGCGGTCGCGTCGTACCAGGCGCTGGGCAACGTGCTGGGGCTGGCGCAGACGCACCACAACCTGGGGATCACCTTTCGGGACCTGGGGTTGATGGATGACGCGGACGCCCACTACCTCCGCGCCATTCAGCTCGCCGGGACGGCGGCGGAGGACGCGGCCGGCGTCGCGTCGGCGACGGATGCGGAAACGGTGATTGCGCTGGCGGAAACGGAGCGTGCGCTGCTCCGTGCACGCTCCGGCGACGGCGCGCTCGCGGAGGCAATGGCCACGCGCGCGCTGCGGCGGTTTGAGCGCATCGGCGATCCGCGCGGGCGGGGCGACGCGCTGCGGGTGCTGGCGGCCGCCGCCCGCGCCGCGGGGAACGACGCGGAGGCGCTGCGGCGGCTGGATGCGGCGCTGGAGGTGCCGGGTGCGGGCGGGTATCCGCTGCTGGTGGCGGAGGTGCAGCGCGACCGCGGGCTGCTGCTGCGCGACCTGGGACGGTGGACGGATGCGCGGCGTGCGCTGGACGAGTCCGTCGCCAACTTCGCCGGCCTGGGCGCCGCCGCGGAGGCGGAGGCCGTCGCCGCCATCGCGCGGGGGCTGACGGATGAGGGGCAGGGCGGGGCTGAGGAACAGGAGGGCTGATGAACGGGACGGAGGCTTGCCCCGGAGCCGGCTGGCGGAGCGACTGAAGTCGCCGCAACAACAGCTGAAAGCCTCACGATGCCGTGAGGCTAGGCACGGCGCGAGGGCGTATTTCGGCGCCGACCGCCGCCCTCGGGGAGGGGCCCACATTCGGAGCGAATGAATTCGCCGCAACAACGACGGAAAGTCCCCCCAAACAGACGGGGGGACTTCACCGGCGCGTGGCGGCGGTTCCGGTGCGAGCAGCGACTGTCTTCCTCGCAGACCTCTCCTGAGCGGATGAATCCGCCGCTCGAACAGCGGTAAGCCCCGACTCGCGGCCGCTGGCGCGTCCACGATCGGGGCTTCAACTGCGTACACATCGCCGCGCAGTTCTCGCGCGGGTTGCGACGTTGGAACGGGCGGAAAGTAGATCCTTCGTCGGCGCCAGGGTTCGGCGCGACCGCGACCCCGTCCGGCGCCTCCTAGGATGACAAGCTGTTGTCGCGCTGGGGCTTGTGTGTTCCCGCGCCGATGCCGCCGCCGCAGTCCGCGCAGGCGGACTTCGTGCTCATCCAGCGGCGAATTCATTCGCTCTGGACAGGCGGGCGCGTGGAACTCGTCCCCTCGCGGACGCGGCGGACCCCGCCTCTCGCACGATGCCACCGCGTGCCTGACATCATCTGCGTGTCGGCCGGCTTCCCAGATCTGGCCGGCGCTCCACGAATCACAACCGCGGGCCCCCATGCCGGGGACCCGCCGTTTCCGTCACGGGTAGAGCGGCTCAGCGGTAGCCGGTGCCCACCCCGTAGCCGGTGTAGTACTGGCCGGGCTGCACGCCGCCGCTGTTGTTGCTGCGGAAGCGCTCGATGCCGTACGAGCTGTACGGCCCATAGTTGCCCATCAGCCCGCCGCCGGCATCACCCGCGCCGCCCTGGTTGAGCCCGTACCCGGGCTGCTGCTGCGCGCCGCCGCGGTACTCGCGGCCGTAGTCCGCGCGCTGCACCCGGCCACGGTACGTCTCGCCGCGGTCCGGGCCCGCGAACGCGCCCGTGTATCCGCCGCCGTACCCGCGCCCGCCGCGCATCCCGGGCTCCTCCATCTCCCCACGGTACCCGCCATGGGCGTCGTAGTAGCCCTGGTTGGTCAGGAAGTCACGGCTCGCGTAGTTGTCGTGATCCGTGTATCCGCCGCGCGGGGCGCCTCCCATGCCGCGGTTCATCCCCCCGCCGTACATGGCGCCGCCCCGCTGCGCACCGTAGCCGCCACCTCGCGGCTCACTGCGGTCCCATTCCACGTCCCAGGAGCCGTGGTTGGGGCGGTACCCGCCCGCGCGGTAGCTGTCAAAGTCGGAGCGCCCGCCGCGCGGATAGCCGCCCGCCATGCCGCCCATCTCGCGGTAGCCTTCGCCGCCGCTCCAGCCGCCGCGCTGCCGGTCGCCGCCGTACATGCCGCCCCGGAACTCGCGGTCGTAGTGCTCGTGCTCGCCGCCGAACCAGCCGCGCACCGTGTTGGCCGCGCGCTCCACGAAGTTGCGGTTCCCGTAATCCCGTCCGTAGTTCATCCCACCCTCCTGTTCGGGTCTTTCGCCGCGTCCCGCCGCGGCGGCGGGGGAGCGCGCCGGGGTGCAAGATGCGGGCCTTTGCGGACCCACCCAACCCGTTGCCGCGCGGGGATTTGACGGCATCCACCCACCCTCCCGCGCCGCGGCGGGGCGCGTTGACAAAGGCCCGCCCGGGCCGCACCATTCACGCGTCCCTCCTTGCACGCGCCCTTCCCGCGGCTGTTCCCCCATGATGCTCGCTCCACGCCAGCAGGCCACGCTCGTGGCACTGTGCAGGCGCATGGTTCCCCTGCCCGACGAACCGGATCCCGCCGCCGCGCGCCTCGCGCGCACGGTGGAGGTGCGAATCGGATCGCTGGACCCAGTGCTGTCGGGCCGCTTGGCATCGCTGATCGGGTGGATGGACTCGCCGCTGGCGGGAATGGCGAGTGCCGGGCGTCCGTCCGGATTCGCGTCTCTGTCGTCCATCCGCCAGGACGCGTGGCTGCGGCGGTGGGAGTGCAGCCCGCTTCCCCCGTTGCGTACGGCGTTCCAGGCGCTGCGGCGCATCATCCTTTCCAGCCACTACGCCGACCCGTCCACCTACGCGGAGATCGGCTACCGCGGCCCGCTGCACACGCGCGCCCCGGCCGTGGCGTGGGAGGGCCCGCTCCCCGGCGCATCCTCGCCCTCCGATCCCGTCGCGCGGCGGGACGGCGGGCCGGCGGGGGGCGCGCGCGTCATCAGCATTCGCCCGCAGCTGGATTTGCTGACGGACCCGGAGGTCAGCGGCATCATTGGCGGGCACCGGTTGCGCGGCGACACCCGGGTGCGCGCGGACGTCTGCATCATCGGCAGCGGAGCGGGCGGGGCGGTCACGGCGGCGCGGCTGGCGCAGGCGGGGCACGACGTGGTGGTGCTGGAGGAGGGCGGCTACTGGCGCCCGGAGCACTTCACGGAAAACGAGGCGGAGATGGCCACCCGCCTGTACGCCGAAGCCGGCGGCCGGGCCACGGAGGATCTGTCCGTCCCCATGCTGCAGGGCCGCGCTGTGGGCGGCGGAACGACGGTGAACTGGCTGGCCATGCTCCGCACCCCGGACTGGGTGCTGGACGAGTGGGCGGCGGAGCACGGCGCCGTGGGGATGGGCGCGGCGGAGATGGCGGCCGTCTTTGCGCGCATCGAGGACGAGACGAGCACCCGCGAGGTGCCGGACGACGCGCACAATCCGCCCAACCGCGCGCTGCTGGACGGGGCGCGCGCCCTGGGCTGGCGGGCCGGTGCCATGCGCATCAACGCCCACGGCTGCGTGCGCTCCGGCTTCTGCGGCCTGGGCTGCCGCTACGGCGCCCGGCGCGCCGCGGCGGACGTGTACCTTCCCGCCGCCCTGGCGCGCGGCGCCCGCCTGTTCGCGGACGTGCGCGTCACGCGCGTGGATGCGCCCGCCACTGGCCCGCGGCGCGTGCACGGCACCGTGCTGGACCGCGCGACGGGGGTGCCGCGGGGAACGATCACCGTGGAGGCGCCGGTCGTGGTGCTGGCCGCGGGCGCGGTGGGCACGCCGGCGCTGCTGCAGCGCTCGGGGATGGGCGGCGGCGGGGTCGGCCGGTTCCTGCGGCTGCATCCCACGACGGCGGTGGCGGGCCGGTACGGGCGGGAGATGTACGGTGCGGGGGGCATTCCGCTCTCCAGCGTGTGCGACGAGTTTCTGCGCGGCAGTGACGGATACGGGTTCTGGATCGAGACGCCGCCGCTGTATCCCGCGCTGGCGTCCGTGGCCATGCCCGGCTTTGGCGCGCGGCACCGCGAACTGATGCGCGAACTGCCGAACACGGCGACGATGATCGTGCTGATCCGCGACGGGGCGGAGCGCGACCGGAGCAGCGGATCGGTGCAGGTAGACCGGTCGGGACGCGTCCGCATCCACTACCGCGTGAGCAGAACGGACCGCGAACGGCTGCTGCGGGGGATGGAAGCCGTTGCGCGCATTCAGTTTGCCGCGGGCGCGCAGGAGGTGTACACGCTGCACGCGGGGGCGGACGGCCTGCGCTCCCCGGCCGACATCCCGGCCATGGCGCGCCGGCCCTCCGGCCCGAACCAGCTCGGCATTCTGTCCGCGCACGTGAACGGCACGTGCCGCATCGGGACCGATCCGTCGCGCAGCGGATGCACGCCGGACGGGGAGCGGCACGGCGTGCGCGGCGTGTACGTGGCGGACGGCTCGCTGATGCCCACCGCGCCCGGGGTGAACCCGCAGGAAACCATTATGGCGATGGCGACGGTGGTCGCGGAGCGCATCGCGGCGCGGCACCCCGCCGGCCGGGCGGGGAGCGCGGGGGCGCTGGCGGGGACTGCTGCAGGGAATAGGGAATAGGGAATAGGTGGGTCCCGCGCGGGGTACGGACGGGGATCCTTCGAAGCAGGGCGCGCCGGGTCACATCGGCATCGGAGAGGGGACGGCTGATGGGCCTGCCTCTTGCACCCCGCGGAGCGAAAATCGCGGCGTGACGGGCCGCGTGAACACAGACACACGAGCACCGCCGGAGGCCGGAGTGGACCCCAACGAGAACCCCACCTGCGTGTTCTGCCGCATCATCGGCGGAGACGAAATGGTGAGCATCATTCACGAAGACGACGAGATCATCGCCTTTCTCGATGTTCAGCCGCTGCACCCGGGCCACGTCCTCGTCGTTCCCAAGCAGCACTACAAGAACCTGTTCTACGTCCCAGAAGAGCTGGCGGCCCGCACCTTTGCTGTGGCCAAGCGCATTCTTCCGGGGCTGCGCCGCGCAACAGGGTGCCGCGCGGTCAACATCTTTTCGCCCAACGGCGCGGACGGCGGCCAGGACGTGTTCCACTTTCACGTGCACCTGATCCCGGTGCCCAAGGACGTGCCCTTCCCCCTGCAGCTGCCCGACCCCAACGCGGAAGTGCCCTCGCGCTCGCAGCTGGACGTGATGGCCACCCACGTGGTGCGCTCCATTCACGACACGAACGCCGAAGCGCATACCGCCTCGCAGCAGGCCGAGCCCGCCGTGGCCTGACCGTCATCGCGCATGATGGACCGCGCCCCGCGCCGCACTCGCCGGCGCGGGGCGCTCGTCATCTACCGACCCGGTTGAGGACGGACGGCGGGCTTGCCGGGTGTGGCGAGCCGCGGTAAGCTGACGGCCCCTCACCCCGCACACCGAAGTCCGTCATGAAGCGCTTCGCCACGTACGATCCGCCGGAGTACCACAACTGGACCGCCGACCCGGCCGAGGTGCAGCGCTACCGCGAGCGCATCGCCGCCGATCCGGAGCGCGAGGCGGTGATCCGCGCGCTTTCGCAGGACCAGCTGCTGGACCTGTACGCCGGCCTGCTGCGCAACCGCCTGCACGACGTGGCGCTCAAGCGCTGGGTCAAGAACGGCGTGATCAGCAAGGCGTGGCTGGGCGTGGGCGAGGAGGCAGCTACCATCGGCCCCGTGCACGCGCTCCGCCGCTCCGGGCCGGACCACGACGTGGTGGCGCCCATGATCCGCAACTCCGGCGCGTGCCACGAAATGGGGATGCCGGTCACCGACATCCTGCGCACCTACCTGGGCACGGCGGATTCGCCGTCGGGCGGCCGCGACCTGCACGTGGGCGAACTGTCGACCGGGGTGCTGCCCCCCATCAGCCACGTGGGCGACGTGGTGCCCGTCATCGCGGGAATCGCGCTCTCGTTCAAGCAGCGCGGGCAGGACCGGGTGGGGATGACGTGGATCGGCGACGGGTCCACCAAGACGGCGGCGTTTCACGAGGGCGTCAACTTCGCGGGCGTGCACCGGCTTCCGGTGATCTTCATCATCCAGAACAACCAGGTGGCGCTGGGAACGCGGCTGTCGCAGCACGCGGCGGGCTCGTTCGCGGACTGGCCGGCGATGTACGGCTTGGGCGGGGGCGTGTTTGACGGCAACCACGTGCTGGACGCGTACGCCGCCGCGCGCCTGGCCGCCGACCGTGCCCGCGCGGGAGAAGGCGCGTCGCTGCTCATCGCCGAAACGTTCCGCATGGGCGGCCACGCCACGCACGACGAGCGTGAGGCGCGCGCCATCTTCGATACGGAGCTGTTCGCCTCGTGGGGCCGCCGCGATCCCGTGGGGCTGTACGAGGCGTGGCTGGTGGAGCAGGGGATCGGCGCGGGCGTGCTGGAGGAGATCGAGGCGCGCGTCAGCAAGGAGATCGACGAGGCGGCGGAGGAAGCGCTTCGCAGCCGCGAGCGCGCCATGCCCGTTCCCGAAACCGCCGCGCTGGGCGTGTACGCGTGAGGGCGCCCGCGCCGCTGCACGGAGTTCCGGATCCCGATACGCCCAGCTACATCGTGGTCTTTGTGGATGGCACCGCGCCCGACCCCGTGGTGGATGCGCTCGCCGCGGAACACGGCTTCGCTCCGAAACACGTCTTTCGGAACGCACTGCAGGGCTTCGCGGCGGAGTTGACGGCCGAGGCATTGGAAGCGGTGCGCCGGCACCCCGCGGTGAAGTACGTGGAGCATGATGCGCCGGCGCGGGTGATGGGGAACGGCTAGGAACTGCAGGGAATAGGGAATAGGGAATAGGGAATAGGAACGGCAGTTCGACGGGGGGCTCACGGATCGGTGCGGGTGGCGGGCGGTGGCCCGGCGGTTGAAACCGCGCCTCGAAAGACACAAAGTCCGCCTGCGCGGACTGGGCCGTGGGTTGGGTGCGAGCGGCGGTTTACGTCGATGCGTGAGAAAGAAAGAGCCTCGATGGCATGCGCCGTCGGGGCTTTTTGAATGGGAGCGTGGATGATGGCGCGCGGCACGGGGCGGAGGCGCGCGTCCAGCGAGGAGCCGTCGGGACGGTGCCGCTGGCCGGCGCCCGCGCTGAGTTTTCCGCATTTTTCGGGAGGGGCATATCTGCGCTTCCAGGGCCGAAGCAGGCCCACGCTCCACCTGCCGCGCGTCCGTTGACGGCCTGTCCGGTCGCCGAGACCTGCCGACGAGCACAGGAGTGCGGCGGCGAGGCGCGCTGATGCCCGGGCGAGACGAACGGTCGCGCCGTGCAGCGGACCGATTAAAGGCTGGGTCTTCGTCGAACGGGCGTTCGGAAAAAGGGTGATTCCGGTTGACACCCCCCGGCCGCGCGGGTAGGTTCCGGGCTGGCAACCCCGCGCCAATGCAGGGGTTTGCGCGCCCGTGATCGTCATCAATCCCTCACGTCGATTCCCGCCCATGAAGGACCTCGTCACCCTTCACGTCAACGGCGATACCCACCAGGTGGCCGTGCCCACGCACTGGACCCTGCTGGAGTCGCTGCGCTACGCCGTGGGGCTCACCGGCAGCAAGCAGGGGTGCGACAAGGGCGACTGCGGCGCCTGCACGGTGTGGCTGGACGGCATCCCGACCCTGTCGTGCATCACCCCCGTGTACGAGGCCGTGGACAAACAGGTGCGGACGGTGGAAGGACTTGCGGGCATGCGCACCGCGCCGGGCGTTGCGCACCCGCTGCAGGACGCGTTCGACGTATGCGGCGCGGCGCAGTGCGGCTTCTGCACCCCTGGGATTTTGATGAGCGCTGCCGCGCTGCTGGAGGAGAACGCGGCGCCCTCGCGCGACGAGATCAAGGACGCGCTGAGCGGAAACCTTTGCCGCTGCACGGGATACACCAAGATCCTGGACGCGGTGGAGATGGCGGCGCGCACCCTTCGCGGCGAGGAGGTAGCGGCGTGAGCGCGGAAAAGCAGGAGTTCGAGAGCGCCCGCGGCGGCGTTCCCGCGGACCAGCCGGAAGTCGCCGAGCGCGGCACCCCCGTGGTTGACCACGCGGAATCGCACGCCGGCGAGCCCATTCCCATGCACGGCAGCCGCGAAGAGCGGGCGGGCCCGTACAACGTCATCGGGCAGCGGCAGCGCAAGACGGACGGGCTGGAGAAATCCACTGGCCGCGCGCGCTACACGGACGACCTGACGCTGCCGGGGATGCTGCACGGAAAGATCCTGCGCTCCCCGCATCCGCACGCCCGCATCGTTTCCATCGACACCCGCGAGGCGCTCTCCCTGCCCGGCGTGTTCGCGGTGGTGACGGGAGACGAGATGCCCATCCCCTTCGGCATCATTGTCTGGACCCCGGACGAGAACGCGCTGGCGACGAACAAGGTGCGCTACATCGGCGACGCCGTGGCCGCCGTGGCCGCGGTGGATGAGGACACAGCCCTGCGCGCCACCGAGCTGATCCGCGTGGAGTACGAGGTGCTGGAAGCGATGCTGGACCCGCACGAGGCCGCTCGCCGCACCGACGTGCAGATTCACGAGGCCAAGAAGGAAGGCCACAACGGAAACATCAGCAAGATCGTCAAGCTGGAGTTCGGCGACGTAGAGCCGGGGCTGGCCGAGAGCGACGTGGTGATCGAGGGCGAGTACTATTTCGAGGGCACCACGCACACCCCCATCGAGCCGCACTGCGCCATCGGCCAGTGGGACGAGGGCGGCGCGGGCGCCGGCCGGCTGACCGTGTGGTCATCCACCCAGGTGCCGCACTACCTGCACCGCGAACTGGCCAAGGTGCTGGAGATCGATCCGGCGCGGGTGCGGGTCATCCAGCCGCACGTGGGTGGCGGATTCGGGGGCAAAAGCGAGCCGTTCGACCTGGAGTTCTGCGTCGCCAAGCTGGCCATCAAGACCGGCCGCCCGGTCAAAATCCTCTACACCCGCGAAGAGGTGTTCTACGCCCACCGCGGCCGCCATCCGTTCCACATGAAGTACCGCGTGGGCGCCACGGCCGACGGCAAGCTCAAGGCGGTGGACGCCCGCACGCTGCTGGACGGCGGCGCGTACTCGTCGTTCGGCCTGGTGACCACGTACTACAGCGGCCAGCTGCTCGCCGCGCCGTACGAGATCCCGGCGTACCGCTTCAACAGCACGCGGGTGTTCACCAACAAGCCGGCGTGCGGGCCCAAGCGCGGGCACGGCAGCGTGCAGCCGCGCTTCGCGTTCGAGGTCACGCTCGACAAGCTGGCCGTACAGCTGGGCATTGACCCCATCGAGCTGCGGCGCCGCAACTTCATGGGCAGCTTTCGCCGCACGGTGAACGAGCTTCGCGTGACGTCCAACGGCTTCATGGAGTGCCTGGACGCGGTGGAACACGCCAGCGGGTGGCGGGAACGGCGGGGAAAGATGGGGTACGGCCGCGGGCTGGGCGTGGCCGGCTCGTGCTACATCAGCGGGACCAACTACCCCATCTACCCCAACCGGATGCCGCAGTCCGCGGTGCAGATCCAGGTGGACCGCAGCGGCCGCGTGGCCGTGTTCAGCGGCGCATCCGACATCGGGCAGGGATCCACCTCGCTGGTGGCCTACATCGTGTGCGAAGAGCTGGGCGTGCCGCTGGACTATGTGCGCGTGCTGCCTTCGGACACGGACTTTACCCCGGTGGACCTGGGGAGCTACTCGTCGCGCGTCACCTTCATGCTGGGCAACGCCTGCGTGGACGCGGCGCGCAAGCTCAAGGCACTGGTGCAGGAGGCCGTGGGCGCGGAGTGGGACATTCCGCCCAAGCGCGTGCTGCTGGCCGGCGGACAGGCGATGGACGCCATGGACACCGGCCGCAACATGTCCATCGTCAAGGCGTTCAACCTGGCCGAGGCCCGGCACGGCACGCTGGGTTCCGTGGGCTCGTACAACACGCCCAACGACGTGCACGGCGAGTATCGAGGCGGCACCATCGGCGCGTCGCCCGCGTACTCGTTCACGGCCCACGTCGCCGAGGTGGAGGTGGATGACGAGACGGGGTTCGTGGAGGTGAAGCGGATCTGGGTGGCGCACGACTGCGGGCGCGCCATCAACCCCACCATCGTGGAGGGGCAGATCGAGGGCTCGGCGTACATGGGCTTCGCCGAGGCGCTGATGGAGCAGAACATCTACAAGGACGCCGACCACGGGCGCGCCGGCCTGCACAACGCGCCGTCGCTGCTGGACTACCGGATCCCGACGTCGGTGGACACGCCGGAGCTGCAGGCGCTCATCGTGGAGTCCATTGATCCGGAGGGCCCGTACGGCGCCAAGGAGGCGGGCGAGGGGCCGCTGCACCCGTCCATTCCCGCCATCGCCAACGCCATCTACGACGCGGTGGGAGTGCGCATGGACCGCCTTCCGTTCTCGCCCCCGCTGGTGTGGCGCGCGCTGCGCGAGCGAGACGAGGCCGCCCGCGAGCCGGAACGCATGGCCGCGGACTGACCCGTGAAACGCGCCCGGCTCTGGCGGCTTCTGGCCCTGGTGCCGGGCGTTTTCGTCGCGCTCTTTCTGGCCCTCTTCGCCGCCGTCTGGGCAAAGGACATGGCGCAGGAAATCTGGCCGGCCTTTGCGCCCCGGGCCGACCTCCTGGGCTGGGACGCGCGAGGGCGGCTGCTGTTCGCGCACCAGGAACGGTGGGCGCACGCGTACGATTCCTTCAGCCCGTCATGCGGCAACTCCGGCCTGTACGCGCTGGATGCGGCGGGCGCTCCGGAGCCGCTGGTGACGGGAACGCAGTGGTGCGGCCTCGCACCCGGGACCCGCGTGCACCCGGCGCTCACCTTTCGCGTT
>NZ_DASVTX010000270.1:0-6592 GCF_036387355.1 Longimicrobium sp.
CACGTTGCCGCTCTGCACCGCCTGGTTGAGCTGCTGCTGCGTCTGCGCAAGCTGCTGCTCGGCCGCGGCCACGCTCTGGCCGCTGCGGGCCTTGGCCACGTCGGTGTACGTCCCCCGCTCGAACTCGGCGGCGCCCTTGACCGTCGCCACCAGGTTGGGGATCAGCTGGTTGCGGTTCTGCAGCGCCACGCCGATGTCGCTCTTGGAGCGCTCGGCGGCCTCGTCCAGCTCCTGAATGCGGTTGTATCCGCATCCGCCCAGCGAAAGCGCCAGTACGAGCGCCATCGCGCTCCGGGTCACGCGCATCTTGGTCATCTCCCGAACAGGATGAAGGATCATGCTCACGCCTGTGCGCCTCCCTCGCGCACCAGGCGGTCCACATAGGTCACCACGCGGTGCACCGCGTCCAGGTACCCCACGGCCAGCGGCGAATCCGCCGTGGGCCGCGGAGGCTGGCCGGCGGCGCGCGCACGGTGCACCTCCAGCAGCGGGCCCGGGTTGAACCCCGCCCGCGCCGCCACCTTGAGCACCACCTCTTCGGCGTCGCGCACGCCGTGCTCGCCGCTCAGGCGCAGCACGGTGCGAAAGAGCACCAGAAAGGTGGAAAAGGACCGCACCAGCAGCCCGCCCAGCTCCGCCGGCTCCCCGGCAAAAAGCAGGTATTGTTCCCGCAGCAGGATCTGCTTGCCCTTGAGCTCCTTTTCGCACTGCAGGCGCAGGTCCGCCGCGTTCACCGTGATTCCGGCGAACGGGTCCGCCCCGGCCAGCACGTGGTGGGCGTCGCGCATGTCGGCCACCTCGATGGCGAACACGTCGGCCGAGCGCAGCCACTCGTCGTGCGAAAGCATGAGCGGGGTAGGGTTGCCCTGCGCCACCCAGTCGCGCGCGTGCTGCCCGGCGCGGCGCAGCACGGCGGGCGAAAGCTCCCGCACCAGCACCATCACGTTCAGGTCCGAGGCGCCGCGCCGGTACTCGCCGCGCGCCGCGGAGCCGTACAGCACCACGCTCACCAGGTCGTCGCCGTACAGCGACTCCATCTCCCACGCGAAGTGCTGCGCTCGCTCCAGCTCTTCCGGCATCTGCCCCGCGTCTCGCGTCACCAGTCTCCTCCCGCTCCGCCGCCCCCGAATCCACCCCCGCCCCCGAACCCGCCGAACCCGCCTCCTCCGCCCCCGCCGCCGAATCCGCCCCCGCCCCAGCCGCCGCCTCCGCCGCCCATGGGGAACGGGATGATGACGGGCCCGCCCCACCCCCGCCGGCGGCGGCCCCCGCCCCCTCCGCCGCCCCGCATCATGAAGAAGATGAAGATGACGACCAGAAAGATGAAGAACCCGTTGCCGCCCCCGCCGCGCCTTCGCCCCTGCTGCATGCGCGGGTCGGCGCGGGGGTCGTTCTGCGGTGCCACGGACGTTCCGCCCGTGCGCTGAAAGCCGAAGTTGCGCGCATACTCGTCGGCGATGGCGCTCACCGCAAGCAGGATTCCGCGCCCGGGATTGCCGGCCTGCAGCTGCGGCACCAGCAGGTCGCGCCCGATGCGCCCCCCTTCCGCGGCGGTGATGAAGGTGTTGGTGCCGATCCCCGTTTCCACCCGCCACTTGCGGTCCCCTGTGGAGACCAGCACCACGGCGCCGGTGTTGCGCGCCCGGTCGCCCGGCTCGCCCGACTTGCCCACGCCCCACTCGCGGCCCAGCTCGCGCGCGACGTCGCTGGCGTTGCGCCCCTCCAACGACGTCAGGGTGACCACGACGATTTCGCCGCCGGACTTCTGGCGCACTTCCTCGATCACCTGCCCGATGGCGGTCTCGTCCGCGGCGGGGATGATGTTGGCGAAGTCGTTAATGTAGCCCACCGGCCGCGGGTAGCGCGGCTGCGCGGCGAGCGGAACCGGGATGAGCGCCAGCGCCGCCAGGAGCATTCGGCGCGCCGCTTGCGGATTGCGGCGGCGCCGGGTCGCCGCTGTGGCGTGCCCGGCCTTCGCCGTTGCCCAACCCCGTTCCGAGCCGCCCGGGAGATCGTGGATGAAACGCACGCTGCTGTTTGTGGCCGTGAGCCTGACCGCCGCCGGATGCAGCGATTCCAGGGTGATTGTCCGCGCCAATCTGGACAAGGGTGGTGAGCCGGTGGCCGACATGCCCGTCTACCTGCTTCCCTACGACCGGGTGGCGCTGATGGATTCACTGGAAAAGGCTTCGGAACGCCCGGAGCCCACCATTCCCGCGGAACTCCTACAGCAACTCCAGCGCCTGAGCGCTCCGCCCAGGGTTCCCGGCGACTCCACGGCCCGGCTCGCGGCGCTGCAGCGGCGCCAGATCCAGGCCCGCATCGACAGCATTCGCGGGCTGCGGCGCAAGTGGCGCGAGGGGGTGTACGCGCCGTTCGACAGCCTGGCCAAGAACAAGGCGGCGGAGCTGGGCGTGGATGCCGCGGCCGACACCACTGACAAGGCGGGCCTGGCCGCGGTGCCCGCCGACGCGGGCACCTACTGGCTGTACGCGTCGTACGTTCTGCCGCACAGCACGCTGGAGTGGAACGTTCGCGTAAAGGTGCCGGAGGGGCAGGACAGCGTCGTGATCCCGCTCACCCGCGCCAACGCCCGCGAGCGGCCGTTCTACTAAGCCCCGGGTGCGAGGTGCAGCGGAAACGAAACCGCCTCGCACGGAGTTCACAGAGAACTGCACGGAGGTTCACGGTACAGATCCGTACCGTGACCCTCCGTGTTTTTTCCCGTGATCTCCGTGAGAGGGGGTTCATCTTCCCTGGGCGATCGACAGAAAGGGCGCCTCCGGTGAGAGGCGCCCTCTTGGTCAGTCCGGCGTGGGCTCGGGCGGGGTGGGCGGCGGCGCGCCGGTGGGCGTGCTCATCTGCCCCGGCGCCGGCGTGTCGCTCGCGGGCGGCACCGGCTCCACGTTCTCCAGCACGTCCGCGTCCGTCACCTTGGGCCGGCCGTACTCCCACCGGCGGCGCAGCTCCCCCGAGAACTGGTACGCGCGGCGCTGCAGGTTCAGCAGCAGCGGGTCGCGCCGCACCGGCTCAAACGCGCCGCGGATGGACCAGGTGCGCGACGCCTGGTACTCAAACGAGGCGCCCGGCCGCGGCTCGCTGAAGATGTTGGCGATCTCCAGGACGACGTAGAAGTCCTCGAACAGCTGCTTGCCCGCCTCCACCGACGCAAAGGCCAGGATGTCGGTGCTGATGGCGCTCACCCCGCCGCCGAAGCCCACCCCCGTGGGCCGCGCCCGCAGCCGCACGTAGTCAAAGAAGCCCAGCTGCGTGAACACCTGCTCCAGCTGGCTGGTGATCACGCCGCCCAGCAGCTGCTCCAGGATGACCCCCTGCGTGAACTCCGAGGGCAGGCTGGCCAGGTCCGCGCTGCGCCGCCCGAACAGCAGCAGGCTGAGCAGCTCCGATTGGGGCAGGGGCGGGCGCGTGTTGCTGCTGAGCGCGATCGTCGGCTGCTGCAGCGTGCCGCCCAGGTTGATGTTGACGTCCAGGTCGTCCGCGCCCGGATCGGTGCCCCGCACCTGGTGCACGGCGTTGATGTCCAGCCGGGGATTCAGCTCCGGCGTGCCGGTGAACTGCACCGTCCCCCGCTCGATCTCGAAGTCGCGCTGAATGGGGCCCACGCTGAGCGTGTAGGTGCCGCGAACGGTCTGCACCTCGCCGAACACCCGGGGCAGGCCGCCGCCCTCGTACACCAGCAGCGGCCTCTCCGTACGGACGTACACGCTCAGCTCGCTGGACTGCAGCCGCACGTTCTCGCCGATGCTGACTTCCAGGTTGTTGGGCACCAGCATGCCCACCACCCCCGCCGCGGTGGCCACCCCGGCGGAAACGGTGTCGGCTCCCAGCGCGCCCACGTCCACGTCCACGATGTCGGCTTCCGTGGGCTGTCCGGTTTCGGGGATGTAGATCACCCCGTCCTCGATGGTCAGCGCCCCGGTGAGGTCCGCGCGGGGCAGGCGGCCGGTGATGCGCAGCCCGGCATCCACCTGCAGTTCGGCGACGTCGTCCCGCTTCATCGCCTGGAAGTTCTCGGTGGTGATCGCCAGGTCGATGGCGGGGCGGCCCGGCTGGTCCAGCAGCACGCTGCCGCTCACCCGCGCCACGCCGTCGCCGCCCGTGTGCGCCACGGCGCTGTCGATCACGATCTGCTTGCCCTGCAGCCGCACCGCCGCCGCCATCCGCTCCAGCCGCACCCCCGTCTGCACCACGGTGACCGCGGCGTTGGCCAGGACGGCCGTTCCCGCCACGGTGGGCTCGTCCAGCGTGCCCGACACGTTCACCTGCGCGTACGCCTGTCCCCCGCCATCCTTGAGGTACAGCGGAAGCGCGCCGGCCACCAGCTGCATGGGGAGCGAGTCCGCCGTGAGCGTGGCGCGCAGCGGGTCGGTGCGCAGCAGCGCGAACGAGGGCACCAGCCCGCCCAGCGTCAGCGTCATGGGCACGCGCGCGTCGGCGTTCAGGATGGTGCGGCCGCCCAGGCGCACGGTGGCGCGCAGGGCCATGGCCCGGTCGGCGAACTCGCCGTTCAGCGCCAGCGTGTCCGTCTGCAGCCCGCCGAACGCCAGCCCCACCACCGTGCCGTCCAGCAGCACCCGCGGGCGCTCCACCGGGCCGGTGATGGCGGCGTTCAGCGTCACGATCCCCGCGGCGTCGGGAAGCATGGGCGCAAGCTGCCGCAGCTCCGCCAGGTCCAGCCCGGCCACGCGGATCATCAGGTCCGCCGTCCCCGTGGCCGGCAGCGTTCCGTTCGCCTCGATGAAGCCGCTGGCGGAGCCGCCGCGGGCCAGCCGCAGGCTTTCCACCCGGTAGCCGCCGCCCTCCAGCCGGGCCAGCCGCGCGCGGGGCACGGCCAGCGTCCACTGCACGTCGCGCAGCCGCAGGTTCAGCTGGTTCAGCACCACCGCGTTCACCGCCAGCCCGTTCAGCTCCAGGGCGCCGCTGGCGTGCAGGTCCGTATTCTCGTCGCGGCGCAGGTCCAGCCCAAAGGTAGCGCCGTCCGGGGTCAGGTTGGCCTGCAGCTCCACCGAGCGGATGGTGTTGCCCGCCACCGTGAGGGAGGTGCCGTTCAGCGCCACGTTCCCCGTCCACACCGTTGCGCCCTTGGCCAGCCGCACGTCGCCGGCAAGCTGCTCGGCGCGGTAGCCCTGGTACTGGATCCCCGATCCGCGCAGCGTGGCCGCGATCTCCGGGTAGCGCAGCGTTCCCATCACCCAACCGCTGGCCTGCAGCGACCCCGCGATCTCCGGCTCGAACGCGCCCGGCGGGGGAACGAACGCCGCCAGCACCCCCAGGTTGGGCGCGTTCAGGGTAAAGCGCAGCGGCTCCGGCGCGGCGCGGGTCAGCCCCAGCTGCCCGCTGGCCTCAAGCTGCACGCCGCGCACCCCCAGCGACAGCGTATCGAAGCGCAGCACGCCCCCGTCCGTCGCCACGCGCACCACGCCGCGCTCCACCGCCACGCCGCCCACCGTGGTCCCCGGCTCGGCGGTAAAGGCGATGCGGCCGTCGAACGTTTCGGCCGTGGTGCCGCGGCCGTTCACGTCCAGCGTGCCGTTCAGCCGCGTGCCGGGCAGGTTGGCGAAGCCGGGAAGCCCGCTCAGGTCCAGGTTGCGCACGCGGCCCGTGACGGCATAGACGGGAACGTCGCCGGGGGCGTAGGTGCCGCGCACATCCACCGTGCCCATCTGCCCGGTGAGCGCCACGTCAAAGCGGTACGGCTGGCGCCCGCCGCCGGAGACGGCGATGGGGCCGCTCACGGGGCCGGGGAGCAGCCCGGGCCGGCCGATCAGCGCGCCGATGCGGAAGTTGTCCACCCGTCCGGAAATGTCGAACTGCGGCGATCCCGTTCCCCCCGGCCGGCGCACGGTGCCGCCCAGCGCAAAGCTGCCGTTGGCGCCCTGCCGCATGTCCACGGCAAAACGCAGGTCTTCCGTGGTCCCCCGCGCGGAGAAGGTGCCGGTCAGCGGGCCGTCCAGCGGCACGCTTCCCGTCACCAGCGCGCCGGCGCGGAACGCCTCCACCCGGCCGCTGACGTCAAAGCGCATGGGCGTGCCCGTTCGCAGCGACCCGGCGATGGCGATTCCGCCAGCGGCGCCCTGCAGGTCGGCGTCGAACCGCACGTCGTCCCCATTGCCGGTGATGGAGATGGGCCCGGCCAGCGTGGCGCGGCGGAAGGGGAGCGCGGGGAACAGTTCCGTGAGCGTGGCCAGCGCCAGCGGCCGGGCGCGGGCGCGCAGCTCGTAGCGAAGCACGTCGCCGTTGCGGACCGTTCCCGACAGGTCCGAGAGCACCGTCTCCGGCGCGTCGCCCACCTTGTAGACGATCTCCCCGCCCTCGATCCGCAGATTCGCGGGCGAGCCGGACAGGGTGGCGCCGCCGGTCAGCAGGCCGCGCAGCAGCGGGTTGGGCTGGTCGCTCAGCGCGGCCAGGTGCTCCACCCGCAGCGGCCGCGCGTCCACCCGCAGGTCGCTGAAGCGGATCGGCTCCTCTGCCCCCGGGCGGTAGCGCACCAGCCCCGCCGCGGCGATCACGGACGGCTCCGCGCCGGGCTGGTCGCGCGGCGTGAGGTCCGCCGTCAGGTCGATGCGCAGCG
>NZ_DASVTX010000271.1:0-6765 GCF_036387355.1 Longimicrobium sp.
GGAGGGGGCCTCCTTCCGCCGCACCGGCACCGTCCGAAGCGCACGGATCTGCCGTTCCCCCTCTCCGTGCGCAGTTTGCACGGGGAGGGGCCGGAGAGGGGCCATCGGCGCGGCGGATGGACGTCGAGCTGTACTCCGCGACGAAGCCTGAGGCGCCGAAGCCGGAGGACGAGCCGATCCGTCCGAACCGCCGCGGCCGGCTGTTGCCGTGTGCCCCCTCTCCCACATCTGTTCGTGGGAGAGGGTGGCGAGCTTTAGCGAGCCGGGTGAGGGCCACCCCGTCCGCCACACCCATCTCCGCTACACTCGATCAACCTCGCGAATTCCGCGGATCTCACGAATCCCACCCTCGCGGTGCCACGAAAAGCAGCGGCGGCGAGAAGAATCTCGCCGCCGCAGCCGTCATCACCGGTGATCCAACCTCACCGGATCATCCATCAACCGACCGCCGGGAATCAGTCCAGCAGGCCCAGGTTGATGCCGTACCGAACGAAGGCCACGCGGGCATACCAGGTTCCGCCGCGGGTGCTGCTGTCCTTGTAGCCGCCGCCCACCAGCACGCTGGACTCGCGCCCCGTGCTCCACCGCACCAGCGGCCCCACCTGCACTGCAGAGTACCGCTCCCCGATGTCCGGGCTGGTGGTCTGGCCCTGGTACACCACCTCGCCGCCTACGCCGATGTTGCCGCCGCTGTTCAGCTGCACCACGGGCAGCACCGCCTGGGCCTGGCTCCAGATGTACTCCGAGCGCCAGTTGTACGAGGCGATGCCCTGCAGTTCCGGGCGCGCGGCCCACGACTGCGCCTGCACCGAAGTCACCACGCCGCTGCGCCCACCGCCCTCGCCCACGGACTCGCCGAACGGAAGGTCGACGTCGTCATCGCTGTCGTCCTCGCCGCTCTGGAAGTTGTAGCCCACACGCCCTTCCACCTGGCCGCCGCTGGTGCGGTACGCGGCGCCGACCGACGGAGTTACGCTCCACACGCCCACGTTCTCGTCGCCGGCCTCGTAGTTCAGCCGGTATACCTGCAGCGCCACCACCGGCTTGAGCCCCAGGCCCGCCGGCCGCGCCGACGCGCCCACCAGGGCGATGTTGCTGTCGTGCCCGTCCACCGACCCCGTGACGAAGGCGGTCACTTCCTGCGCGGCCGCGCCGCGCGCCGTGGCGGCAATCACCGCGAGAGCAGCAAGCACCCGCATTGCGCGTCCCATCATCCGATCCGTCATCCTGCACTCCCGCGAAAAGTCAGCTTCACCGCGATCCGGAATCCGTCCCCGGACCGCATGTTTTCGAGCCGCCCCGCCATAGGAAGAACTGTGCCTCAACGGTGTATCAGAAAAAGCCCGCAGGCGAATCGTGCAACATGACTCGCCGCTCCGCCGCGTCGCGGCAAAAGCAGCGGGGGAAAGAAGATGGACGTCTTCCCTCCCCCGCTCCGCCGCCGCACTCACGAACGGCGGATCAGGTGTCGAAGTTCTCCTGCACCGCGCCGGCCAGCGGCGTCACCAGGCACTCGTTCACCCCCAGCCCTTCCACGGACAGCACCTCGAAGCGCACGTGGTCGTACACCACCGTGTCGCCTACCACGGGGGGACGGTCCAGCAGGCTCAGCACCAGCCCGCTCACCGTGTCCACCTCGCCGTGCTCCAGCACCACGCCCAGTTCGTCACCCACCTCGCTGATGCGCACGGTGCCGCCCGCAATGACGCGCCCCTCCACGTCGCGGTACATGTCCGGGCGCGCCACCCACCCCTCCTCGATTTCCCCCACGACCTCTTCGAACAGGTCCTCGATCGTAATTACGCCCGCGGTGCCGCCGTGTTCGTCCATCACCACGGCCATCTGCGAGTTCACGCGCCGCATGGCCGCCAGCACCGTGTCCATCGCCGCCGTTTCGGGAATGTACGGCACCTCGCGCACCTCCGACGGCCGGAGCGCGCGGCGGTTGGGCATGCGCCGCAGGATGTCCTTGATGTGCACCACACCCACGATGTGGTCCATGCTTTCCTCGTACACGGGGTAGCGCGTGTGCGGGCTGCGCCGCAGCGTGCGCAGCATCTCGTCGGCGGTGGCGCCCGCGCGGATCCCCGTCACCCGCACGCGGGGAATCATCACCTCCCCCGCCGTGAGGTCGCCGAACTCCAGCAGCTCCTGCAGCACGTCGGCGCTCTCCTGGCGCAGCATGCCCCCCGCCTGGCTTTCGCGGACGATGAACTGCAGTTCCTCCGGCGTGCGGTACTGCTCGCCGGATGAGACGTAGCGGTTGATCCCCGCCAGCCGCAGCAGCCCGTTGCCAATGGCGTTCAACGCCAGGACGATAGGAAACACCAGCTTCTGCACCACGAGCACGGGGGGCGTGACCCACACCGCGGCCCGGTCCGCGTGCTGCAGCGCGATCGTCTTGGGGATCATTTCTCCCACGACGATGTGAAAGTAGGTGAGGATGGCCACGGCCAGGATGCTGGCCAGCGTGTGCGACGCCGCGGCGCGCAGCGGGCCCACCCCGGAAAGCGCGTGCCCGATCCACTCCGCCAGCACGTGCTCGCCGTACATGCCCAGCCCCAGCGACGCCACGGTGATGCCCAGCTGCGCGGTGGCGATGTAGCGGTCCTGCCGCCGCGGATCGTTCAGGATGTTGGCGACGATGCGCGCCACCCGGTCGCCCTCCGCCGCACGCCGCTCGATGGAGGCCTTGGGCGCGCCCACGATGGCGAACTCCGCGGCCACGAACAGCGCGTTCGCCAGGATCAGCACGGCGATGATGAGGATGGGCACCAGCTTATCCATCGCGCCCTCCCTCGCGGCCGTCCCGCCGCTCGTCCCGCTGGTCGTCCCGGCGACGGCGCGCGGGAAGGGCCAGGATGGTGCGGACCGCGTGCCCGGCGACCGCCTCCACCTCCACCTCCACCCCGTCGATCCGCACCCGCTCCCCCGCCGTGGGCACGTGCCCCAGCTCCTCCATCACTCGCCCGCCCACCGTGTCGCTGTCCCCGTCCCAGAGCACGTCTAGCCAGGGCTCCGCCTGGTCCAGCCGCATCCACCCGGGAAGACGCACGCGGCCGTCCTCCAGCCGCTCCGCGCCGGGTTCGTTTACGCGGAACTCGTCGGCCACGTCGCCCATCACCTCGGTGAGCACGTCGTCCAGCGTCACCAGCCCCGCCACCCCGCCGAACTCGTCCAGCACAATGGCCAGATGGCTGCGCTTCTCCCGCATCAGCGTCAGCAGCCGGTCCGCCGTCACGCTTTCGTGCACCATCAGGATGGGGCGCATGAGCTGGCGCACGGAGGTCAGCGGGCCGCCGGCCAGGTACCCGCGGAACAGGTCCTTGGTGTGCAGCAGGCCTTCCACGTGGTCGATGTCGCCGCGGTACACGGGGAGCCGCGTGTACGGCGCCTCCGCCATGGTGCGCAGCAGCTCGGCCACGGGCGTATCGACGTCCACGCCCACGATTTCCTGCCGCGGCACCATCAGGTGGCGCGCGGGGCGAATGCCCAGCTGCAGGGCGCGCCGCAGCCGCCGGTGCTCATCGGGCTCCAGCAGCCCGCCGTCGCGCGACTCGGCGATCAGCAGGTCGATTTCTTCCGGGGAATGAATGTGGCGATGCCCGGTCGTCTCCACCCCCATGGCCCGCAGCGCCAAGCCGCCGCTTCCGTTCAGAAAGCGGATAAAGACGCCGAACGCCGCTACCGACCACTTCATGGGAAGGCTGGTGCGGAGCGCCACCTGGGTGGGGAACTGCAGGGCGAGCGACTTGGGCACCAGTTCGCTCAGGACCATGCTGACGATGGTGAGCCCCACCAGAATGACCACGGCGGCGGTGGACAACGCCGTCGCGGGGCTGAGTGTCCAGAGACGGCGGAGCAGCCCGGCCAGCGGACCCGCGAGCGCGGCCTGCCCGTACGCGCCGATGATGAGCGAGGTGAGGGTGATGCCGATCTGGCAGGCCGCGATGTAGCGGTCCAGCGCCTGCGGATTGTCCAGGTAGGGAAGGACCCGCCGCGCGGAGGCGTCGCCCTGCTCTGCACGCTGCCGCACGCGGCTGCGGCGCACGCTGACGGCCGCGAACTCGGCGGCCACGTACAGCGCCGTGAGGGCGATCAGGACCAGGATGACAAGGACGGACAACAGCATTCAGGCGACGCCGCAGGGGGACGGGAACGCGCGGCCCCGCGCGTCCCCAACGGGTCGGCGGGGCGGCCCGGCGCGGGTCGGGCTTGTGCTGGCGCGCTGAAACACGCTCATTACGGGGAAAATCAACGCAGGGAGTACGCCACACCACGGGCCGGCGGGCGCGGCACCCCGCGCGCGATGCAGGGTACGTGTTGCGCGAACCCCCCGCAAGACGATCCTATTAGGCACTCGCGGTCGCCGTCCGGCGCCGCGCGCGCACACCGAACGCCAGGCATTACCGGATCGATGGATCAGGAAACCGCACTCAGCGACAAGCTGCGCGACCGAATTCTCAGTTCCCTTCACCTGGGACTGCTGCAGCCGGGCGACCGGCTTCCGAGCATCCGCGCACTGTGGCGCGAGATGGGAGTGGACCACCGCGTGGTGGCCCAGGCCTACCGCATCCTGGAAGACGAAGGGCTGGTGGAGGTGCGCGGCCGCTCCGGCGTGTACCTGGCTCCGCAGGACCAGCTCGGCGGCGAGGTGCTGGCCGAAACGGCGCGGTGGATGGCCGGCGTGCTGGTGGAGGGGTGGAAGCGGCGCATGACGCTGGCCGAGATCCCCGAACTGATCCGCCGCTGCACCAGCACCGTGCGGCTGCGCTGCGCGTGCGTGGAAAGCAACGTGGACCAGATGACGGCGTACTGCGCGGAGCTGCAGGAGCAGTTCGGGCTGGAGGCGGTGCCGGTGTACATCTCGCCCATTCCCCTGCCCCGCCCGGACCGCTCGGTGGAGTTCCACGCGGTGGAAGAGGCGATCCGCCAGGCGGACCTGGTGGTGACCACCAGCTACCACTCGCGGCTGGTGCGCAAGGCGGCGGAGAACGTGGGGGTGCCGTCCGTTACGCTCACGGTGAACGCCGAGGTGGTGGAGACGGTGCAGCGGCAGATCCGCAGCGGCGGCGTCACGCTGGTGTGCGTGGATCCGGAGTTCGGCAACCGGCTGCGCGCCATGTACGCCGACGCCAGCGAGACGGATCCCGACCAGATCCGCGTCGTGCTGGCCGACGACGCCGCGGCGCTGGCCACCCTGAACCGCGACCAGCCCGTGATCCTTACGCTGGGCGCGCGGGCCAAGCTGGGCGAGGACTTCTCTTTCCCGCCCCTGCTGCTCCCGCACTCGCCCACGTTCTCGGCGCACACCGCGCGCGAGCTGCTGCAGCTCATCATCCGCCTGAACCTGTCCGCGGCGGAACGGCAGGACGCCACGCAGCTTCTGGCGGGGACGCAGGGCTGAACCCGCGGAGGGAGCGCGCCCGTCCGGGTGCGTGGGGGATGAACGAAAGCGGGGCCGCCGGCGTGGATGCCGGCGGCCCCGCTTTTCGCGTCCGTGCTTCTCGCCGCCGTTCGGGAGCCGCGCGCCATAATCTTCCAATCAAGTTCGGCCTCACCTGGACCGACGAGGCAGGCAACACCTACACCTTGGTAGGATGGCGCACCAACGCGACTGGCGGCGCAACCTGCTATTATCGCCGGGACTGACCGCGGCCCAGCGCGCCCGAGCTACGGCACGCGCAATTGACACCTCCGGCTACACTCTCCACTGACCACGCTGAGAACTGCCGCGCTCGTATTCGCGCTTACCCTCGCCTCGGCCGCTTGCGGCGCCGGGGAGGGGGCTTCGGCGCGCGCCGGGAGCCGGCTCGCCGATTCCGCGCGTCATCTGGCGCATGTGAGCGCCGGCCCGGATGCCGATCCGAAGACGTCGCTCTCGCGCGTGATCACGGCACGCATGACGGACGATGGCGGACACTTCGTCGTGTTGGAAGGCTTCGCTCCGTTTCTGAAGGTGTTCCGGCGCAACGGGAGCCTTCGCGCGGCATTCCTGCGATCGGGGGATGGCCCCGGTGAGATGCGGACCCCCACGGCTCTGGCGGTCTCGGGGGATACGGCGATCCTGGTGCTGGGCGGAAATGGCCGGACCGCGGTCTACAGTCTGGATGGCGCTCTGCTCCACGAGGTGCCGGCCCTGGGCTTTCCCGGGCTGGCCGCTGCTGGCTGCGGCCCGGACTGGATCGTCTACGGTCCCCGGTTCCAGCAGGGCGGGCGCAGCGCGCAGTGGCTGCACCGCGTCCGATTCCGCGCCGACGGGGCGCTGTCCGTCACCAGCGCGTTCCCGGACACCGCCGTGACATCACGGCTCGCGGGAGGTCTCGCGTACGGTGGCGTGAGCACTCCTGAGCCCGGCGTGCTTTTCCGTCACACCTTGGGCAGGAAGCCGGGAGTTCTAGCGTGGCCGTGCGGCAACCCGGAGCCGCACCTGCTGCCCGCCTCCGGCCCGGGCCCAGAAGGATCGTCCGCTGCCGCGCCCGGGGCCGTGGTGATGAGCGCTGATCCGGGCGCACGCGCGCTCGCGGGTCTGGCCGCGGTGGCGGGAGGATACGCCACTGCGGACCTGATCTTCGGAAACGGAACCGGGAACGACCGTACCGAGTTCATCCTCGTGCGCGGAGGCCGGAGCAGCAGTGTTCAGGTTCAGGGGAGCTACATGCTGTGGGACGGCAAACCGGGAGTGGGGATTCTGGCCGGGACACGGTATCCGGTCCCCCGCGTGTTTCTGCTCAGCGAAGCCGACTTCGTCTCCCTCTTCTGATC
>NZ_DASVTX010000272.1:0-5270 GCF_036387355.1 Longimicrobium sp.
GCGGCGGAATCCCCTTCAGCACCCTCGCCCGCGAAGCGGATGGAATCCGCGGCGGGGCGGGACGGCCTGGTCTGCGCGGCGAGCCCGGCCGGTGCCGCGAAGGCGAGGGCGAGCACCAGCGCGCGGAAGACGCGGGCCGTCATGGAACGCGCGGCTCCGTGCCGGACGCGTCGGCCACGTCGCCCACCGTGGCGGACCGGCGGTGCTTGATCCACTCGATCAGCGGCGGCAGCAGCGAGAGGGCAACGATGGCCACCACCACGTACTCGAAGTTCTTCTGCACCACGGGGATGTTGCCGAAGAAGTACCCGGCGAACAGGAACATCGTGATCCAGATGACGCCGCCCACCACATTGTACGTCAGGAACTTGGCGTAGTCCATCTTGGACGCGCCGGCCACGAACGGCGCGTACGTCCGCACGATGGGGATGAAGCGCGCCAGGATGATCGTTTTTCCGCCGTACTTGGCGTAGAACGACTCGGTCTTGTGCAGGTACTCCAGCTTCATCACCCGCGCCTCCTTCTTGAACACCTTGGTGCCCACGGCGCGGCCGATCTGGTAGTTCACGGAATCGCCCACCACCGCGGCGATCACGAGGACGATCCAGAGGATGAGGATGTTGAGCGCGGGCTCGCCCGGCATGTTGTTGGCCGCGGCCGTCACCGCGCCGGCGGCAAAGAGCAGGGAGTCGCCGGGCAGAAACGGCGTAACGACCAGCCCGGTTTCGGCAAAGATGATGGCGAAGAGGATGACGTACGTCCACGCGCCGTACTGCCGCAGCAGTTCCGCCAGGTGAACGTCCAGGTGCCGGAAGTAGTCGAACATCTGCGCAAGAAACTGCATCCCTCACCGCCGTCCCGTAAAAATCCCGTCCTTGGCCGGAAGACCGCTTCCGGAGGAACGGGAATGGTATCGGTGCGGGGGGTGGGATTCAAGGATGATGCTGGATTTTCATCATCTTCCGCCACCGGACGACACGTACGCGCCGTCCGGTTCCAGGCGCCGGATGGTGCGTTCCACGGCGTCGCGGTACGCGATTACCCGGTCGATGCTGCGCGGGTCATAGGCGGGGTCGCGCGGGCTCACGCTGGGGCCGCCGCTCACCTCCAGCACCGCGGCGTGGTCGTAGCGCACCGTCTGCCCGGTTGCCGGATCCCGCCACGAGCCGGCCCACGCAAGCGACCGCGTGCGGGGCCAAATGCCCAGCGGCAGCGCCAGTGTGCGGATGCGGTAGCCGGGAACGGCGCTGTCCACGGCCAGCTGCAGCCGCGCGATCTGCTCCTGCACGTAGGCGTCGGAGTACTTGTCCAGCCGCGCGTGCCAGACCGTGTGGTTGCAGATTTCGAAGCCCTGCTCCGCCAGGTAGCGCATCTTGGGAAAGCGCCACGCCGTCTTCTGCCCCTTGATGCCGCCGTTGCCAAAGAAGGCGCCGCCGCTGCTCCCCGCGCTCAGCACGCAGAAGGTGGCGGCGTTGCGCCAGCCCGGGTGCGTGCGGGTGAACTCCGTCCAGATCCCCACGGCGCTGTTGGGGTCGATGGACAGCGTTCCGTCCGCCGCCTCGGTGTAGCTGAACTGCGTGGGATCGGCGTCGTCAAAGACGGCGGCGAAGGCGCGGTAGCCCGCGGGGAGCACCTGGTCGATGCGCCGCTCGTTCATCTCCGCGACCGTGACGGGGCGATATCCCGCGTCGTACAGCAGCTGCAGGTCGCGGCGCAGCGCCTCCGGCGGATGGTGGAACTCCGTCTTGCCCGCGCGAATCACGTGGTACTCAAAGACGGGAACGCGCCCCATGGGATTGGGCGCATGCGGCCCCCGTGGCCCGGACGGACTCGCCGCCACCTGCCCCGAATCGGCCACCGTGGAATCGCGCGGCACCGAGCCGACCGCATCAGACGGCGCCGCTGCCTTCGTTGCCCTGGGCGCCGCATCGCTCCCACATGCCGCCATTGCCAGCACCGCCGCCATCACGATCACCCGCCGCATCCACGTCTCCCGCGGTCAATCATCCTCCAGGCGACGGAAACCCTTCCGCCGCTCCAGCCCGCCACCATGCGGACACCGTGCCCGCGCGTCCGGACTCCCGTCTGTTCCCCCGCGACCTCCGCCCCCGCCGCTACGTCCGCGTCCCCACGTGAGACCAAGCGGGATCGGTCGTCCGGAATTCGCGCGGCGAGCGGAACGAATGCTATCATGTGCAAGTCGCGTCGCGTTGAGGTTCAGCGACCTCGACTTCGGACAGCGAGGCTCAAGAAGTGCCACCTCCAATTGCTCCAACACCGTGGTTGCTACTGAATGGGAATTCGTGTTCGTCCTTCCCAATCTCGTGCTCGCAACGGCCTCTAATGAGCGTCATTCTGGCGATTGGCCGATGGGCATCTCATTTGGAGACGAGCTTATCACCATCGTGTCGTCCGATAATCCTCACGTAGCACATCTACGCTCTGATAAAACAATCGAGCAAATTCTTACATCCTTTGTAGATGAATACGGGAAGCCTTATAGCCCGGCGATACTACTTACTCATAGATCAGCTCCCGAGACTGTACGAATCAACCTTGCTGCAATTGTAGCGTTCCGCAACGCAATTGCTCTCGCATTTATCCTGCGTGCACGGGCGGCGGCAGAAAGGGGTTACGGAGGACTTGACCCCACATGGTCTGATACGTTCGACTTTCATCCTGCTCAGATCGGGGGTACGGGCGGGATGATCCTCCACTCGCCCGCGCTGCTGAGTGTCGTCTCCAGCGGTGCGAAATTGCGGCTCACACGTTCTCCGTATATCCCGCTAACAGACGGCCGGCTGCATCCTGACAGTTATCTTTTTCGTTCATTCGAGAAAGCTTGGATCAAGCGATATTGCGGAAAAGCTGAGACTGAGAAGTTCGGGGATCGGTTGTTCCGTTCATTGGACGTTGCATACCAAGCTTGTGCGGTCGGTACGAAATGCGAAGGTTCGCTGAACGAGTACGGAATCCAGGTTGCTTTATGGGTGAGTGCTATTGAGATCCTCGCGTGGCCCAATAAACGACACGCCGATCTGGAGAGCGTACTCCTACTGCTCAACCGAGATTCGATCGACGAGCGGGACCGCAAACTACGATATCGAATCAAAATCAAGAATCCCAAGACGAGAAAGCCGGAGATACGGCGCGTGAGTGCTCTCCAGCGTGCCTACGTGTACCTTTACCGTGCAAGAAACCAATTCCTGCACGGAAATCCAGTGCGCGAGAACTCTCTCCTGACCTTGAATCGCACTGAGCGCGTGGGGCTTCCTCGTTTAGCAGCCGTCGTGTATAGAGCGGCTTTGGTGGCATATTTGGACCCCAAGTATCCGAAGCAGATCAAGAATCTTGAGGAATTAAGAACTCGAGTTGAAGAGAGCTTTGAGGATAATACGTACGGCGAGGCGCTTGCTGAGCTGTTTGGATACACACGGTGAATTTGGATCCGAGCCCAGCTCGCCAGGTGTTCGTTCGCAGCTGCATCGAATATGCTGGTGGTTATGACCCTCGCTCGCCAGACCCCCGTCTGTTCCGCGACCTCCGCCACCGCCGCGTCCTCCCGTGAGGGCAGTAGCCATTTGCCGTTGCGGGAAAGCACGCATGGCGGGTAACCTTCCGGCCATGACGAGCGATGACCAACTTCCCACGCTGGGCGCGGACGAGACGCTGCGCTACAGCCGGCACCTGATCCTTCCGGAAGTCGGCCCGGCCGGCCAGCGGCGGCTCAAGGTGGCGCGCGTGCTCCTGGTGGGCGCCGGGGGGCTGGGCTCGCCGGCCGCGCTGTACCTGGCGGCGGCGGGGGTGGGCACGCTGGGGATCGTGGACTTCGACACCGTCGACGAAACGAACCTGCAGCGGCAGATTATCCACGGCACGCCGGACGTGGGGCGCACCAAGCTGGATTCGGCCGCCGACCGCATCGCCGCCATCAACCCCCACGTGCGCGTGGAGCGGCATCCCGTGCGGCTGGAGTCGGCAAACGCGCGGCAGATCGTGCGCGGCTACGACGTCGTCATCGACGGATCCGACAACTTTCCCACACGTTATCTGGTGAACGACGCCTGCGTGCTGGAGGGCAAGCCGTGCGTGTACGGCTCCATCCTGCGGTGGGACGGGCAGGCCTCGGTGTTCTGGGCGCAGCGCGGGCCGTGCTACCGCTGCCTCTTTCCCGAGCCGCCGCCGCCCGGCTCCGTTCCCTCGTGCGCGGAGGCGGGCGTGTTCGGCGTGCTTCCGGGGATCATCGGCAGCGTGCAGGCGCTGGAGGCACTGAAGCTGATCCTGGAAACGGGCGAAACGCTGCTCGGGCGTCTCTTGCTGTTCGACGCGCTGCGGATGAGGTTCAGGGAGATGCGGCTGCGGCGCGACCCCGCATGCCCGGTGTGCGGCGACAATCCCACCGTGCGCGAACTGATCGACTACGAGCGTTTCTGCGGGATTCCTTCCCAGAACGCGCCATCGGATACACGGATGATCCCCGAAATCACCCCTACGGAACTCAAGCAGCGGCTGGACCGCGGCGACCGCCTGACCATTATCGACGTGCGCGAGCCGATGGAGTGGGAAATCGGCAACCTGGAGCCGCAGGGGGCGCGGCTGATTCCCCTGGGCCAGCTTCCCGACCGCGTGGACGAGATCTCGCGCGACGAGGAGATCGTGCTGCAGTGCCGCTCCGGCGCGCGCAGCGGGCAGGCGCTGCAGTTTCTGCAGGCGCACGGCTACGACCGCCTGCTGAACCTCAAGGGCGGCATCCTGGCCTGGTCCGACGAGGTCGACCCCACGATCCCGAAGTACTGAGCGATGACGAACGCACTGCGGCGCGCCCTTCCGGCGCTTCTGGCCTGCCTGCTTCTTGCCGCCTGTGGAAACACACAGCCGCCGCCGCGCAGCCAGTTCGGCGAGTACGCCGGCCGCTACAAACGGCTCACGCTCGTGAACGGCGACACCTTTACCGTCTACCGTGTAAAGACCTGGATCTTTTCGGACGGGCCGCCCGCGCTGCGATTGGAGTTCGAGCCGGGGTTCGAAGTGGCCGACACCGTACGCCTGAGGCGGCTCGCGGACCGGATCTGGCCCGCCTTTGCGCCGTACGTGGAGGGGCGGAAGCTGAGCGTGGCCATCCTGACGGCCACCAACCTGAAGCGGCGCGGCATCGCCATCGCGAATACGACGTCAATGTCGCATTTTGGACTGGTCGCCACGCGTGACAGTTCCGGCACGTGGATGCTGAACGGGCAACCGCTGCCCCCGGCCGAGGCGCCCGGTCGCGC
>NZ_DASVTX010000273.1:0-2638 GCF_036387355.1 Longimicrobium sp.
CTCCGGCGGCATCGGCGGGAAGGGTGAGACCGGCGGGGCCGCAGAGCGGGCGCCAGCGTTCAAGGAGCACCCGCGCCGCGTCCGCGCACACGGCTTCATCCACGAGCGACTGTTCGGGACCGCCCTTGAGGTCGCGGCAGATGGGGAAGCGGTCGGTCTGCGGCGTGCCCGGGGGAAGCGGCGCCCGCACCGCGTCCTGGACCGCGTCGGCCGTCATCTGCAGCCACAGGCGGTACAGGGCGCCGCGCAGGTCCGATTCCGTTTCCCCGCCCGCGACGTGCACCAGGCGGCGCTGCAGAACGGCGCCCGTGTCGATCCCCGCATCCACCCGGAACGCCGTGGCGCCGAGGGGCACGCCGCGCAGCAGCGAATTGGCGACGGGGCTGTTGCCGCGGATCCACGGGAGCAGCCCGGGATGCACGTTCACCGTCCCCTCCCTCGGGATGGCGAGCAGGCGCGGCTGCAGCAGCGCGCACCGCGCCAGCACCACGACGTCCGGCCGCAGCCGCCGGAGCGCGCGCTCGGTTCCGCCCCCATTGAGCGCGCCCGTCCGCACGATGGTTTCGCCCGCGGCGCGTACGGGGGGCCTGAGCCGCCGCCACGCCCCGCGGAGCGGAGCCAGCGCCAGCGCACGCAGCCGGCCGGCGCGCCCCGCCCCCCGCGACGGCAGGGTCAGGCGCGCATCGTAGACCACCACCGCCGCCACCGCCGTCCCGCGCTCGCGCAGCAGCGGGAGCAGGTCGTTCAGGAACGCCCCGCCGGGCGACAGGATCACGACGCGGCGGGACATCCGGTCATGGGCGCGGGCGGAGGGTGGGTGCGGAGAACGCTGCCGTACGCGAGCGCGGCACGGCGGGAATCTACCGGGATCAGATGTTTCCGAAAGGCTCACGCGTTCTCCGGCAATGGCGGACCAGACCGGCCGGTCACGTACGGTCCGTCCGGTGGCGGCTTCTGAATGGACACTCCGATCCCAACACAAGTCGAGTCTTTCGCTTGGCTTTTCGGGGGATGCAGGGCTCTGGACATTGGCTTGGGATGTGCTTACCGTTCGGCCGGCAGAGAGCGCACGCAGCGAGTGCGACAGGGATCAGGCAACCAGGAAGGAGGATCCATGCGCAACCTCATCAGCAGCAGCTTTCTCCGCGGCATCGGGCGCGTGCTCGACTTTCGCGGCGCCGTGCCGCCACGGTACGTGCGGCCCGCGTCCACCCCCGTCTCCGACCAGGCGGCCATCGCCGCCGACTGGGAAGCCGTCTGGGGCGATCTGAGCATCGCCTGCGGCCGCGTCATGGGCGGTAGTCCGGCGCGCCGCGAGCATGGGCGGTAAGCGCGGGAACAGGCGGCCCGGAGCGCAGCTGCCTGCGCCCCGGCCAACGGAGGGCACGGAGGGGCGCGGCGACCAGCCGCGCCCCTCTCGCGTCACATTGGGCACCCACCTGCACCAGACGCGGGTGGAGATCCGCCGCGGGCCCATTCCCGACGCCGCCGAACTGATCCGCTACCGGGAGGCGCACCCGGACGCCCCCGCCGTGATCCTGCACGAATTCCAGGCGCAGGGCGCACACCGGCGCGCGCGCGAGGAAACGTGCCTGGAACTGGAGCGCCGGGCGCTGGAAGCGTCGATCCTGAGCGAGCGCCTGGGCGTGGCGTGCGGACTGGCCATTGCCATGGTGGGGTTCGGGTGCGCGACGTTTCTGGTGGCCGCGGGGCACGAGGCCGCCGGAACGGCCATCTTCGGGCTGGACGCGGGTGCGCTGGTTTCGGCGTTCATCCTGGGCCGCACGCGCACCGGCGCGCCCGGGCGCAGCCACGTACTGGAGAGGGCGTAGCCCGGGCGACGGACCGGCGCGCGGCCGTCCGCCGCGGGGCGATCGGGGCGGGGGGAGGAAATCGGGCGCGCATGCTGTTATCTTAGGGGATGATCAGCGTATCCAATCTCGAAAAGTCCTTTGGCGACCGCGTTCTGTTTCAGGACGCCGCCTTTCAGCTGAACCCGGGCCAGCGCTACGGCATCGTGGGCGCCAACGGGTGCGGCAAGACGACCCTGCTCAGCATCCTCAGCGGCGACACCGAGGCCAGCAAGGGCACCGTCAGCATTCCCAAGTCCGCCCGCCTGGGCGTTCTGCGGCAGGACCAATTCCTGTACGAGGACAAGCAGGTGCTGGAGGTGGCGCTCATGGGCCACGGCGAGCTGTGGGACGCCATGGTGGCCAAGGAAGAGCTGCTGGCCAACGCGCACGTGGAGTTTGACGCCGACCGCTTCAGCGAGCTGGAAGAAACGGTGCAGCGTCTGGACGGATACACCGCCGAGGCGCGCGCGGCCACCATCCTGGAAGGGCTGGGGCTTCCGGCCGAGGTGCACCGCCAGCCGCTGAGCACGCTGTCCGGCGGCTTCAAGCTGCGCGTGCTGCTGGCGCAGGTGCTGGCCGGCGCGCCCGACGTGCTGCTGCTGGACGAGCCCACCAACCACCTGGACATCCTGTCCATCCGCTGGCTGGAAAAGTTCCTGCACGACTTCGAGGGCCCGGTCGCCGTCATTTCGCACGACCACCGCTTTCTGGACAACGTCGCGTCCGCCATTCTGGACGTGGACTACCAGACCGTGACGCTCTACTGGGGCAACTACACGGACTTT
>NZ_DASVTX010000274.1:0-5453 GCF_036387355.1 Longimicrobium sp.
GGAGTACGCGTACAACTGCTTCTGGGACGGCAACTGCGCTGGCTCCGGGAGCGGCACCGGCACCGGCGGCTCCACCGGCGGGGGCGGGCCGGCCGGGGGGCAGCCCGCCGGCCCGCTGCTCTGGGCGGCGTGCATCATCACCGTGGTGGGGGCGGAGCTGTCGGTGCAGCAGGTGGCTGACCTGTTCGCCACCTGGTATCAGGCGGAGCAGGAGGTCGCCTCGCTGGAGCGAATGATGGCGGCCATGGAGTCGAACCCGGGGAGCGTGACGGCGGAGATGTACGCCATCTACCAGCTGCGCCTGGACCTGGCCCGGCAGCGGCGCGACGACGCGCGGTCCTCCGTGGCCTCGTCCGCCAACCTGAGCGGATGGGCGCTGGCCGGCGCGGCGCTGGCGTGCAGCGCCGCCATTCTGGCCCCCACTGCGTGAGCGCGCACCGCGGCTCCCGAGCCGCACCCTTCATGAGCGGATGACCATGAGCATGCATACACGGCAGATCCCCGACACCGCGCGGGGGCAGGCATTCCGGCGCATTCTGCTGGTGGTGGGGCTGGCCTCGCTGGTGGGGATCGTGAACAGCGCCAACGCGGTGCTCTGGCTGGCGCTCACCGCCGGCGCGGGCGGAAGCAGCCCGCCCGTGGACGTCGCGCGAAAGACGCTGCTGCTGGCGGGATGGGTGCTGATCGGATGGGCGGCGTACCGCGGGGTGCGCACCAACCGTTTTCCGCCCACCTGGCTGCTGCTGACCATCCCCGCGCTGGTCTGGATCCAGCTCCTTCTTCCGCGGCTGCTGCCCGGCCGCTGATCCCGGCATGGAATAAAAAGACCCCTGGTCCGCACGGACCAGGGGTCTTTCCGCATCCGCCGCCGGCGGACGGACCGCGTCAGGACCTCTTCTTTCCGGTCCTGGCGGGAACGTCGCGCGGGTCCACAGTTTCGTCGGCCATGCGGCGGGCGCCGGGCTCCGGCTCGATCCCGCCGCCGCGCGTGACCGCCCACGTCTGCGTGAACTCCGCGCCAAAGAGCAGGATCATGGCCGAGTAGTAGATCCACACCAGCACCAGCGCCAGCGACCCCGCCGCGCCGAACGCCTCGCCCGGGTTGCTGCGGCCCAGGTAGAAGCCCAGCAGAAACTTGCCCACCATGAAGAGCGTGCTGGTCACCAGCGCGCCCACCCACACGTCGCGCCACGCGATGCGCGCGTCGGGAAGCACCTTGAACATGGTGGCGAACAGCCCGGTGAT
The DNA here is from genome assembly GCF_036387355.1 of Longimicrobium sp. Taxonomy (GTDB): domain Bacteria; phylum Gemmatimonadota; class Gemmatimonadetes; order Longimicrobiales; family Longimicrobiaceae; genus Longimicrobium. Next base: position 1,246 of record NZ_DASVTX010000274.1, read on the forward strand.
GACAACGAACGAGATGCCCAGGTTGATGGCGTACAGCACCGGCTCCGGGATGCCGGGGAAGAACCCGCCCAGCGCGCCGCCCATGGCGGACAGCGCGGTGCTGACGCCGAGCGACACGAGTAGCAGGAAGGCGATCCCCAGGATCATCCCCAGCGAAAGCAGGCGCTTGAAGACGAAGTTCTTGAGCCCGCCCTGGTTGGGGTCCGGCTCCACCTCCCACGCGCGGTTCAGCGCGCCCTGCAGCTGAATGAACGCGCCCGTCGCGCCGAAGATGATGGCGCCCACGCCGAGCACCGCCTTGATGCCGCGTCCGCCGGGCCGCTCCGCCTGGTTCAGGATCGCCCCGATCTCGTCGGCGCCCGCGGAGCCCATCAGCATGCCGATCTGCTCGTGGATGGCGGCCTGCACCTTGGCCGGGTCGAACACGGCGCCTGCGATCAGCAGCAGCAGGATCATGAGCGGGGGAAGGGAAAACACGGTGTAGTACGAGAGCGCCGCCGCCAGCCGCGGGCATTCGTCGTCCATGAATTCCTTGAAGGTGACCTTGAGCAGGTCCAGCGTTCCCTTGGTCTGCATCCCGTTCTTCGCGGTGTGGTTCAGCGATGGTCTGGTGGGATGACGCAACGCAAGCGCGATTCCGCCGCTGCGTCACGGGACGCCGGCTGAGCGACTGAACTCGCCGCAACAACGGCTGAAAGCCTCACGGTACTGCTGTGAGGCTGCACCTGCGCGGGGGTGGGTTCGGCGCGGGCTGCAGGCATGGCTGAGCGGATGAATCCGCCGCAACAACGGCGGAAAGTCCCCCCAAACGGACGGGGGGACTTCACCTGCACGGGGGCGGGGGGTGCCGGTACAGGTCTCCTCTTTCCGCGCGGCCGTTTGCGCGGGGGCGGGGGAGGGGCCCGCGCGTGGCGCGCCGTCTTCCCTGAGCGGATGAATCCGCCGCTCGAACAGCGGTAAGCCCCGACTCGGCGGACAGCCCGGCGCCGCACGCCGAACCATCCACCACGCCGAACGGCTCCCCCTCTCCCGCGGAGCGGGTGGAGGGGGCTGGGGGGAGGGGGCCTCCTTCCGCCGCATCGGCACCCTCCGAAGCGCACCGATCCGCTGTTCTCCCTTCCCCATGCGGCTGTCTGCACGGGGAGGGCCGGCCGCCACGCCGAAGCCCCGCCTCCTCGCCAGATTGCCGTTGCCGTGTGCTCCCTCTCCCACATCTGTTCGTGGGAGAGGGTCGTCGTGCGCAGCACGCGGGGTGAGGGCCACACCCCGCGGCGCCAGATTCCGGATCTCGCATCATTGTTGACAGGGACCTGTCAACCACGTAGAATGCAGGTATGAGTGCGCACACGGAACACGGAGACGCGTTCACCGCGCTGGTGCTGGAGGTGTTTCGCGTCAACCGCCTTCTGCACGACGCGGGCGACCAGCTGGCCGCGCCCGCGGGGCTGAGCACCGCGCGGTGGCAGGTTCTGGGCGTGGTGGAGCACGGCCCCATCCCCATCGCCGACGTGGCGCGCGTGATGGGGCTCACGCGGCAGAGCGTCCGCGAAACCTCGGCCCTGCTGGAGGCGGAGGGGTTCGTGGAATTCGTCGACAACCCGCGCCACCGCCGCGCCCGCCTGATGCGCATTACCCCCGCCGGCGCGGACGCCATGGAGCGCCTGGGCCGCGAGCAGGCGGCGTGGGCCAACCGCGTGGGCGGCGCGCAGGCGCTGGACGAGCTCCGCACGGGGGTGCGCGCGCTGACGCGCATCCGCCAGACGCTGGACCCGGACCCGCCACTGGCGGATTCGGACTGACGCTCCGGTCCGGGGCAGCCGGACCGCACCCGCGCCGTACGCGACTGCACCATGGTGTTCTACACCCTTTTCCCTCACCCGCCGAGCTACCGGATGACCCTCCCCAATGAGTCGGGCGTGATGACCCCCGCGCAACTGCTGGAGCACTGGCAGGGGCACCGCCGGCTGACGCGCCGCGTGATCGAGGCCTTTCCCGAAGACCAGATCTCCACCTTTTCGCTGGGCGGCATGCGCCCCTTCGCCGAGATGGTGATGGAGATGGTCAGCATGGCGGCGCCCGGCGTGCAGGGCGTGGCCAGCGGCGACTGGACAATGCGCGCCCGCACCGTTCCCGCCACGCGGGCAGAAATGCTCGCGCTCTGGGACGAGGCGACGGAGGAGATCAACACGCTGTGGCCCCGGATCCCGGCGGGGACGTTCCAGGAGTCGCGCACGGCGTTCGGCCGGTACGAGGGCCCGGTCTATCAGCTGTTCCTGTACATGATCGACAACGAGATCCACCATCGCGGGCAGGGCTACGCCTACCTTCGCGCCCTGGGCGTGGAGCCACCCCCGTTCTGGGAGCGCGGCTGACCCGCTGTCCCATCCCCAATCCGCCATCCGCGGGATGACGGAACGAGCCCCGAACCGGCAGTGCGGTTCGGGGCTCGTCGGTTCGCTCGCGCGGATTGTGGGTGCGCGGCGGCGGGGGAATGTCCATCCATCGCACGTATTCCGGATCGCGCCCGGGAGAAAAGATCCGCGCGCTGATCACCCCGGCGCGACGGACGCGCGGGCGCGGTGGAGTGCGGATTGCGGAAGGACGGGCAAGGCGCCGGCGCGCGCCATCCTGCACACCGAATCCGGTTCAGATCCCGTGGCCAACTACTTCAAACCCGCCGTATCCGAAGAAGCCTGGCAGGAAGCCATGCAGGCCCCGGCCAGCGCGTACGCCCCCGAAGCCCAGCCAGCGGACGTCAACGGCCTGCTGGAAGGCCGCTGCATGGCCATTACCCTGAACCTGGCGGACGGCGCGCAGGCCCGCATTCCGCCGGAGTGCTACCACGCCGCCGCCGCCTTTGCGCTCTTCGGGCAGCCGTTCGGGTTCACCTGGGCGGACGTGGACCTGCTGGAGCGCCGCGCCGCGCGCATCGGGCTGCAGGCGGACGAGGAGGGAAAGCGGGGCGGGGAGCCCGGCGACGTGCTGGTGGAGCAGCTTCGGCAGGAATCGCGGCAGATGCTGAGCATGGCTCGCCGCATCGCCGCCCTCCTTCCGCCGCGCGAAATGATCCGCGCTCCCGGGAGCTGATCGTCCGGAGCGGACGACGGGCGTAGGAGATGAAAACATGCGGGGCGCGGCGAATCTTCTCGCCGCGCCCCGCCGTTCATCGACAGAAGCCGTACGTCAGTTCGCCGGCGGGCGGCCGAAGGGGATGCGCGTGGGCGCGTCGGCGGCCACGTACGCCATCACCGCCATCGCGGCCACGGAGCGCGCCATTTCCACCGGGTCCAGCTTGTCGGGCGTGTCGGCTTCCGTGTGGTGATACCAGAAGTAGCGCTCCTGCTCCACCATCAATCCCATCCCCGGCACGCCGAGCGCCATGATGGGGCCGATGTCCGCGCCGCCGCCGCCCAGCTCCACACTGTCCGCGCCGATGGACCGCAGCAGCGCCGCGATCTGCCGCACCTGCGCCACCGCCGGGTCCGTCGCCGTCACGCTGAAGCCCTTGGGCGCAAACACCCCCTCGTCGGATTCAATGGCCAGCACGTGGTTGGCGATCTCCGCCTGGTGCGCGTCGCGGTAGGCCAGGCCGCCGCGCGTTCCGTTCTCCTCGTTGGTCCACAGCACCACGCGCACGGTGCGGCGGGGGCGCAGGCCCAGGCGCTTCATCACCCGCAGCGCCTCCCAAGCGGCCACGCAGCCACCCGCGTCGTCCATGGCGCCCGGGGCCACGTCCCACGAGTCGATGTGCCCGCCCATCACCACGACCTCGTTGGGCAGTTCGCTGCCGCGGATCTCCGCCACCACGTTGCGCGATGGCACGTCCGCCAGCGTCTGCGCGCCCATCCGCAGCCGCAGGCGCACCCGCTCGCCGCGGTCCGTGAGGCGGTGGATGAGCATGGCGTCTTCCATGGACAACGCCGCCGCGGGAATTTTTTCGATCGAATCGTTGTAGCGCATGCCGCCCGTGTGCGGAGACTGCATGCCGAACGGCCCCACGGAGCGGATCAGGCTGGCGACCGCGCCCACGCGCGCGGCTTCGATGGCGCCGCGGCCGCGGTAGGGCTGCGTTTCGCGATACGTGGTGAACGGCACGTCGAACAGGACGATGCGGCCGCGGGCTTCGGATGCGCGGCGGGTGAGCTCGGCAAAGCTGCTGACGACCATCACCTCCGCCTCCACCCCTTCCGGCGCGGTGCCCACGCTGC
>NZ_DASVTX010000275.1:0-7657 GCF_036387355.1 Longimicrobium sp.
CGGGCATCGGTGCAGCGGACGCGGCGGCATGGCCGCTCGCTAGGAGGGCGTTGAGAAACCCACTTTCCTGCCGCTCCGGCGCGTGAGCGTCATCCTGAAGGAGCAGCGCACTGAACCGTCCACTCACGCCAGACCCCGTGCGACGGAAGGATCCCGGACCGAAGCATCCGTGTCGCCGCTGCCCGGCGCGGCGTCCCCCGGCCTCCTCGCGGCGTACGCGGGTCGGGAGCGCGCCACGCAGCCTGTCGTGCGTCGGGCGCCGTGTCGCGGGATTCTTCGGTCGGCGCCAGAGTGGGAGCACAGGATCGGCCCCGCCGGCGCCCTCTCAGAATGACGCTCACAGGTCGAGGCGTTACAAAAAGCGTGTTTCTCAACACGCTCGCAGAAGACACTCACAGCTGAGGCGTTGCGACAAGCGTGTTTCTCAAGACGCTCTCAGGATGACTCAAGCCGATGCACGGCAACCGATTGCGAGCACACTCGCCTGGGCGGACGCGGCGGGACAGTGCCCGGTCAGGCGCTGATGGCCGCCTCGAGCAGCTGCAGGTCCAGGCCCTCGGCGCGCACGCGCCGGTCGTAGTACAGGATGACCGTCGCCGCCACCGAGAACGGATAGGTGATCGCCTCCAGCACGGTGGAGAGCGCCTGCGCACTTGCGACGGCCCGGGCGTCCATCCCTTCCCCCGCCATCCCCACCACCGCCTGCAGCGCCATTTCCGGAAGCGCGGCGATGACCAGGGCCACGAACAGCACGCCAAAGATGCGCATCCAGTCGCCCTCCGCCAGCTCCGTGGACCGACGCAGCGCCGTGAACGGCCCCTTTCCCTCCAGCGCCACCACGGGAACCGCCGCGAACAGCAGCACCCACACGAGCGCCGCGCCGATCAGCAGCCCGAACAGCCCCAGAAAGATGCCGACCACCGTCAGCACGAACACCACGACAAGCGCCACGATGCGCCGGAACGCGGCGCCCACCGCCTCGCCCGTGGTGGCGGGCGCGCCCATGTACGCGCGCCCCGCCTGCGTGGTGAGCGCGCCCAGGAGCAGCGCCGTGCACCCCAGCCAGGCGAACGGGGCCACCAGCGCCATCATCCCGTCCGCCGCGCCGGTGGCGGCGGCGAACTGCAGGGCGCCCAGCGGGGCGTAGAACGCCAGCGCCGTGGCCAGAAAGGGGGCAAAGTGGCCCCGGTACAGCGCAAAGGCGCGGTCCAGAATTTCGCCCACGCTCAGCGGGCGCAGCGCGGCGGCGGTAAACGAGGGAGTGGACAACGGAAAGGCGGGGGAGCGGAGGCCTGCGGAACGGGCGCCGGGGCGGCGCCCGCGATCAGAAACGGAAATTTACACCCAGAACCGGCACCAGCGGGAGGGTGGCCACGGACTGCAGCGTCCCGGCCTCCTGGTTCTGGCCGAAATAGCGGTAGATGAGGGCGTCGCGGCTTTCCAGCGCGTTGATCACGCGAAGGTACGGCGTCACCGTGGCCACCCTTCCGGCCACGCGCGGGTTCCACGTGCGGGCCAGCTCCGCGTCCAGCCGCACGAAGGGGCCGCTCCCCTGCCCGCCCAGCGGGGCGTCCGTGTCCAGGTTCACCCCCTCGGTCTGCGTGGCGGGAAGAGTGGCGCTGCCCGTGATCTCCTCCGTGGCGCCGGGGCGCGAGGTGTAGGCCAGCCCCTCGCCGTACGCCATGCGCAGCGCCAGCCGGGTGTGGCGCATCACCGGCCCGTTCACCCCGGCGCTCAGCGTCTGCCGCCCGCGGAACGGTGTAGGTTCCTTGTAGTCGGACAGCGTGTTCCACGCCCAGCCCAGCGAGTAGCCCAGCCACCCCGTCACCTCGCCGGCCGTGCGCCGCACCCACACGTCCACCCCGGAGTTGTGGGCGCCGCGCGTGCCGGGCAGGGGAAGGCCGTTGAAGTGCTTGTAGAAGCCTTCCAGCCCCAGCCGCACCCCCGCCGCCAGCTCCTGGTCCAGCACCAGCACCAGGTGGCTCCCCCCCGCCACGTTCAGCGCCACGGGAATGCGGGCGGAGTCGGCGTAGTTGCGGGGCGGCACCCCGCGCTCCAGCGGGCGGGGCGTCAGCACGTACTGGTGATAGCGCCCGGCGGCCAGCGTGAGCGTGGCGCGGTCCGTCACCAGCCAGGCGGCCGAGGCGCGCGGGGCCACGGTGTACAATCCACCCACGCTGTACCCGTCGGCCCGCACCCCGCCGCGCAGGACGACCCTGGAGGTGGGCTGCCAGGTGCCGTCCAGGTACGCGCCGATGGCCGTGCCCGTGCTCCGCGCCCTGACCAGCGTGCGGGGGATGGCGGGCTCCGTGGCGCGATGGCGCAGCCAGGTGCGGTCCAGCCCCACGCCGTACCGCAGGCGAACCGCGCCGGAGGGGCGGCGGGCAAAGTCGGCGCCCAGCCGCAGCCGGTCCTGCACCGTGTTGAGCAGAAAGGCGCGGCTGGTGGTGTCGCGCAGGGGCACGCTGCCGCGAAAGCGCCCGCCCGCCACCGTGAACTCCGCCTGCGCGCCCTCCACCCTGCCCCGCCAGCGCAGCGAGCCCGCCAGGTTGTCCCAGCGGGCGAACGCGTCCTCCTGGGTGTGCGCCGTGTCCAGCCGCACCCCTTCGCGGTTGCCGAACAGCGTCATTCCCAGCTGCCCGCCCGCCAGCGGTGCGTCCAGCCGTACCAGCCCGTCGCCGAAACGGTAGGGAAAGGGCTCCCCCTCCAGCCGCGACAGGCTGAACCCGTGCAGTGTGCGCGCCGAGGCCAGGTAGCGCGCGCCGCGGGGGAGCGGACCGTCCACCACGGTGCGGGCGGAAAGCATGTCCACGCCGCCGCTCATGCTGTGCCGCTGGCGGTTTCCGGCGCGGGTGGTGAGGTCCATGACGTACGAAAGGCCCCCGTCGTACTGCGCGGGGGCGCCGCCCAGGAACAGCCGTGCCGAAGCCACCGCGCCGGGCTCGAAGCTTTCGATGAGCCCGCCCATGTGAAAGGGGGCGTACACCGGGGCGCCGTCCAGCAGCACCAGCTGCAGGTTGCTGGCGGAGCCCCGCACGTACAGCGCCTCGCCCCCCGTGTCAGTTCCCTCCAGCCCCCCCAGGGTGGTGCCCAGCGAGGTGCCGCTTTCGTCCATGGTGTGGTGCTGAATCACCAGCCCCACCTCGTCCTCGGAGGCGGCCACGCTGTCCGGCCGCGGCTCCACCACGCGCACGGGGGCCAGGGTGATGGGGCGGTGCTGCAGCGCCACGTCCAGCACCACCTCGCCCCCGCCGGGCACCAGCACCTGCATTTCCATGGGCGCGTGCTCCAGGTGCCGCACGCGAAAGGTCTGCGTTCCCGCCTCCACCCGCAGCACGTACCGCCCGGTGCTGTCTGACATGCCCACCACGGTGCGGCGGGCGCCCTGGGCCTCCACCACGGCCAGGGGAATGGGAAGGCCGGACGGCTCGCTCTGCACCGTACCGCGTATGACGCCCCGGGCCGTGTCCTGGGCCGGGGCGGTCGCGAGAAGGGCAACTACGAGCGCGGTGATCATCGGGCGCTGCCGGAGAACTCAGGGAGGGCCGTCCAGGCCCCCCTCAGGGCCCGGCGCGAAAGACCGGCTGGTCGGCGGTGCCGCCCACGGCGGGGGTGAGCGCGCGGAGCGCTTGCCCTTCCTTGGCGGCGTACACGCGTCCGTTCACTTCCAGAAAGGCGCTTTCCGCCCCGGCGGGAAGGTCTACTTCGACCTGGCCCGCGCCGGCGTTCAGCACCTCGATGCGTCCCGGCGCGGTGCGGAACCGCGCGGTGCCCGCCGCGGCCCCGGTGGCGCGCACCGCCGCCTGCGGCGACGGCGAAAGCCGGGCGCGCACACGCAGTTCCGGCCCGGCGCCGCTCACCACCACCCGCACCTGCCCGTCATCCGGGAGGATGGAGACGCCCGTGGGCGCCGCCTCGGGCGGGGGGGCCGGGGCCTGCACCACCGGCGCGGGCGCCGGGGCGGCGGGCTCCTGCTCGGTCAGCAGCGTTTCGCGCACCCATTGGCGCACGGGCGAGCCGGGGAACGCCGCCGCGGCCACCGCCGCGCCGCCGATGGCGATCATGACGGCCGCCGCGCGCGACAGCCCGCGCCCCGTGCGGGCCAGCGGGTGGGCGCCGCGCCTGCGGCGGTGAAACGCGGCCTGTGCCCGCAGCATGGGGGCGGCCACGTCGCCCGCGCCCAGGAGCGCGGACATGCGCTCGCCCCCCGCGCGCAGTTCGGAAAGTTGCGCCGCGCAGGCGGAGCAGCCCGCCAGGTGCGCCTCGGCGGGGCCGCTGCGCCCGGCCGGCATTTCGCCGTCCAGGAGTTCCTGCAGCGCTCCCTCGTCCAGGTGTGTCATCCTTCCTCCAGTTCACCGTCATACACCGCCAGGAACCTGCGTGTTGCACGTGCCAGCAGTGTGCCTACCGATCCGGGGGCCACCGCGACCACCCGGGCAATTTCGTCGTACTTGAAGCCTTCTTCGCGCATGAGCAGCATCTGCCGGTCGCGTTCCGGGATCTTGCCCAGCGCCTCGCGCACGCGCGCCACCGTGTGCTCGCGCTCCACCGCCTCGTTGGGGGCGGGGAGGGCGGCGGGCTTCCACGGCGTGGCCGTGAGCAGCCGCTCGCGGCGCTTGCGGGTGCGCGCCGAGTCGCGGAACAGGTTGGTGGCCACCGTAAACAGCCACAGGCGCGCCTCGTCGGCGGGAAGCCCGCGGCCCAGCAGGCGCACGAACGATTCCTGCGCGATGTCTTCGGCGCTGTCGGTGTCGCCCGTAAGGCGGTGCAGATAGCGGAAGAGCGACGGATATACGTCGCGGAACAGCGCGTCGTAGTCCGCGTCCGCGTGGGACCCGGCCGTCATGGGCATTCCGTGCGCCGCGGGCGCGGCGCCGTTCCCGGCGGGAAGGGCTCTGGCTGGCTGCACTGGGCCGTCATGCGCACGGGGCGGGGTGGACACGGGGGACGGGCGCCCCCGCCGTCCGGGCGACGCGGGTAGAACGCCGTTTGCATGGCGATTGTGACACGCCGCCGCGCCCTGCGCAAGCGCCACGTTTGTCACGAGTTGCGGGGGGAGTGCGTTGTACGGTCCACGAGCGCCGCGCGAACCGCGCGGCCGGACGAGTCCCGCGGGTACGCATTCTCATGATCCGAGTTCCGCCGCGCCTGGCCGCGGCATGCATTGCCCTGCCGCTTGCGGCCGGGTGCAGCGACGTTACGACCGCCACGGTGTGCGACAACACCACCGTCCCCTCCGTGCTGGTGAGCGTGATGAACGATGCACGCCAGCCGGTGTCCGCCTCGGGCACGTGGACGGCGGGCACGCTGTCCGACTCGCTGCGCCACCTGCCGGGCGATTCCGCGCGGCTGGCCGCGTACGGGCCGGCCGGGGTGTACACGGTGCGCGTGCAGGGGCAGGGAACGGCGCCGTGGGTGGCCACCAACGTGTACGTCACGGCGGGGCAGTGCGGCCCGGCCACGGCGTACCTGGAGGCGACGATCCGCTGACCGGCATCTGAGTGCGAAGTGCTGAGTGCGGAGTGCGGAGGACCAGACGGGCGTGCCCGGCCGCGGCGAGAAGCCGGGCCGGGCACGCGGCGTTTCAGCCCTTGCCGGGCATGACGGCGTAGCCTTCGTCCTGAATGGCGCCGGCGATCTGCTCCGGCTGCACCTGCGCGGGATCGTACTCCACCCGCGCCGATCCAATCTGCACGTCCGCCACCTGCACGCCGGGCAGCTCCACCAGCGCGCCCCGCACCGCGGCCACGCAATGGCCGCAGCTCATTCCTTCAATCTCCATCGAGAGCGTCTGCATCGGCTTCCTTCTCCGGGATCGGGGTGTCCTTCCGCGCACTGAATCTGCATACCCCCCGCCCCTATGTCAACCGGGCGGATCCGCCGGGGCCTACTGCCAACGGAAGAGGCGGATGGAAAGCAGAAAGGTGACGACCATCCACGCCAGCAGGATGGCCACGTCCCCCGCGTAGCCGCCCACCCCCGCGCCCTCGTTGTAGACGGCGCGCAGGGCATCGTTCATGGCGGTCAGCGGCAGCGCCTGAATCACGGGCTGCACCACGTCCGGATAGCGGCTGGCGGGAAAGAAGACGCCCGACAGCACGAACATGGGGAGCATCACCAGGTTCAGCACCCCGCTCACACCCTCGATGGTCCGCGCCCGGCTGGAGGCCAGCAGCCCCAGCCCGGCAAAGGTCATCGCCCCCACGATCACGATTCCCGCCAGCGCCAGAACAGAGCCCTGCAGCTCGACCCCGAACGCCAGCCAGGCAAAGAGCAGGATGGGGGGCACCTCCAGCGCGATGAAGGCCAGCCTCGCCAGGATCTGCGCCAGCAGAAAGTCGCGCTTGCGCATGGGCGTGGCCGACATGCGCTTGAGCTGTTTCTTCTGCCGCATTTGCACCAGGCCGAAGCCCATCCCCCACATCCCCGTGCTCATCAGGTTCAGCCCGATGAGGCCGGGGATCACCCAGTCGATGTAGCGCCCGCCGGGCCGCCGCGTCCGGTCCTCCACCGCGGCCACGGCGGGCGCCGCGCCGGCTCCGCGCTGGATGGCGCGGTCCGCCATCAGCTGCGCGCTCTGGCTTTCGGCGCGGGCGGGATCGAAGCGGTACACCAGCGTGTCGCGCCCCGCGAGCAGCACGGCCACGTCGCCGTTGCGCACGGCCCGCTCGGCGCTGTCCTTCGACAGAACGGTGAGCTTGATGGCGGGATCGCGGCGCAGGGCATCCACGTGGCGCTCCCCCGCCGAGCCGCGCTCCACGCCCACCACGGCCTGCTGCTCCGGCGCCTCGCGGAACGCGATCCCCAGCCCCAGCGCCATGATGATGGGAAAGCCGAAGGTCCAGAACAGCGCCTCGGGCTCACGGATGAAAGCGCGGATGCGCGCGAGGGTCAGCTCGCGCAGCGCACTCGACTGGCTCATTCGGCAGGGCGGTCCATCCAGAGACACGGATTTGCGCGGCCCTCCTCGGCCGCGCGCGCCTGACAAGATCGGAGGAAATGGCGTTTCCGGAAAGCGGGCGCGCGATGCCGGACGTGAACGAGGTCCCGAAGCGCGGCTCCGGGACCTCGTTCACGTCGTTCACCACCTTCTACGGCAACTGCATCTCACGCGCACGGGGAGTTCTGGCGCGCACCGCGGCACTCGCCCCGGCGGCGAAGTCCGTCAACAGACGCGCGGCAGGTAGATGCGTCGGCCGGCATCCGCCCCGGCGACAACCCGCGGCGCGTCCGATGATTGGCTCAAGGCGCTGATCAGCGACGCGGAAAGCGGAGGGTACCATCCACCGGACCGCGTCGTGGATTTCTTTTAAGCAATGTGGAGGATTCGCCGGACGGTTGAGGGCTGGCGCGAGGCCATCCGCATTCTCCGGAGGAGCCACCCATCTCGCCGGAGCGTTTCCCGAACCCGCCGATACGACAACCTGCCGCGCGATCCCGTGAACTCTCGGACCGCACGACAGGTATTGGAAGCCTCTTACCCGCGGACGCGACGGAGTGCCTCGAATCTCGACTCAGGATCAGACGCCGCAGGTCGAGGCATCCGCCAGCTCCCATCCCCGACCGCCCGCAGCGTTGCGAATGGCCATCGAGGGGGAATCCGCCGCGCGGAAACCGAAGGGTACCCCTCCAAAAAACGCGGAAAACTCAGCGCGAG
>NZ_DASVTX010000276.1:0-3335 GCF_036387355.1 Longimicrobium sp.
TCCTCTCCCCGCTGGAAATCAGACGAACCGCTTCCAGTTTGAACTCGCGCGTGAACTGCCTTCGCTTCTCGGCCATGTGTCACCTCCTGCCCGTAAACCTACGGGCTTATGTTGGTGTCCACCAAGCCGGGGCAATCCTACACGGCAACTACGGTCCGGCGCGGTGCAAAGGATGTGGTGTGTGCCCGGCTGTGAGGCCCCCATCCCCGACCCTTCCCCCAAAAACCCCTGGGGGAAGGGAGACCTCAGCGTGAGGGCGTCGTTCGGCACCAAACCTGTCGTCCGCGCAGGGGCAGCCTCACGGCAGTATCGTGAGGCTTTCAGCCGTTGTTGCGGCGACTTCAGTCGCTCGGCCCGGGCGGCTGCACCCGGTTCGGCCTTTCCGCGCCGCCAACCCTCCCCCAGTCTTTTTTGGGGGAGGGTGGGTGAGTAATGCGAACCCGGGTGGGGGCCGCCCTGAAGCCCCGCTTAACGCAAAAAGCCCCGCTCACGCGAGGCTCGTTCGGTCGGTGGAAGATCTTCAGATCTACTCGCGCTCGTCCACGCGCAGGGCGGCGGAGGGGCGCACGGGGCGCGTGGGGAGGAACCAGAGCAGCGAGCAGGCCGCGTACACTTCGCGCCCCACCCCCAGCAGCGGCGGCACGATCAACAGCAGTGCGTACATCGCCGCGGACGCGAGGTTCTTTCGCCGGGCGGACCGCAGGCCGGCCTGCATGGACCGCCGCTCCATCAGCCCCGTGAGGTCGCCGCGGCGCACGCTCACCTCCGCCAGGCCCGACACGGCGCTGGCCTCGGCGGTGTTGAGCCCCACGCGCAGCAGCGCACGGCCGTTGCGCATCAGCAGCGCAGCGACGCCCGCGATCGCGAGCAGCAGCAGCAGGGCGGAGGAAAGCGCGTTGTTCACACCCCAAGTTTCGCGCCCCGCGCGCCTCGCCGCAACCGCTCCCCGAAGCCGCCACGGGACGCACGTCGCCCCGCCGACGTGCGTCCGCCCGCCATCCGGAATCGCCTGTCAGGACGAGGGGAAGCGGTCAGCGAAGCGCGTGATCCACTCGGTCGCGGCCTCCTCGGAGGTCAGCTCGCGCCCCTGTTCTGCGGCCTGGCGGCGGTACTGGTCGATGGCGCACACCTGCTCTACCATGCGGATGCGAAAGGCGTCCTCCGCGCCCAGGAACTGCACGCCCACGCAGTACGCGTCGCCCTCCGGCCGGCACCACGCCACGCGGGCCACGGCGTCGAACGGCGGATCCACCTGCGCGATGCGGACGCGGATCTCCGTGCCGGGCGCCAGCTCTTCCGGCGACACGAAGGAGAGCCCGCCCGGACTCACGTTGTTGGTGGCGGACGGCCGCATCCCCGACCCGCCGCGCACCGGCTCGATCTCGATGGGCACGTCCGCCGTGTGCCGGATGTAGCGGCGCGGAACGCTGTACCGGGACTGCGGGGCTTCGGTGCTCATCGGTTCTGCGGGGGAGCGGCGGTCATGCGGGGCGAAGCAGGCACCAGGTGGTCATCGCCCGCAGGTTCTGCACGTTGGTGGTGCGGAGGGGATCGGCCAGGGTGGCGCCCAGCGCATCCGTGCGCTCCAGCAGCCGCGCCTCGTCCATCAGAAAGCGCGTGGTGCCGTCCGGAAGGCGGTAGCGCCCGCCCGCCAGCGGCTGCACCCGGTCCTCGATGCCGATCGTCGTCGCCAGCCGCGCGAAAAAGAGGCCGCCCGGCCGCAGCACCCGCCACATCTCGTTCACCATCTCGTCGAAGTGCGCCAGGTCGCGGGCAAAGTGCAGCACGGCGCTGCTCAGCACCGCGTCCATGGCGGCATCCGCGTAGGGAAGCGACTCCACCTCGGCCCGCTGCACGCGCTCCGGCGGCAGGTGCGGCGCAAGGTCCGCGAACAGCTGGCGGACGGTCAGCACCGAGCGCTCGTCGCGGTCCACGGCGAACACTTCGAACCGCTCGCGAAGGAACCACACCAGGTTGCGCCCGGCGCCGCACCCCGCGTCCAGCACGGTGCGGTACGCATCGAACCGCCCCTTGAGCAGCTGGTCGAAGAGGTAGATGTCGATCTCGCCAAAGTGCTCGCGCAGCTGCGCGGAATGCGCGCTCATCCGCAGGTGAGCGTCTGCGCGCCCGTCCAGCGCTCGCCCGGCTGCAGCCGCACCGGCGTGCCCACTGCGGCCGCCTCCACGCACAGCATCCGCTGCTCCCCACCGGGTTCCAGGTCCGCCAGGCGCGCGGCGGCTTCCGGGCCGGGGTTCCACACGACGGTGTCGGGAAACCCCAGGGCGCGGATGCGCATCCGGCGCTCGCCGTCCGTCAGCTCAAGCGAGGGCGGGGCATCCAGGTACACGCGGTCCACCTCGCCATGGATGCGCAGCTCCTCCGCCTCTTCCACCCGCTCCGCCTCCGCGACCTTGTCGCGGATACGCGTGCCCCGCAGCCCGCGCAGCACGGTGTGCGCCACGTCGTCCACGTGCAGATAGGTGTGCAGCGCGGCGGTAAAGGAGATGGGCTCATCCCCCGTGTTCTGCACCGTGAGCGCCACGTCCAGCACCGCGCCGGATACGGTGACGCGCAGCTCCGCGCAGAAAGCGTGGTTCCAGATGGCGCGCGTTTCCGGCGTGTCGCGCAGCTCGAACAGCGCCTGCTCCGGCCGCTCGCCGGGCATGAGACGCCAGGCGCGGTCGCGCGCGAAGCCGTGCTTGGGAAGCGGGCCCTCCGCCGCGAACTGGGGAAAGATGACAGGGATGCCGCCGCGGATGGCCGTACCGGGGCGGAACTCCGCCGTGCGGCTCAGGAACAGCGCGTCACGGTCCGCCCCCGCCGGCGTCCACGACGTCACGTGCGCGCCGTGCAGGTGCACCTCCGCGCGCGCCCCGTCCCGCGATTCCAGGACGATCGTTCGCGGCGATGCGTCGTGCACCGCGACCACGGGTGCGGGATCCGCTGCCTGTCCGTCGCTGTCCGTCATCGATCACCTGAACGGGATGAATTGCGTGGATCGGGCCGGGGCTGGCGCATGGACAATGCCGGAGCGCCGGGGCGGGGAGGACGGGCGACTGAAGTCGCGGCAACAACGGCGCGAAGTCCGCCTTCGCGGACTGCGGCGGCTGCGTCCGCGCGGGTGGCGGGAATCCGCGCCGCCCGCCATCCAGAGCGAGTGAATTCGCCGCTGGAAAAACACGAAGTCCGCCTTCGCGCAATACCGTTGACTTTACAGCACTCCCGCGCCATTCTGGAGTTCATAACCTCTGCCCAGGAGAGTGGTTATGGCTCGCACCCGGATGGTCCGTCCGGAGCAGGATCTGAAGCTGACCGACCTGTTCACCCTCGGCGCG
>NZ_DASVTX010000277.1:0-4819 GCF_036387355.1 Longimicrobium sp.
CGCGACATGGGCCGGCTGGGCGACGTGCTGCGCGGGGCCGCGGCGCGCGGCGAGCAGACGCTGATCCTGTGCGACAACCAGGGGCAGCTGGAGCGCCTGCAGGAGCTGCTGGACGAGCTGCGGATCGCGCGGCACGTGGAGCTGGGGATCGGCTCCATCTCCGGCGGCTTCGTGCTGGCCGACGCGGAGCCCACCCTTCGCCTGCTCACCGACCACGAGATCTTCCGCCGCTCGCGCCGCGTGCGCCGGCGCCGGCGGTTCCGGGGCGGGGCGGCGCTGGAAAGCGTGGCCGCGCTCAAGCCGGGCGACTACGTGGTCCACATGGACCACGGCGTGGGGCAGTTCCGGCGGATGGAGCGCGTCCGCCTGGGCGAGGAGGAGTTCGAAACGCTGGTGATCGAGTACGCGGGCGGCGAGCTGCTGCGCGTGCCCGTGCACCGGGTGGACCTCATCGAGCGGTGGGTCTCCGACGACGACGAGGCGGCGCCGCCCAAGGTGCACCGCATCGGCGGGCGGGAGTGGTCGCGGGCCAAGGGCAAGACGCAGAAGGCCATCCAGGAGATGACGGCCGAGCTGCTGGAGCTGTACGCCAGCCGCCAGGCCGAGCAGGGCTACTCGTTCAGCGCCGACACGCGCTGGCAGCGGGAGATGGAAAGCGCCTTTCTGTTCGAGGACACGCCGGACCAGCGCCAGGCCACGGAAGACGTCAAGCGCGACATGGAGTCGCCCCGCCCCATGGACCGCCTGATCTGCGGCGACGTGGGGTACGGCAAGACGGAGATCGCCATCCGCGCCGCCTTCAAGGCCGTGCAGGACGGCAAGCAGGTGGCGGTGCTGGTTCCCACCACCATTCTGGCCGAGCAGCACCTGCACACCTTCAGCGAGCGCCTGGCCGACTTTCCCGTCAAGATCGAGGCGCTGTCGCGCTTTCGCACCGCCAAGGAGCAGTCGTCGGTGCTCAAGCGGCTGGAGCAGGGCGACGTGGACATCCTGGTGGGCACCCACCGCCTCCTTTCGCCGGACGTCAAGTTCCGCGACCTGGGGCTGATGGTGATCGACGAGGAGCAGCGCTTCGGGGTGAAGCACAAGGAGATGCTCAAGCAGCTGCGCCGCAGCGTGGACGTGCTGACGCTCACCGCCACCCCCATCCCCCGCACGCTGCACTTTTCGCTGCTGGGGCTGCGCGACATGACGCTCATCCAGACGCCCCCGCGCGACCGGCAGCCCGTGATCACCCACGTGCTCCCGTGGACGGACGCCATTCTGGAAGACGCGATCCGGCGCGAGCTGGACCGGGGCGGCCAGGTGTTCTTTGTCCACAACCGGGTGGAAACGATCGGCGCCGTCGCGCAGAAGGTGCAGGGGATGGTGCCCGACGCGCGCATCGGCGTGGCGCACGGGCAGATGCGCGAAAAGGAGCTGGAGGAGGTGATGACCTCCTTTCTGGAAGGCGACGCCGACATCCTGGTGGCGACGGCGATCGTGGAGGCCGGGCTGGACGTGCCCCGCGCCAACACGCTGATCGTGAACCGCGCCGACCACTTTGGCCTGAGCCAGCTGTACCAGATCCGCGGCCGCGTGGGGCGCAGCCACCACCGCGCGTACTGCTATCTCCTGGTTCCGGACGAGATCGAGGAAGACGCCGAGAAGCGGCTGCGGGTGCTGGAGCACTACACGGAGCTGGGGAGCGGATACCGCATCGCGCTCAAGGACCTTGAGCTGCGCGGCGCGGGTAACATCCTGGGCCAGCAGCAGTCCGGCTTTGTGCACGCCGTGGGGCTGGACACGTACCTGCGGCTGCTGGAGGATACGATCCGCCAGATCCGCGGCGCGGGCACCGACGGCCCCGCCCCGCTGGCCGACGTTTCGGTGGACGGCACGGCGCTCATCCCCGACACGTACATTCCCGACGAGGCCCAGAAGCTGGGCTTCTACCGCCGCCTGAGCCGGGAAACCACGCTGGAGGGGATCGAGGCGGTGCGCCGCGAGCTGCGCGACCGCTACGGCCCGCTGCCGGAAGAGGTAGAGACGCTGCTGGGCACCGCCTCGCTGCGCCTGCTGGGCGGCGCGCTGGGGGTGGAGCGCCTCCTTGTTCGCCCGTGGGACGTGCGCCTGAACTTTCGCAAGGGCGTGGTGCCGCGCATGGCGTCGCTGCAGCGGGCGCTGCAGGCGTGGCAGTTCGCGGTGGAGGTACGCCGCCCGCTTCCCCTGTCGCTCACGCTGACGCGGCACGGCACGGAGCCGATCCTGGGCACGCTGGTGTCCGCCCTGCGGGCGCTGGCGGATCCGGCGAAATAGTGCGGAGTGCGGAGTGCGTGAAGTTACTCAGCACTCAGCACTGACTGACGCACTCAGCACTGACGCACTGACGCACTTTCCGAGTGCCGGCGGGCCCGGGGCCCTTCGGCGAGAACTCACAATCCAACCCCGGTCCGGAGAACACGAATGAAGTTGTCCCGCTGGGCGTTCATGGCCGCCCCGCTCGCCGTCGCGGCGTGCGGAATGGGTGGCGCCATGACGTCCCACACCGACGTGGTGGCCAAGGCCGCCGGCACGGAGCTGCGCGTGGAAGACGCGGCGCAGATCCTGGCCGCCAATCCGCAGATTCCCGCCGACCCGCAGGTTGTGCGCGCGCTCGCCGACCTGTGGGTGGATTATTCGCTGCTGGCCACCGCGGCCGCCGAGGACACCAGCCTCAAGGTGCTGGACCTGGACGAGTTCGTGAAGGAAGAAACCCGTGACCAGACGGTGTTCCGATACCTGGAAAGCCAGGTGCGCCCCGACACGGTGATCAACGACCAGCGCCTGGAGCAGATGTGGAACACCGAGGGCCCCGGCGCGGAGATCCGCGCCCGCCACGTGCTGTTCCGCCCCGCGCCGGAAGCGACCCCCGCCCAGCGCCAGGCGCTCAAGGCCAAGGCCGAGCAGGTGCGCGCCCGCGCGGCGGCCGGTGAGGACTTTGCGGCGCTGGCCCGCGAGTTCACCGAGGAGCCCGGCGGCAAGGAGCGCGGCGGCGACCTGGACTGGTTCGGCCGCGGCCGCATGGTGCCCCAGTTCGAGGAAGCGGCCTTCAAGCTGCAGCCCGGCCAGGTGAGCCCGGTGGTGGAAACGCCGTTCGGCTACCACGTCATCAAGGTCGAAGACCGCCGCCAGCAGCCGCTGGGCGAGAACCGCGAGGCGTTCCGCCAGCAGCTGCTGTCCACCGCGCGCCAGCGCGCCGTGGGCGCCTACGTGGACAGCATGAAGAAGGTGGCCAAGGTCACCATGCAGCCCACCGCGGTGCAGGCGCTGCGCGAGCTGGGCGCGCAGGAAAACCTGGAGCTTCGCGGACGCGCGGCCAACCGCGCGCTGGCCAGCTACCAGGGCGGTGAAGTGACGGCCGGCGAAATGGCGGCGCTGCTGCAGGGCGTGCCCGCGGGCCAGCGCGAGCAGATCAAGACCGCCCCCGAGGCGGACCTGGTGGGCTTCGTGGAGAACGAGGCTCTCAAGGAGTACCTGTACGCCGACGCGCAGAAGAAGAACTTCAAGCTCTCGGCCGCCGCGGTGGACAGCATCCGCACCGGCACCCGCCTGGGCATTCGCCAGGTGCTGGAAGCGTCGGGGCTGGCCAACCGCCGCTTTCCCAAGGGCAAGGCCGGCCGGGGCGCCATTCAGGAAGCCGTGCGCCAGCTGATGGAGCAGGCCGTGGGCGGCCAGCGCCAGCTGCCCCCGCTGGGCAAGCTGGGCTTTGCGCTGCGCAACTCGTACGGCGCGGACGTGAACACCGAGTCGTTCCAGCGCGTGGTGGACCAGATGAAGGTGATCCGCGCGTCGCAGCCGCAGCAGGGCCAGCAGGGCGGCATGCCCGGCGGGCAGCCGCAGGGCCCGCCCATGCCTCCGGGCGTTTCGCCCCGCGCGCAGCCGCAGCCGCAGCAGGACCCGGCCGCGCAGCCGCAGGCCGCGCCTGGCGCCGCGCCGCGCCCCGCCGCCCCGCAGGGCCAGCAGCGCTGAGCGGTTCTCCCCGCGCCCGCCCGGCGCGGGGGAACCCCAGGCGGGTAAACAGGATATAAGCACGCGGCCGGTGCACCCCACGGGGTTCCCGGCCGCGTTTTCCGCCGGCCCCGGCCGGCCTTTCTCGTTACCGTCCCCGAAGCAACCGATGCGCACTCGCATTGCCCTGTTGGCCGCTCTGCTGGCCGCCGTTCCCGCCGCGGCGCAGACGGCGCCCACTCCCCAGCCCGGCGAAGAGCTCTGGGACGGCGTGCTGGCCGTGGTGGGCGACACCATCCTCCTTCGCTCCGACCTGCAGCTGGCGCTGGAGCAGCTTCGCGCGTCGGGCACGCCCGTTCCGGAAGACCCGGAAGGGCTGCAGCGGGTGATTCAGCAGATCCTGGACGAGCGCATCAACGACCTGCTTCTGCTGGAGGCCGCGCGCGCCGACGGCACCGCGGTGAGCGACGCCGAGGTGCAGGCCGCCGTGGCCGACCAGGAGCGCCAGGTACGCCAGCGCTTTCCCTCCGAGGCCGCCTTTCAGGAGGCGCTCGGGCAGTCGGGGCGCACCATCGAGGCGTACCGCACCGAGTTGGCCGCCCAGTTCCGCGACCAGACGGTGACGCAGCGCTATGTGCGCAAGCGCATGGGGCAGATGGCGCCCGTGGCCGTGAGCGAGGCGGAGATCTCCGCCTTCTTTGCGGCCAACCGCGAGCGCTTCGGCGTGCGTCCGGCCTCCATCACCTACCAGCAGGTGATCGTGCGGCCCATGCCGTCGGACTCGGCGCGGCAGGCGGCGCTGGAAACCATCCAGCGGGTGCAGCGCGAGCTTACCGAGGGCGCGGACTTC
>NZ_DASVTX010000278.1:0-4295 GCF_036387355.1 Longimicrobium sp.
GGCGTCGTCGTCGAACGGAAGGTCCGGCGGACGCGGCGGCGGGATCTTGGGGCGCTTGAAGAGCATCGGAGTTTCTCGAGCCGGTCAGGGTGTGCCGGGGCTGGGCGCCACGCCCGCCTGGGGCAGAAGGTCGCGCCCCGCGCGCCAGCGCATGGCGAAGGTCGTCCAGGGTGGCGCCTGTGCAATTCATCAATCTCCAGCGCCGGGGCCGCTGGGGCAATCTCCCCCGCCGCGGAGACCGCGATTCCGCGCGGGCCGACGTCTCCGTACCGGTCCCCCTTCTCCGCAGCAGCCGCGCCGCGACCCCGCCATCCTCCCGGATGACCGCGATGGAGGGGGGCAGACCGCGCCCCGAGCCCTCTGCCTTGCGCGTGGCGATCGCGATCGCGCGGCGGGCACGGGAAGTGTACGTCGGTTTCGAGAGGCTGGTGCGGGCCGGTCCGGGCGGCAGTCGCGCCGGAACGCGAGCGCGAGTTCGGTGCGGTCCACCCCGGCTCCGGCGAGCGCGGCCCGGGCCGTCTCCGGGTCCGCCGTACCGGCCAGCAGCACGTGCTTCTCCCCGTCGATATCATCCGGCCAATGACAATCCACGTCCACCCTGATCCCGATGCCGCCTCCCGCGCCGGAGCCGAGCGGTTCCGCGACCTCGCGTGCGCCGCGGTGGAGTCGTCCGGGCGCTTTGCCGTCGCGCTCTCGGGCGGCACGGCGCCGGAGCGGATGTACCGCATGCTGGGTGAGGGGCCGTTCCTGTCCGCGATTCCTTGGGAGGGCGTGCACGTGTTCTGGGGTGACGACCGATGCGTTCCGCCGGGCCATCCGCGCAGCAACTTCACGATGGCGGACCGCGCCTTTCTGCGGACCGTCCCCATTCCGCCAGCGAACGTACACCGCATGCGGGGCGAACTGCCGCCGGAAGAGGGCGCGGCGCACTACACGGCCGAGCTGGAATCCGTCTTCGGGCCCGGCGTGCCGCGGTTTGACCTGGTGCACCTGGGGATCGGGCCGGACGGGCACACCGCGTCGCTCTTTCCGTTCGACGAGCTGCTGCGCGAGCGTGAGCGGACCGTAGGAACCGCGCTGTTCCGCGAACTGGGCGAGTGGCGGCTTTCGTTCACGCTGCCGGTGATCAACGCGGCGCGGGTGATCGACGTGCTGGCGCTGGGGGCGGCAAAGGCGGAGATCGTGCGCACCGCCATCGAGGGTCCGCTGGATCCGCATCGCATCCCCATGCAGTTCATCCACCCGACAGACGGCCAGATGATCTGGACACTGGACGAGGCCGCCGCGGCGCGGTTGAAGTCGATCCGGCAAGGGTGATGAGAAGGGGCCGATACGGGTCCGAAGCCTCGCGCCCGGGCGGTTGAAACCGCGGCAACAACGGCGCGAAGTCCGCCTGCGCGGACTGCACCGGAGGCCTCGGCGCGGAACGCCGGGTTCAGGTGCGTCCGCCCGTGCAGAGCGATTGAAATCGCCGCTGGACCAGCGCGAAGTCCGCCTGCGCGGACTGCATCGGGGGCATCGGCGCGGATCCCGAAACGCAGTTGAAGCCCCGATCGTGGACGCGTCAGTGGCCGCGAGCCGGGGCTTCCCGCTGTTCGAGCGGCGGATTCATCCGCTCAGGTTCTCCCGCGGCGTCCCGCCGACCGTTCTGCACCGGGCACTCCGGCACGGGCACCGCGTACTCTCGTACTCTCGTACTCTCGTACTCTCGTACTCTCGTACTTCCCTCCGCACTCACGCACCCCGCACTCACGCACTCCCCGCCATCCCGCGGCACGATACTTCCCGCAGGCGCGCGCGCACTCTCCGCCGCATCTCACAGGCAAGGCGATGGCTTCCGCGACTCTGTTTCACGACGTTCAGCAGATCCTGACGGCCGAGCACCCGGACCCGTTCCGCGTTCTCGGCATGCACACCGTATCCGTGGGCGGCGAGCTGCGCCTGGTGGTGCGCGCCTTTCTGCCCGGCGCCACCGCCGTTTCCGTGACCGACGAGGAGGGCGACGAGGTGGCCGTGATGGAGTGCGGCCACACCGACGGCTTCTTTGAGGCCGTGCTTCCGCGCGGCACCTCCGCCTTTCCCTACCGGCTCCTGGTGACGTGGACGGGCGCGGACGAGCCCGTGCTGCTGGCGGACGCCTTTTCCTTTGGCCCGCAGATCGCCGACTTCGACCTGTACCTCGTGGGCGAAGGCACGCACCTGCGGCTGTGGGAAGTGCTCGGCGCGCACCCCATGACCGTGGACGGCGTGGAGGGCGTGCACTTCGGGGTGTGGGCGCCCGGCGCGCGGCGCGTGAGCGTGGTGGGCGAGTTCAACCTGTGGGACGGGCGGCGCCACCCCATGCGGCGGCACCCCGCGCAGGGCGTGTGGGAAGTCTTCATCCCCGGCGTGCAGGAAGAGGCGCTGTACCGCTACGAGATCCTGCCGCACCAGGGCTCGGCGTTCCTCAAGAGCGACCCGCTCGCGTTCACGGCCGAGGTGCGCCCCGCGACCGCATCCAAGGTGGCCGACCTCTCAAAGTACGAGTGGAACGACGCGGAGTGGATGCGGACGCGCCAGGAAGGCGACTGGTGCAACCGCCCCATGAGCATCTACGAGGTGCACCCCGGCAGCTGGAAGCGCGTTCCGGACGAGGACGACCGGCCGCTCACCTGGCGGGAAATGGCGGAGGACCTGACCGATTACGTGGCGGACATGGGCTTCACCCACGTGGAGTTCCTTCCCGTGATGGAGCACCCGTACGACCCCTCGTGGGGGTACCAGGTCACCGGCTACTTTGCGCCTACCAGCCGCTTTGGCGGTCCGGACGACTTCCGCTACCTGGTAGACCGGCTTCACCAGCGCGGCATCGGGGTGATTCTGGACTGGGTGCCGGCGCACTTTCCCAAGGACGCCTTCGCGCTGCGCCGCTTTGACGGCACGGCGCTGTACGAGCACGCCGATCCGCGCCAGGGCGAGCACCCGGAGTGGGGCACGCTGATCTTCAACTTCGGGCGCAACGAAGTCCGCAACTTCCTCATCAGCAACGCGCTGTTCTGGATGGAGGAGTACCACGCCGACGGGCTGCGCGTGGACGCGGTCGCATCGATGCTGTACCTGGACTACTCGCGCGGGCCGGGGCAGTGGGTGCCCAACCAGTACGGCGGGCGCGAGAACCTGGAGGCGGTGGCCTTTCTGCAGCAGCTGAACACCACGGTGCGCGACCGGCACCCCGGCGTGCTGATGATCGCGGAGGAAAGCACGGCGTGGCCCGGCGTGACGCAGCTGGCGCACCTGGGCGGGCTGGGCTTTCACCTGAAGTGGAACATGGGGTGGATGCACGACAACCTGCGCTTCATGGCGGAGGAGGCCATCCACCGGAAGTACCACTTCAACCTGCTCACCTTTTCGCTGATGTACGCCTTCAGCGAAAAGTACGTGCTGCCGCTGAGCCACGACGAGGTGGTGCACCTCAAGGGTTCGCTGATGGGCAAGATGCCCGGCGACGCGTGGCAGAAGGCCGCCAACCTGCGGCTCATGCTGGGGATGATGTGGGGGCACCCGGGCAAGAAGCTGCTGTTCATGGGCGGCGAGATCGGCCAGTGGGGCGAGTGGAACGAGAACCGCTCGCTGGACTGGCACCTGCTGGGCGACCCGCTGAATGCAGGCGTGCAGCGCTGGCTGCGCGACCTGAACGCCCTGTACAAGCGGGAGCCGGCCTTCTGGGAAACGGACTTCAGCTACGAGGGGTTCGAGTGGATCGACTTTCACGACGTGGAGCAGAGCATCCTCAGCTTTGTGCGCCGCGGCCGGGAGAGTGGACGTGAGCTGCTCTTCGTGTGCAACTTTACGCCGGTGCCCCGCCACGCCTACCACGTGGGCGCTCCGTCCGCGGGGCGCTGGCGCGAGGTGCTGAACAGCGACGCGGAGCCGTACGGCGGGAGCAACGCGGGCAACGGCGGGGTGATGGAAACCGTGCCGCTGGCCGTGCACGGGCGCGCGCAGTCGCTGCCCCTTACGCTGCCGCCGCTGGGGATCCTGATCCTGCAGCGCGAAGACTGAGCGGAACCGGAACGCCGGACCGCCGCAATCCGTTTTACAGAACCGACCGAGAACCATGGCCAGCAAGACCGGAAAGAGCTCGTCCCCTCCCCCCACCCCCGCCGAAGGTGATTCGGCGGCCAAGCCCGCCCGCCGCGGCCGGGCCGCTTCCCCCGCCGCCGCCGAATCCAAGGCGCCGGCCACTCGCCGCGCCCCCGCCCGCAAGGCGCCGGGCGCGGGCGTCGCGGACGCGGACGTCCCCGCGGCGGCCCCGG
>NZ_DASVTX010000279.1:0-12274 GCF_036387355.1 Longimicrobium sp.
CCAGGACCGCGCAGAAACCGAAAGGCAAAGCGCGGCGTGCGCCGGAAACAGAGCCCATATCCAGTCCGGCGCCGAACTGAACCGTCCGAAAAGGCCGAGCCACGAAGCGTAACGGTGATCCTTAAGTAAATGGTATTGCGCCTTCGCGGACTGCGGCGGACTGCGTCCGCATGGGTGGCGCGGGACGCCCGAACCGCGGCGCGCCACACACTTTGTCATCCTGAGGAGGCGCCGGCCGAACCTGTCGCCGCGCCGCCGCTTGGCGCCGACGAAGGATCTACCGTCCGCTCGTTCCAACCTCGCCACCCACGCGGAAACCACGCACGCGATGAGTTTCCCTTGCGCGGTTGAAGCCCTGATCGTGGACGCGAATGCGTCCGCGAGTCAGGGCTTGCCGCTGTTCGAGCGGCGGATTCATCCGCTCAGGGAGGCCGGCGGCCGGATTCATCCGCTCAGAGAGGTCGGCAGAAGGGTCCGCCCAAGGTCCGCACGATCAATCACCGGTCCGCCCCGCCCTCACGCCTCGCCGAGTGCAACACCCAGCGCGGCCGCGAGATCGGGGACGGAGGAGAACACGTGCGCCGGGTTCTGCGCGCGGAGGGCGGCTTCTGACGTGTAGCCCCAGGTGACGGCGGCGAACGGGATTCCCGCCGCGCGGGCCGCGTCCGCGTCCCGCACCTCGTCGCCGATGCAGAGCGCGTCCGCCGCGGCGACCCGCGACCGCGCCAGCACACGCCGCAGCCGCGGCGCCTTGCCGAACACCGACGCCCCGCACTCCCAGAACCCGACACGCGCGCACACCTCCGGCCCCAGCACCCGCTCCACGTTGGGCCGCGAGTTGGAGGTCACCACGGCCAGCGCCACGCCGCGGTCCGCCAGCGCGTGCAGCAGGGGAAGCACCCCGTAAAACGGCTTGAAGTGGTGCAGGTTGGCCGAGGCCATCGCCCGCATGTGCCGCACGACGAGCGGCAGCTTCCACGCGGACACGTGCAGGTGCACCATCATCTCCCGCGCGCTCAGGCCGCGCAGCCGCTCCACGTCCGCGTCCTCGATCCGCCGGAAGCGGTACCGCTCCGCCGCGGAGTTCACCGCGCCCAGAAACCAGGGGAACGAGTCCGCCAGCGTCCCGTCAAAGTCAAAGATCGCCAGCCGGTACCGGCCTGGATCCACCATCATCCCGTCCGCCATGCGCCTCAGCCGCGGGCGGACTCCGGGGGCGGCAGCACGCGCGGCACGCCGTCCTCCACCACCACCGCCTGCCCGTGCATGGCGCGCTCGATGGCCTCGTCGCCCTCGCGCACCATGGCCGTGCGCAGCGGGAGCGTCAGGGTGAACACCGAACCCTCGCCGGGGCGCGACTCCACGCGCACCGATCCGCCCAGCAGCCCCAGCAGCTTGCGGACGATGGAAAGCCCCAGCCCCGTTCCGCCGTACTCGCGGGTGGACGACTGGTCCGCCTGCCGGAAATCGTCAAAGATGCCGCGCAGGTCGCCCGGCGAAATGCCGATGCCGGTGTCCGCCACCTGCACCTCCACCCCGTCCGGCACCGCGCGGGCCCGCAGCGTCACCGAGCCCTGGTGCGTGAACTTGACCGCGTTGCTCAGCAGGTTCAGCAGGATCTGCTTGATGCGCATGCGGTCCGTCAGCAGTACCGGCAGCGTGTCGGGAACGTCGGCGATCATCCGCAGGCCGCGGGTGCGGGCCATGGGTTCCAGCCCCTCCACCAGTTCATCCACCAAGGGCCCCAGCGCCAGCGGCTCCAGGTGCAGCGGCATGCGCCCGGCCTCGATCTTGGCCAGGTCCAGGATGTCGTTCACCAGCGCCAGCAGGTGCTCGCTGGCGCTCTGCACCCGCTGCAGCGCGTCGTCCTGCCGGTCCGTAAGGTCGCCGTAGATGCGCTCCCGCATGAGCGCCGTGTAGCCCAGCAGCGCGTTGATGGGGGTGCGCAGCTCGTGGCTCATGCTCGCCAGGAACTCGCTCTTGTGGCGGTACGCGCGCTCCAGCTCCTGCCGCTGCCAGGCCAGCTGCCGGTTCTGGTCCGTCAGTTCCGACGTCGCTTCGCGGATGGACTCCTGCAGCCCCGCGTTCACCCGCGCCAGCTCGCTCGCCAGCCGCGCGTTCTCCACCTCGTGCGTGCGGTCGTGCAGGATGCTCACGACCACGGCCGTGGCGCCGTCGCCGTCGCGGATGCGGGCGCAGATCAGCTCGGCGGGAAGGTCGCGCGGGGCGTCCGTTTCCCGCAGCTCCACCCGGGTGACGGCGGCGGCTTCATCCCCCGCGGTGAACTCCTCCACGGCGGCGAACACGCGCTCGGCGTTGGCGGCGGCGCGCGGGTCGGGCTCGCCCTCCGGCCGCGGCCCGAACAGGCGCTGCGCCTCGCGGTTCATGAGCATCACCGCGCCGCGGTGGTCCGTCACCACGATGGGGGCGCCGGCGTGGGCCAGCACCAGGTTCAGCTGGTCGCGCTCGGCGCGGGCGTTGGCCTCGGCCTGCCGCGCGCGCCGCACCTGGTGCCCCAGTTGATGGGAGGTGTTGCGCAGCTCCGTAACGTCGCGCAGCAGCGAGACCGTGCGGTCGTCCGGAACGGCGGTGCCGTGCGGCAGGGGCGCGGGCACGGCCTCAAAGCGGCGCTCCGCCCCGGTGTGCGGGTCCACCAGCGTCAGTTCGCGCGGCTCGCCCTGCGCCGTGTGCGGGCGCGCCAGAAAGGAGGTGAACAGGTAGTTGTTCACCTCCGCCCGGCGCCGCTGCTCTTCCGGCGCGTCCGGCGCGGCGGAGAGCAGGGAGCGCGCACGCCCGTTTTCCAGCAGAATGCGGTTGCGGCCGTCCGTCACCAGCACGGGGTCCGCCAGCGCGTCGCAGATCGCGCCGTACAGCCGCGAGCGGCGCTCCGCCGTGTCACGCGCGGCCTCGGCGGATTCCGCCCGCCACCGCGCGTGCAGCGCCGGCCCGAGCGCCTGCAGCACCTCCGCCGCCACGGCGCGAGCGCCGCCGTCCGCATCCCCCGCGTCCACCAGCAGCACGGCGAAGGCGGCGTCCTGCGCCCCCGCGAGGGGAAAGGCGACGCCGCGCCCCAGCGCGTCCATGGCCTGCGGAAGCCCGCCGGCGAGCGCGCGGGAGACGGCCTCGGCGGCGGGGCCGGAAGACACGGAGCGCGGCGGCTGCCCGGCGGGCACCCAGGCCGGGTGCTCGCGAAGCCCGGCGCCCTCGCGCATCAACACCGTTTCCAGCCGCATGCCGGCGGGCTCCAGCGCGGCGGCGGCGGCGCCCAGCAGCGCGTCCGCAAAGCGGGGCGCACGCAGCACGCGGTCCATTTCGCGCGCCAGGTCGGGCGCGCGGCGCGGATCAGCCACGCGCGAACACCAGGGCCAGGGCCGCGATCACCACGCCCACGCCGGCCTTGGCCACCGTGGCAATCAGCCGTCCCAGAAAGGCGCCCCACCCGGCCCGCAGCGCATCGCGCCACTGCGGCCCGCGCGTCATCTCCAGCAGCACCGCGCCCGCGAAGGCACCGATGAAGGCGCCGATCACGCTGCCGACCAGAAAGACGGGGACGCCCACGAAGGCGCCCACCAGCCCGCCCAGAATGGCGCCCCACGCGGCGCGCGGGCTGCCGCCGTACATCCGCGTGTACCGGGCGCCCAGGGTGAACTCCACCACCTCGCCGGCGATGGCCAGAACGACGGCGGCGGCGAGCGCGGGCCAGCCCAGCCGGGTGAAGTCCGTGGCCCACGCGTATCCCGCCATCCCCAGCACCTGCAGCCAGGTGCCGGGAAGGCCGAAGGGGATCAGGACGAGGCCCGCCACCTGGCACAGCGCCAGCAGCGCGTACTCCATCAGAAGTATTCCGAGGAGAGGCCGGCCATGGTGGAGCCGGATTCCTGCTGCGGGGCCGCGGAGCGCCCGCCGGAAAGCATGTTCAGCTTGAGCTCGAAGTCGCTGGGGTTGGTGGCCGCGGCCTTGGCGACGGCGTAGTCCACCTGCCCGCTCATCACCAGGTCCATCAGGCACTGGTCAAAGGTCTGCATGCCGTACGTGGTGCGCCCCTCGGCGATGTGCTCGGGGATCTCCGACACGCGGTTTTCGTCGGCGATGCAGTCGCGGATGGTGCCGCTCACCACCATCACCTCCGCCGCCAGCACGCGCCCCTTGCCGTCCTTCTTGGGGAGCAGGCGCTGCGAAACGACGGCTTGCAGCTGCTCCGCCAAGCGCAGGCGCACCACCTTCTGCTCTTCCGGCGGAAAGGTGGCCACCAGACGGCTGATGGTGCTGGCGGCGTCCTTGGTGTGCACGGTGCTGATGACCAGGTGCCCCGTTTCCGCGGACTTGAGCGCGATGTCGATGGACTCCGTGTCGCGCATTTCGCCGATCAGGATCACGTCCGGGTCCTGCCGCAGCGCGGCGCGCAGCCCCACGCGAAAGGTGTCCGTATCGATCCCCACCTCACGCTGGGTGATGGAGCAGTTCACGTCGCGGTGCAGAAACTCGATGGGGTTCTCCAGCGTGACGATGTGCCGGCGCATGTTGTTGTTCATGAAGCCGATCATGGCCGCCTGCGTGCTGCTCTTGCCGGAGCCCGTCACCCCGGTGACCAGGATGAGCCCGCGCTCCAGCGCCGCCACGTCCTGCACCACGGGGGGCAGCCCCAGCGCGTCCAGCGTGGGGATCTCAAACGGGATCACCCGCATGACGATCATGAAGCTGCCGCGCTGCTTGAGGATGTTCACGCGAAAGCGGCCCACGCCCGGGAGGCCCCAGGAGCAGTCGTAGTCCTGCAGGTTGTCCAGCGCCAGCCGGTCGCGCTCGTTGGGGATGAGCTTGAGGGCGATGGCCCGCGTCTGCTCGGGGGTGAGCCGCTGCTTGGTGAGCGGAATGAGCGACCCGTTGATGCGGGCGCGGAACACGTCGCCCGCCTTGATGTGCAGGTCGCTGGCCCCGCGCTGCACCGCCGCGGTGATGATGTTTTCCAAGCTAGTAGCCCGCCTTCTTGTCGACGGTGTTGCGCAGGGGCCCGCCCGACGCGTACCGCCGGATGTTTTCTACAATCAGGTCCGTCTGGCGCCGCCAGAACCGGTGCGACGCGCCCGAAACATGGGGCGTCACAAGAACATTGGGAAGAGTCCACAGCGGCGAGGCGTGCGGCAGCGGCTCGCGCGCGAACACGTCCAGCCCCGCCCCGCGCAGCCGGCCGGCGCGCAGCGCATCCACCAGCGCCTCTTCGTGGATGACGGCGCCGCGCGCCACGTTGATCACCACGGCGCCCTCCGGAAGCAGCGCCAGTTCGCGTGCGCCGATCAGCCCCTCCGTTTCCGCGGTGTGCGGCACGGTGACGACGAGGTAGTCGGCGCGGGGGAGCAGGCGGCGCAGCGCGTCGTCGCCGTGCAGCACCTCCACCCCGTCCGGCCCCTCGCCCCCGGCGCGGCGGCTGGCGACCACGCGCATGCCCAGCGCCGCGGCCCGGCGCGCGACGGCCCGCCCGATGCCGCCCAGCCCCACGATGCCCACGGTGCCCTCGCTCAGCTCGCGGACGGGCGATTCCACGTCGTCGAACGGCTCCTTGTCCCAGCGGCGCTCGGCCTGTGCCCGCACGGCAAAGTCCAGCCCGCGGGCAAAATGCAGCATCATCGCCAGCACGGTATCCGCCATGGGCTCGGCATAGATCCCGGCCGCGTTGGTGAGCACGATTCCGGAATCCGCGAGATCGCGCAGCGCGCCGCCCACGCCCGCGGAGGCCGTGTGCGCCCACCGCAGCGTCGGCGCGGCGCGGACGATCTCACCCGGCACGCCGAAGCCCAGGTACACCTCGGCGCCGCGCACCGCCTGCAGCACGTCATCCGGGAGCGCGCCCCCGCCGTCGCCCCGGCCGTCGGCGGGGGCGTCGACCTCCACGGCCTCCCACCCGTCCGGCAGCGCGGCGCGGATGCGGTCCACGGCCCATTCGGGGATGGACCAGGCCGGTCGCGAGTCCCGCAGGTGGATGACGAGGCGGCGCGGCGCGTTCATGCGGCGGAGCAGGTGGAAGTCGCGGGGCGGAAAGCGAATACGCAGTATACGGCGCCGATGCGTGGCGGGCCATTCCGGCACGTGACGTTGCGCAGCGGAACGCCGATCCGCTTGCGCAGCGTCTGCCGTTTCTCACGGCGGCTACGGAGGTTGGCACGGTGGTCAGGGAGAAAGGACGGACGGCACCAGCGAGTCTCGAACAGAGGCACTGAGACACAGAGGAGGAACAACGGAAGGGGGATTGAGCAATCCTGCTTTTTGGACTGTCCTCTCCGCGCCTCTGCGTCCCTCCGTGATGGTCTTCCCTGCTGTTCCCCGCCGCGACCTCCGCCCCCACCGTCTCCGCGCGAGCTGCAGGAACGCCCGGGCCGAAAAATCGGGGCCTCCGCACGGCAGAGGCCCCGATCAGTTCCGCGAAACGGACGGGCTCAGGGCTGGATGGTGACGTTGAACGTCGCGCTGTCCACTGCCAGGTCCTTTTCCCACGAACGCGCGTACTTCATCCGGATGGCGGTCTGCCCGGGCGCGAGGGGGCGAAACACCCACCGCTCGTGGCCACCCTGCCCCGCCATCGGGGGCTGCCCGGGGAGCGGGGCAGGCGTCACGTAGTCGTTGCTCATGAGCATCAGCAGCCGCGCATCCAGCGAATCCGCCAGTGTCCACTGGTAGGCGGTGGTGCCGTTGCCCGCCAGGGTGATCGTAAAGTCCTGTCCCACCCGGGCGCGCACCGGCGTCCGCGGGTCGGAAATCCGGGTGTCCCCCGGCCGGACCGGTGCGCCGGCGGGCGGGGCGGACGGGCGCTCGGCCTCATCGCCGGGACGGGCGCAGGCGGACAGGAGCAGCAGCGGAATGAGCAAAAGGCGCATGGCGGGTCCGGTGGAAGGAGAAGGACGACGCGGGAGTGACGCTTCACTATACCGCGCGGGCCACCGGAACGCGACAGTCCTCGTGCGAGAACGGCGACCGGGGTCCCGCATGCGCGGAAGCCCTGGGGCTCCTCCCATCATCCGCCCGGCGGATCAGCCCAGGCCCAGCACGTCGCGCATGGAGTACGCGCCGGGAGCGCGGCCGGCCAGCCACTTCGCCGCGCGCAGGGCGCCTTCCGCAAACAGGGCGCGGTCCTGGGCCACGTGCCCCAGCGTCACCCGCTCCCGCTCGCCGATGAACATCACCTCGTGCTCGCCCACGATGTCGCCGCCGCGCACGGAGTGGAATCCCACTTCGCCGACGGGGCGCTCGCCCGGCCGCCCGCTGCGCCCGTCCACCCGCACGTCCGCGAGCGCAACGCCCCGGCCGGCCGCGACGGATTCGCCCAGCGCCAGCGCGGTGCCGCTGGGTGCGTCCACCTTGCGGCGGTGGTGCGCCTCCACGATCTCCACGTCGTACTCCGTCCCCAGCGCCGCCGCCGCCTTTTGCGCCAGCGCCAGCAGCACGTTCACCCCCACGCTGAAGTTGGCGGCCTGCAGCACGGGCGAGCGGCGCGCCTGCGCGTCGATGCGCCGCTGGTCGTCCTCATCCAGCCCCGTGGTGCCGATGACGAGGGCCACCCCGGCCAGCACATCGCCGTGCATCTCCAGCAGCCGCGCCAGCAGTTCGGGGGAGGAGAAGTCGATGACGACGTCCGCGTGGCGGATCCACTCGCCCGCGGTTTCCGGCGTGGCCACCACGGGGCAGCCGATGTCGCACCCGCGCTCGGGGATGCGCCCGATGCCGCCTGCGAGCGCCATTCCGTCCTCCTCCCCGATCATCCGCGCCAGCTGCGTCCCCATGCGCCCCGTGGCGCCGCTCAGCACCACCCGCACCGGCTCCGCCATTCAGCCCGCTCCCAGCAGGCCCACGTCGCGCATGGCCGCCTGCAACTCCGCGCGGACGGCGTCGCTCACCGGCACCAGCGGCAGGCGCGGCTCGCCCACGTCAAAGCCCAGCAGTCCCACCGCGGCCTTGACCGGGATGGGGTTGCCCTCGCGGAACAGCGCGGCCACCAGCGGCAGGTAGCGCAGCTGCAGCGCGCACGCCTCGGCCGTGTTGCCCTCCAGGAATGCCTTGGCCATCCGCGAGGTGTCGCGCGGGGCGATGTTGGCCAGCACGCTGATGACGCCCTTGCCGCCCAGCGACATCACCGGAACGATCTGGTCGTCGTTGCCGCTGTACAGGGCCACGCGCCCGCCCACCCGGCGCGCCACCTCGGCAATCTGCGAGATGTCGCCGCTGGCTTCCTTGATCCCCACGATGCGCGGGTCCGCCGCCATCTGCTCCACCGTTTCGGGGAGGATGTTGCACGCCGTCCGCCCGGGGACGTTGTAGACGATGACGGGCAGGTCGCCGCCCGCGTCCATCACCTTCTGAAAATGGGCGACGATGCCCCGCTGCGGCGGCTTGTTGTACGGCGGCGGGGCGATGAGCAGCGCATCGGCCCCGGCTTCACGCGCCGCGGCGGCCACCTGCGCCACCTGGGCCGTGTCGCTGCCGCCGCAGCCGGCCACCACGGGAATGCGTCGCTCCGCGGACCGCACCTCGTCCGCCACGGCGCGCACGGCTTCGCGCTGCTCGTCCAGCGACAGCGTGGCCGCCTCGCCGGTGCTGCCGTTGACGATGAGGGCGTCGGTGCCTTCGCGCAGGTGAAAGCGCACCAGTTCGCGCAGCACGGCCAGGTTGGGCGCGCCGTCGCGGCCCATGGGCGTCACGAGGGCGACGCCGGAGCCGGTGAACAGGGTCCCGCGGTCCGCGGAGGAGGTCATCCGTCTAGATGTTGTTGAGGTCCATGACGTCGCCGGGCAGCACGTCGCCCTCGGCGTCGTCCGGGTCCAGGTCGCGCTCCGTGGTGTCGCGGAAGTCGTCCGCGGCCTCGTCGCCTACGTTGTCGTAGAACGAGCGGAACACGGTGCCGCCGCACTTTTCGCACGCCATCCCCGGCTCGGGCTGCTCATCCTCAAAGAAGTAGTCCTTGCCGCACTTCTCGCAGATGAGGGTCAGCACCTGAACGGGGCCCTCGCCCGCCGGGTTGTCGCGCGGCTGGTCGGTGGCGTCCGCGAACTGCGCCGGGCCGGCGTCGCTGCCGGAATCGTATCGTCCCTGCGGATTGGTGGGGCCGTGCTCTGACATGCGGTCTCCTCGGGTGAAAAACGGGTCGCCGGCGAGGGGTGCACAACGTGTACCGGACGGGGGAACTGCAGGGAATAGGGAATAGGGAATAGGGAATAGGGAATAGGTGGACGCGGCGCGGGACGGCGGCGGCGCGGCCTTCACACTACCGTTCCGCACCCGCCCCCGCTCACGCGACCCAACTCCGCACTCCGCACTCTGCACTCTCAGCCGACGGGGCGGTCGTCGAACAGGGCCACGGCGCCGCGGATGACGCGGTACAGAAACCACAGGAACACGCCGACCATCACCAGGGCCATCAGCAGAGTGGCCATCATGGACGCGTCCAGCATGAACATCAGAGCCAGACCGCCGATCAACGCGCCGGCAATCCACCAGAGCGTGGCCCAGAAGGTGTCGATCTGCCAGTCCAGGTGCGACTCCAGCCACGTGCCGCGCGCCTCGTCTCGCTTCACATACGCCAGCACCACGGCAACCACGGCCGACAACAGGCCCAGCGGCGCGAACCCCATCAGCGCGTAGTTCACGATGGCGATCGTCTTGACGGACGACAGGCGCTCCAGCACGGGATCGGGATGCCACGCCGGCGGCTGCGGCGCACCCGGGTACTGCGGCTGTCCCGGCCCGGGAAACAGCGGCGGCATGCCCGCGGGCGGAGCCGCCGTGCGCGGTGAAGCCGCGGCAATCGGCCGGCCGCAGTGGATGCACGCGGGCGCCGCGTCGGAGACGGAGTTGCCGCAGTCAGGACAGGTGATCAGGGCCATCGGTGCACATTCTCAGGAACTCGGATCCCGCCCGGTGATCAGCGGCGGCGCGCTCGCGGCCTCGCACCCGATCACACCGTGCCACCAGTGTCAGGTTTCGTACTTTCGTACTTTCGTACTTTCGTACTTTCGTACTTTCGTACTTTCGTACTTTTGTACTTTCGTACTTTCGTACTTTCGTACTTTCGTACTTTCGTACCCTCAGTGCGCCCCGGCCCGCCGCCGCAGCTCACGCACCGCGAACGCCACCGTGTCCGCCTCCGCTTCGGGAATGCGCACGTCCGGGGCAATGCCCACCATGTCCATCCGCGTTTCCGGCAGCCGCATGGACCGCGCGCTCGGCAGCTGCAGCCGGCGCAGTCCAGATGGCAGGGTCACGGTACGCGCGTTTCCGTAGTCCGTCATTCCGCGCGTGTTCCCCGCCCCGATGACCACCACCTTGCGGCTCTGCCGCGCATCCAGCACGAACTGCTCGCAGGTGCTGGCGCACTGCCGCGCCGTCAGCAGGGCCACGGCGCGGGGCAGCGGCAGCACCTCCGGCATGCGGATCGTGCTGTCCACGGCGATCACCACGAACTCGCCGGGATGCGCCTCCATTCGCGCCAGCAGCGGGCGGAGCTGCTCCTTCAGCGCCGCCGGAGCCCGCTCCGAAGCCAGCATCCCCCGCACGTACGCCACGTTCCCCTCCGAGGCCCACGCCTCCATGCCGTCCACCCGGATGGGATCGGTGTAGAGGAGCGGCAGCACGCCGGCGTACGATTCCGTCCATCCGCCGCCGTTGCGCCGTACGTCGATCACCAGGTACGGCGTGGCGAGCAGGCGCGCCCGGTGCGCGGCAAGCAGGCTGTCGATTCCCGCCTTGCGCCGCTGCCCAAAGTCGCTCAGCACCAGCACCGCCGTGCTGTCGTCCGGATAGCGGATCGCGTACGGCGCAGGCGGTGCGGCGGTCGGACCCGTCGTTGCCGCGGCGGGCTGCGCGGGGTCGGGGTCGGGCTGCCAGAGCGAGAGGTGCGGATCGCGAAAGAAGGTCGTCCACCGCTGCAGCGCGGCCGTGCACGCCCGGTCGTCCGCCGCGGCCTCCACCGCGGCGCGAACGCTGTCCGTCAGCGCGGCAAACGCGGCGCGGCGCTCCGCGGCGCCCGTCTTGTCGCGATACCCGGCGTAGTCGCGCTCCACCATCGTTCGCGTGGAGTCCCAATCCGCCGCGCACCCCGGATCGGCGGCGGAGCGGGGGGCGGTCCGGCCCGCGGCGAGCATGGCCGCCCCGGCGACGCAGAGGACGGCGGAGGTGGAGAACATCCTGCGCATGGGACCCCCGGGGGATCAGGTGAGGCGAGCGAGCGGCTCAGTGCTTTCGGCGGAGAGAATGCGGCGGATCCACTCGGCCGCGGCGTCCAGGACGGCGTCCCCCTGCTCGGCGTGCGGAGCGTGGCCGGTGTCGGCGAAGGTAACGACCTCCACCGGACCGGCGGACGCGGCTTGGATGGCCTGCACCTGCGCCATCGTTCCGTACTCGTCCGCATCGCCCTGTATCACCAGCGCGGGAAGGCACACGGAGGGGAGCAGTTCCGCGATGGACCAGGCGCGGAACTCCGGCCGCAGCCACACCTCCGTCCATCTGCCGAACGTGGCGTCCACGTCCGCGTGATGGCGGGCCAGCCGCGTCCGCATCTCCGTCGTGCGGTAGCGCTCCGGCAACCGGGCGATGCTGGTGACGGTGCAGTCCTCCACGAACACGTGAGGCGCTTCCAGCACCAGCGCACGGACGGCGGAATCCGGAAAGCGCGCGGCGTGGATGAGGGCGATGGACGCGCCGTCGCTGTGGCCGAACAGGATGGCGTCCCGCACACCCGCCTCGCGCAGCACCGCGTCCAGCACCGCCGCCTCATCGTGCATGAATTCGGTAGGGCGCGGCAGCGGCGCGGGATCGGATCGGCCGTAGCCCTCGCGGGCGTACACCAGCGCGCCGCACCCGCACGCTTCCGCCAGCCGCGCCGGAAAGCCGCGCCACGTGCTGACCGATCCCAGCCCCTCGTGCAGAAACACGATGGTAGGCGCGTCCGCCGCGGCGGGGCCGTGCCACGCGTGCTCCAGCCGCGCGCCGCGAACGGTCATCCACCCGGCGCGCGGCGTTTCCATAGGCCAGACGCGGTTCAGCGCAGGCCGATGGCGCGGAACACGCGCTCCACCACGGGGCGCGCGACGGCGTCGGCGCGGCGGGCACCCTCGGCCAGCACCTCGTCCACGTAGCCGGGGCGGGCCAGGATCTCCTCGCGGCGGGCGCGCATGGGGGCAAAGTACTCCCACATCACCTCGAACAGCCGCTGCTTGAAGTGGCCGTACCCCACGCCCCCCGCGCAGAACTGATCCTTCATCTCCTGCACCTGCTCCGGCGCGGCGAACAGGCG
>NZ_DASVTX010000280.1:0-5278 GCF_036387355.1 Longimicrobium sp.
ACCTCGGCGATGGCGACGGGAAGGCTGTCCGGGCCCACGATGGACACCTGCGCCGGTGTCACCGTCTGCGCGGCGTCCAGATAATCGTCGAAGCGCACCTCGACCCACCCCGCCGGGCCGCCCTCCGCCGACACGGCGGCAGAGCCGGAGCGCGGCGGCGTGCTGTCCGGCAGCAGGATGGCCAGGCGCGCGGTGGGCGCCGCCCCGGCCGCCAGCGTGAAGCGCGCCGTGTCTCGCGCCTCGAACACGTCCGTGCGGTTGTTGCGGTTGGCGTCGCGGTACGCCGTCACCCGGTACTCGCCCTCCGGCACCTGGCGAAAGCGGAACGCGCCGGCGCTGTCCGTCTGCGTGGTGTACGTCAGCGAGTCCGTGGTGCGCACGGCGTCCACCCGCACCCGGGCGGGGTTGCCCGTCGTGCGCTCCGTCACCACCCCGCTCGCTTCCGTGTTGGGAATCGCGGGGCCGGTGCTGAAGACCAGGCGGATCCCTTCCTTGCGGATGTTGCCGAAGCGGTCGCGGATCCCCGGCGCCACCTCCACCTGGTAGATCTGCCCCGGCTGCCATCCGCGCTTGGGCTGCACGCGGATCTCGCCGCCGTCCTGGTCAACGTCCACCCCGCCGCGCACGGGGCTGAGCGAGACGGACGAGTCCACCCCCGCCTCCGACAGCGACTCGTCGAACGCGAACACCACCGGGCCGCGCCACGACGTCAGGATCGCGTTCGTATCCGGGCGGGCAGCCACGAGCTGCGGCGCCTGCTTGTCTTCCGGGCCGCCGGGAGGGGCCTGGATGGTGGCGCACGCCGCCCCGGCGAGCACCGCGGCGGCCGCGGCCAGCCGGGCGGAAGCGCGGATCACGCCGCGCCCTCCAGCGCCGCGAGCTTTTCCGCCAGCTTGCCGCGCTGGTCGCGGAACGACGCCAGCTTTTCGCGCTCGTAGTTCACCACGTTCTCCGGCGCGCGCGCCACGAACGATTCGTTGCTCAGCTTCTTTTCCGTCCCCGCCATCTGCCCGTCCAGCCGCCCGATCTCCTCGCGCAGCCGGGCGCGCTCGCGGTCCAGGTCAATCACGCCGGCCAGCGGAACGAACACTTCCGTCCCCGAACGAAGCACGGCCGAAGCGCCCACCTCGCCCTCCGCCCCGCCGAACTCGATCTCGTCCACGCGGCACAGGTCGCGCAGCGCGCGGCGGCTGGCCTCCAGGATGGCGCGCGCCTGCTCCGACGCGCCGGGCACCCGCAGCGGCACCCGGGTGGCCGGGGCGATGCCGTACTCCGAGCGCAGGTTGCGCACGGCGCCGATCACCGACTGCAGCTCCTCGATGGCGCGCTCGGCCGCGTCGTCTTCCCACTCGGCGCGGACGGCCGGCCACGCGGCGACGATGAGCGCGGGCGCCTCGTCCGCCGGCTTGGGCAGCTTCTGCCACACCGTTTCGGTGATGAACGGCACCACCGGGTGCAGAATGCGCAGCGCGCCGTCCAGCGCCTGCGCCAGCGTGGCCTGCGCGGCGCGCTTGGACGCATCGCCCATGTCGCCGCGCAGGCGCGGCTTCACCAGCTCCAGGTACCAGTCCGCCAGCTCGCCCCAGAAGAAGTCGTATCCGCGCGTGGCGGCTTCCTGGATGCGGAACTTCTCCATCGCGTCCGTGACGTCGCGGATGGCCTTCGTCATCCGCGACAGGATCCAGCGGTCCATCGGCTCCAGGTCCGCCTGCACCTCGTCCACGGAAACGCGGGCGTCGTCGCCCAGCGTCATGAGCGCGAAGCGGCCGGCGTTCCACAGCTTGTTGGCGAAGTTGCGGCCCGGGCCGAACGCTTCTTCCAGGTTCTCGTAGTTGAGCATCTGGTCGGTGCCGGCGCCACTGCCGCTGACGACGGTGTAGCGCAGCGCGTCGGCCCCGAAGCGCTCCTTGACGATCAGCGGGTCAATGCCGTTGCCCAGCGACTTGCTCATCTTGCGGCCCAGGTGGTCGCGCACCGTTCCGTTGAAGTACACGTCGGTGAACGGCACCTGGCCGCGAAACTCCAGCCCGGACATGATCATCCGCGCCACCCAGAAGAACAGGATTTCCGGCGCCGTCACCAGCGAGTGGCCGGGGTAAAAGGCGCCCAGGTCGTCCGTTTCCTCCGGCCAGCCCATGGTGCTGAACGGCCACAGCCAGGAGCTGAACCAGGTATCCAGCACGTCCGGATCCTGCTCCAGCGCCGCGCCCCCGCACTTGGTGCACGCGGCGGGCGTTTGGCGCGCGACGATCGTTTCGCCACAGCCGTCCGCCTGGCAGTACCACACGGGGATGCGGTGCCCCCACCACAGCTGCCGGCTGATGCACCAGTCCCGGATGTTGCTCATCCAGTGCTCGTACGTCTTGCCGAAGCGCTCGGGGTGAAAGCGCACCTGCCCGTCGCGCCACGCCTGCAGCGCCGGCTCGGCGAGCGGCTGCATGCGCACGAACCACTGCTCGCTCAGCCGCGGCTCCACCACGGTGTCGCAGCGGTAGCAGTGCGGCACGGCGTGGGTGTGGTCCTCCACCTTTTCCAGCAGCCCCAGCTCCTCGAACGCGATGACGACGGCGCGGCGCGCCTCGAAGCGGTCCATCCCGCGGAACGCCTCGGGGGCGTCGTCGGTGATGGTGGCCTCGGGGGTCATCACGTTCAGCGCGGCCACGCCGGTGCGCTGCGCCACGTCGAAGTCGTTGGGGTCGTGCGCGGGCGTCAGCTTCACGGCGCCGGAGCCGAACTCCGGGTCCACGTACTCGTCGGCCACCACGGGGATGCGCCGCCCGGTCAGGGGCAGGTCCAGCTCGCGCCCCACCAGCGCCGCGTACCGTTCGTCGCCGGGATGGACGGCGACGCCGGTGTCGCCCAGCATGGTCTCGGGGCGCGTGGTCGCGATCGTCAGGTACGCGCGGCCGTCAGGCAGGCGCGGGAGCCCGGGGATGCCGGCGCCGTCCGCGACGGGGTAGCGCAGGTGCCACATCTTGCCCTGCGTTTCCGTCGGCTCGGCTTCTTCGTCGCTGAGCGCGGTGAGGCAGCGCGGGCACCAGTTGATGATGCGGTGGCCGCGGTAGACGAGCCCCTTTTCGTGCAGGCGCACAAAGACTTCGCGGACGGCCGTGGACAGGCTTTCGTCCAGGGTGAAGCGGGTGCGCGACCAGTCCGCCGACGCGCCGATGGCGCGCAGCTGGTTCAGGATCACGCCGCCGGTTTCGCCCACGAACTCCCAGACCCGCTCCACGAACTTTTCGCGGCCCAGGTCGTAGCGCGTCCTGCCTTCCTTGGCGATCAGCCGCTCCACCACGTTCTGCGTGGCGATGCCGGCGTGGTCCGTCCCGGGCAGCCAGAGCGCCTCGCGCCCCTGCATGCGGCGCCAGCGGATGAGGACGTCCTGGATGGTGTTGTTCAGGCCGTGCCCCATGTGCAGCACGGCCGTTACGTTCGGCGGCGGAATGACGATGACGTACGGGTCGCGGCCGGAGGACGCGTCGGCGCGAAAGAAGCCCTGTTCCTCCCACCAGCGGTACAGGGCGTCTTCGTGTTCGTGCGGGTTGTACTGCGGCGGCAGCGGCTCGGCCATTCCGTTTCTCGGCGTCATTCTCGGGCTTCGGGACAGGACGGGCATTTTACCCGACCGCGCGGGGTGGGTCAAGCGCGCGCGGGGTCCGCCCGGCACCCGCGGAAGCCCGCTCCGCCTCGAGGATCAGCGGAGAGCGGGGGCGCGAGAGAGGACGGATTCCGCCCCCGCCGGACCGGTCACGCCACGCCCGGTGGACCCTCCGCCGAGCCGCACCGATCCGGTTATCATGTCTGCCGATCCAGCATCCCTGACCTGCAAACCGGTTGAGGGATAAGGGTGGATGCGGATAGATTGCAACGATTTGGACGAGATCACCCAAAGCACAGTCGAGGGCGCGGATGGCGGAATACACGCTGGTGGCGGACCGGACGGGCGAGCTGCGGATGGAGGCGGCGGACAAGGAGGAGCGCTACGCGGGGCTGATGGATCAGCTCCAGTCGGCGCTGGCGGGCGAGCCGGACCTGACCGCCGCGATGGCGACGATGGCGTGCCTGCTCCACAACGCCTTTCCGTACTACTTCTGGACCGGGTTCTACCGCCGGGTGGGGCCCACGCGGCTGCTGGTGGGGCCGTACCAGGGAACGATGGGGTGTCTGTCCATCGACTTTGCGCGCGGCGTGTGCGGGGCCGCGGCCACCCGGCGCGAAACCATGCTCGTCCCCGACGTGCACGCCTTTCCCGGCCACATCGCGTGCGACTCGCTGTCCGCGTCGGAGATCGTGGTCCCGGTGCTGGACGCGCGCGGCGAGCTGATCGCCGTGCTGGACGTGGACAGCACCATCCCCGCCGCCTTTGACGAGACCGACCAGCGCTGGCTGGAACGGATGGTCGCGCTGCTGGCGGAGAAAGAAGCGCTTCCGGTCGTGTGGCGGGGGTGAGGCGGGCTGGCGCTCGGAAGAAGGATGTCTGGGCCGTGACGGCTTCTGTGAGGACCGTCTACTTTGGCGTGGCGATTGCCTGAGCGACTGAAGTCGCCGCAACAACTGCTGAAAGCCTCACGATACTGCTGTGAGGCTACGCGAGCCCACCTCCACCGCGTAGCGCCATGCGACATCCGTGGACAGAGTTGTACGTGCACCTTGTGTGGGCGACGTGGAACCGGCATCCGCTGATCACTCCCGCCCTGCAGCCGCGCATCTACGCGGTCCTGCACCGGCACGCGCACGAGATCGGCGCGGAGATCCTGGGCGTTGGAGGCATGCCGGACCATGTGCACGTACTTGCCCGGTTTCCGGCGAACCTTTCCATCGCAACCCTGGTTCAGCGACTCAAGGGCGCCTCGTCCTACTACGCGGCGCAGCTTGGTCGCGGAGACAGCCCGTTCAAGTGGCAGGGCGGATACGGCGCGTTTACGCTCTCCAAGCGCGCCGTCCCGATTGTCCGGGCCTACATCGCGAACCAGGAGGCGCACCACCGCGGAGGCACGACCTACCGCGCCTTGGAGCGGATCGCGCCGGAAAAGCAGCAGGGCACCGGATGAGCCTCACCCGAACGGCGTCTGTTTGCCGTTCGGGTGAGGCTTTCAGCAGTTGTTGCGGCGACTTCAGTCGCTCAGCCCCGTCTCAGCCCTGCCGGACGTTGATCATCGCTCATTAGCCACTCCGCCCTCCCTCGCCAGCCGCACCTTCGCCAAACCCTGAACACGGCACGCTCCCTGCGAGGCCGCCGCGCCGCATTCCACGGAGCGGCGCCGTTCTCATCCGCTCC
>NZ_DASVTX010000281.1:0-17720 GCF_036387355.1 Longimicrobium sp.
ACAACCTGGACAACGTCGAAATCCTGCGCGCCTTTCTGGAATCGCGCGGATACGTGGTGGCCGAGGCACGCGACGGCAAGGCGGCGCTCGCGCGCCTGGACGAAGTGCGCCCCGAACTGGTGCTGCTGGACGTCATGATGCCCGGCATGGACGGCTGGGAAGTCTGCCGCGTCATCAAGCAGCACCCTACGCACAGCGGCACCAAAGTGGTCATGGTGACGGCCAAGGGCGGGTTCGAAGACAAGTTCGAAGGGCTGCGCTCCGGCGCCGACGACTACGTCGTAAAACCCGTCGACTTCAAGGACCTGCTGGGCAAGGTGGAGCGCAACCTGGCGGCCCGGGGCAGCCAGGCGTGATGAGAGTTCTGGGGTACGCCGAAGACGAGGCGCTGCGCGAGGCGCTTGACACCGCCGCCCGCCGCATGGGCGCCGAGCTCAACCTGCTCACGCCCGCCGACGGGTCGGCCGCGCGCGACGACGTCTTCTTTGACGCGCTGCGCACCCACCCGGACGTGGCCGTGTTGCGCTACCGCCGCGGCCTGCTGGAGCGCGCCTACGCCGAGTCGCAGACCCGCGGCATCGCCCTGGTGGTCGCCTGCGGCAGCGAAGACGAGGCCCGCCGCGCCGTTGCCGAAGGCGCCGAGGAGTGGATGATCCTCCCCGTGAACCAGGAGGAGGTCGGCGCGCGCGTGCTGGCCGCCATGGAGCGCGCCCGCCGCCGCGAACGCCCCGGCGAGGCCAGCCACTCCGCCGAGCACCTGCGCTACGAAGAGCTGCTGTACGACCGCTTTACCGGCTTTCCCACCCTGCCGGTCATGATCGAGCGCGGGCGCGAAATGCTGGAGCGCCGCGGCCGGCTCACCATTCTGTACATTGAGTTCGTCCGCTACAGCAAGCTCGAAGAAATCTACGGGTGGGAAAAGCTGGACGAAGTGCTGCAGACCACCGCGGGATCCGTCCGCGCCTTCTACGAAGCGTACGAGGCCGGCGACAGCGTGATGATGGTGTCGCACACGGCGGACGACGACTTCATCTTCTTTACCGACCTCCCCGACGGGCTGGACGATGCGGAGCGCCGGGTGAACGAGATGACGCACGCGCTGGAAAACCACGTGCGCACCCGGCTGGAGGCGGAGCACGGCGAAGACATCGCGGGGCTGTTCGAGATCTACGTGGGCAGCAGCACCATCTTTCGCAATCCCAAGATCCGCACCGAGCGCATCATCTACCGCGGCATCCGCGAGGCGGCCCACGCGGCGCGCAGCGTGGAAAACCGCGAGCGGTCGCGAAAGGTGGCGGACCTCAAGACCACCCTGCGCGAGGGCGCCGTCTACATCGTCTACCACCCCATCGTGGTAACGGAAACGCGCGAGGTCTTCGGGTACGAGGCGCTGGCCCGCGGCTCCAGCCGCGCCCTGCGCTCGCCCGAGGTCATGTTCGGCGTGGCGGAGGAAGCCAACCTCATCTGGGAGCTGTCGCGGCTGTGCCGGCGCCGCGCCATCGAAGGGATGGACACGCACCTCAAGGAGGGGCAGTTCCTGTTCATCAACATCGACCCGCACGACTTTCGCGACCCCACCTTCCGCTACCTGGACCTGGACGAACTGGGGGTGCAGCACCCGGAGCGCATCGTGCTGGAAATCACGGAGCGCACCGCCATTACCGACTACCCCACCTTCCAGGGCTACCTCGACGAGTTCCGCAAGGCGGGCTTCCGCTTCGCCGTGGACGACGCCGGGAGCGGCTACGCCGGGCTGGGGAGCATCGCCAACCTGGAGCCCGACTTCATCAAGCTCGACATCTCGCTCATCAGCGGGATCGACGCGAACTTCATGAAGCAGAACCTGGTGGAAACCATGGTGCAGTTCGCCAATGACCACGGCATCAAGGTGATCGCCGAGGGCGTGGAGCGCGAAGAGGAGTACGAGGCCGTCAAGCGGCTGGGGGTGCACTACACGCAGGGCTTCCTGTTCCACGACGCCAACACCAACCGCGTTCCCGTGCAGGCCGAACTCTGACCCTTTCCGGCCACCGGCGTTCCCGGCGCCCTCCTCCGCACCGCGGCGGAGGGCGCCGTCGTTGGAGCGTCGACCGGTGATGAACCAAGTAATCCTCAGCAAACGAGCAGCTGGACCATGGACGCCGAAACCTCCGCCGCACTGAAGCTCTGGGTCGTCGCGCACCGGGCGCTGCACACGGTGCAGCGCAGGCTCGCGCGCCACACGGCGGAGCACGGGCTCACCCCCACCGAGTTCGGCGTGCTGGAGGTGATGTACAGCAAGGGGCCTACACCCCTGGGCGAGATCGCGTCCAAGGTGCTGATGCAGTGCGGCAGCCTGACCTACGTCATCAAGAAGCTCGAGGAGCAGGGGTACGTTGTGCGCCGCCCCTCGGACGAGGACCGGCGCGTGATCTTCGGCGAACTGACGGAGCAGGGAAGGGCGCTGATGGACATCCTCTTTCCCGCCCACGCCCGCATTATCCGCGACGCCATGGCCGGGGCCGCGCCGGAAGAAATCATCGCCGCGACGGGGCTGCTCAAGCAGATCGGAGGCG
Source organism: Longimicrobium sp. (assembly GCF_036387355.1). Classification (GTDB taxonomy): domain Bacteria; phylum Gemmatimonadota; class Gemmatimonadetes; order Longimicrobiales; family Longimicrobiaceae; genus Longimicrobium. The sequence continues at coordinate 2,556 of NZ_DASVTX010000281.1, forward strand.
GCGGCGACCTCACGCCCCGCGCCAGCGCGAAGTTCGGCCCGCGGGCGTCCGGCTCGGCCGTGTGAAGCGTGCACTCGAGGGCAGGCGCGAGGATGACGCACCTCGTCCGCGTCCGCCGCGAGCGCCTGCTGATGCGCCTGGGCCGCTGAGCTTCGTGTACACAGGTTGGATGGCGGACGGGCTCCCGGACGGCTGTGCGGGACCCCGTCCCCGTTCCGCCATGTTGCGGACGCGTGACGTGCGGCACCCCGGCGCACCTGGGGGTGGAGGTTGGCGCCGCGGGTTCCTAAATTGCTCCTGGACCCGTGGAGCCGCGGAGGGAGCGCGATGAACGGACGCACGGAAGCACCGCCCGTACAGATGATTCTGCCGGCCTACCCGCCCGCCCCGGCGCGGGTGGGGCTGGTGTACCAGCCGCTGCCCGCGCGCGCCGCCAAGACGCTGGTGTCGCTCACGGTCTGTTGGCTGCTGGCGGCGCCCTCTTTCTGGCTTCCGCCGCACTACCCGTGGCCGGTGCTGTGCGTGTGCACCGGCGCCTGGCTGGCGCACGAGTTCTGGACGGGGCGATACCGCGTGCGCTGGTTCGTGGGCATGTGCCCGCGCTGCGGCCGCCATCTGCGCATCGGCGCGGGAACCCGCATCAGCCTGCCCCACACGGTCACCTGCTTTGCCTGCCACTTCGAGCCCACGCTGGAGGTGCAGCAGGACGAGCCCCGGCCGGAAGCCGCGCTGCGCCACGTGGCGGCCGAGTGCACCGGCACCTGGACGGAGCAGTGGATGTGGGACGAGCGCTTTCTGGGATGCGGATCGTGCGGGGCGCGCCACGCCGCCACCCCCGAGCTGCGCCGCCTGGCCGATGCGGAAAACGAGCGCGGCGACCTGCTGCGCCAGCTGGCCGACGAGGGGCGGTTCCTGAACTGAGCCCGCGGTAACGCCGTGGAAACACGGTGTCAAGGACTTGAACAATCCGGGGATCGGGATATGTTAGTGGCCTTCGCCGGTCAGGACGGAACGGCGAAGCGCGGCGCCTCCGCCCAAAGAAGTTTGCGGAAGGGGGTTGACGCGGTGAGGCTCAGGCCTTACATTCTCCGTCCTTGCCGCGGGGTGGAGCAGCCTGGTAGCTCGTCGGGCTCATAACCCGAAGGTCGCGGGTTCGAATCCCGCCCCCGCTATGCCGGGCCCCGCCGCCGAAGTCGGGCGGCTTTTTGTTGGGGAAGCAAGGTTGCAGGGCCAGGTAGCTCAGTTGGTAGAGCATGCGACTGAAAATCGCAGTGTCGGGGGTTCGATTCCCTCCCTGGCCACCTGATCGGCCGTAGGTCAGTAGCTCAATTGGTAGAGCACCGGTCTCCAAAACCGGCGGTTGGGGGTTCGAGTCCCTCCTGGCCTGCTCTCGCGGAGCGCTTCGGCGCTCCCGGGGCCCAAGGATGCCCGCCCCTGTGGCGGACTGAACTGGATGCTCGCGTAGCTCAGCCGGCAGAGCACTTCCTTGGTAAGGAAGAGGTCATGGGTTCGAGTCCCATCGCGAGCTTGAGAGGTGGGCTCCCATCGTCTATCGGTTAGGACACGACCCTTTCAAGGTTGAGAGCGGGGTTCGATTCCCCGTGGGAGCGTCGGGTCAGCAACAAACGCGGGCATAGCTCAGTTGGTAGAGCGCAACCTTGCCAAGGTTGAGGTCGCCGGTTCGAGTCCGGTTGCCCGCTTCGCCGGGCCGGAGAGCAGACTCCGGAATACAAGTCAAACGCAAAAGGGGCCGTAGCTCAGTCGGTTAGAGTGCCGGACTGTCACTCCGGAGGTCGCGGGTTCGAGTCCCGTCGGCCCCGCTTTGGGGATTGAAAACATGGGTTGGCGTCGCCCTTGAGTGTGGCGATCCTGGGGCCGTAGCTCAGTTGGGAGAGCGCTTGAATGGCATTCAAGAGGTCAGGGGTTCGATTCCCCTCGGCTCCATTGGTACGCGGGTTGTAAAGCGGTGAGGTGGCCGAGTGGCTAATGGCAGCAGACTGTAAATCTGCCGGGCTTCGCCCTACGTAGGTTCGAATCCTACCCTCACCACTTTGGGCGGTTAGCTCAGTTGGTTAGAGCGCCACGTTGACATCGTGGAGGTCACAAGTTCGAGTCTTGTACCGCCCACTCGTGCGTCGCCGGGGCCGTAGCTCAGTTGGGAGAGCGCTGCAATCGCACTGCAGAGGTCAGGGGTTCGATTCCCCTCAGCTCCACTTCGACCGCCACCGTAGCTCAGGGGTAGAGCACTCGATTCGTAATCGAGCGGTCGTCGGTTCAAATCCGACCGGTGGCTCTGGTCGAACCGAGGTTGAAATTCGGTCGCGGGGCGATTATCTTCGCTGTCCGAGCGCGGGAGTAGCTCAGTTGGTAGAGCATCAGCTTCCCAAGCTGAGGGTCGCGGGTTCGAGCCCCGTCTCCCGCTCTATTGAAAATCCGGGTTTGTATGATTGCCCTCTGGTGTAATTGGCAACACGCCTGACTCTGACTCAGGAAAGTCCAGGTTCGATCCCTGGGGGGGCAACTGCGCCGCATGATGTGGGCTGACGCATGCGCGCGTTGATGGAGAGGTGGGTGAGTGGCTAAAACCAACGGTTTGCTAAACCGTCCTGTCCAAAAGGCAGACGCGGGTTCGAATCCCGCCCTCTCCGCTCCGTCTTGGACCGGTGTCCGAGCGGCTTAAGGAGCACGATTGGAAATCGTGTGGGGTTAACAGCCCTCGTGGGTTCGAATCCCACCCGGTCCGCTCCGTAGGAACTTCGGGACGTGGCTCAGCCCGGTAGAGCACTCGCTTCGGGAGCGAGGGGTCGCCGGTTCAAATCCGGCCGTCCCGACTGAAAAGTCGGAAATCTCGTTGGAGGCGTAGTCTAATTGGTAAGGCACCGCACTCGAAATGCGGCGGGCGCAAGCCTTTGGGGGTTCGAGTCCCTCCGCCTCCGTTGTTGCGGTACAACGATCTACGGCCCCGCTGCTCACTCGAGCGGCGGGGCCGTTTTCGTTGCGCATGAGTTTCATGAACGGGGCGCGCATCATGGCTCCGTCGCCGCAGTTTCCGAGATGAATCCGGCGGGCTCTCTGCCGGCAGGGGATTTCGTGTCCGATGCCGTTCACGGACACGGTTCGCCGCGAATCATTCCAGGCAGGGACGTGGGCCAGGACGAATGCTCCGCACCGTCGTCCCTGCCCCGGATGCGACTCCTGATCTGGCATCCGAAGCAACCTGTATCGCGAAACGGGGCCTCCGCAGATGGATGCGGAGGCCCCGTTCGTCATCTTTTACGGTGGAGTGGGATCTCCCCGCGCCGTCCGGATCAGAGCGGATCGTTCGGTCCGCCGCCGCCGCCGGATCCGGAACTCACGGTGACGTACCGGCTGGTCCCGAACGTCATTCCGCCCGCGTCGGTGATGTACACGACGACGCTGGCGCCGCCCGACGGGATGTACGCGGAGGTGACGGTGCTGGTGCCGGAGCCGGCGCCCCCCCACGAGTACGTGTACGGCGACGCGCCGCCACTTCCACTGGCGCTGAAGGTGTACCACCCGGGGGCGGTCACCGTCGTGGGGCCGCTCAGGGTGACGTTCACCATCATGTTCCGCGTGTACAGCAGGCGGTTGGGCGAGCCCGTGCCAATGCTGGACAGCTTGTTCACGGACGCGTTGTCCACCAGCGCCTTGTGCACCGCCGCGGGCGAGGCGCCGCCCCCCGCCTTGCGCAGGTACAGGGCGGCCACGCCGGTCACGTGCGGAGCCGCCATGGAGGTTCCGCTCATGACCGCCGAGCCGTAGTCACTCGCGTACGAGGCGGAGGTGATGTTGTTGCCCGGCGCGAACAGGTCAACGCAGCTGCCCCAGTTGGAGAACGAGGCGCGCGCGTCGGACGTGGTGGTGGCACCCACGGTTACGGCGGCCGCCACGCGCGAGGGGGAGTCGTTGCAGGCGTTGTAGTTGTTGTTGCCCGCCGCGACCACCACGGCCACGCCGCTGTTGATCAGATTGGTCACGCCCGTGTCGATGTAGCTGTCTCCGCCGCTCCACCCCAGGCTGATGTTGGCCACCATCGGCGTTCCGGGGCTGGCCGCCTTCTGCGCCGCCACCCAGTCCATCCCCGCCACTGCGTCGGACGAGTTCACGCTGGGGGAGCACTCGATGTTCACCTTGACGCCGATCACCTGCACCTCCTCCTTGTTCACCCCGTAGGTGGTGGAGGCGGTTGTGGCGGCGACGTGCGTACCGTGGCCGTGGCAGTCCGAACCCGCCGGCAGGCCGTTGCGCCAGTCGGAAGGACGCGCGTCGTAGCCGGCGCTCGCCATGGACGCAAAGTCGGCGTGGCTGGCGCGGATCCCCGTGTCGATCACGTAGATGTGGGTGGTGTTGCCGTAGTAGCCGCCCACGGTCATGAACGTGGTGCTGAGCGGGAGCGACACCTGGTCAATGCGGTCCAGCCCCCACGGCGCGCTGGTCTGGGTGTACGAGGCCTCGCCCACGGTGACGGGCCCGACGCTTTCCACGCGCGGGTTGCGCAGCAGGGCCGCCGCGGCCTGCGCGGAGAACCGCGCGGAAAAGCCCCGCAGGACGTGGTGGTACGTGTGGCCCAGGGTGCCGCCATGGGCGCGCACCAGGGCGGCGGCCTCGCCCCGGACGTCGGAGACGGCGGGCTTGAAAGTCACGATGTACTCGCCTTCCACGACGCGCGCCTGCGACGCCGACGCGGCCGGGACGGCATCGGGAAGGGCGAGGGTGGGCTGGCTGCTCTGGTCGGCGCAGGCCGCGAGCGCGGCGAGAAATGCCGCGGGGGCGGCGTTCTTCCACATGTGCATGACGGGTCGGGTGTGTCTGGGACAAAGGAGGATCTCCCGGGCGAAAGCGTGGGCTTCGTCCGGAATCGTCAGGCCTGCGATGGATGAGCGCTCGCATAAATTCTAACCGGAAAAGATAGTGCGTGCAAGTGGCGGGACGGGGTGGCTGCGCACCCGCCCCGATCCCTCCACCCGTTCGGTCCGGACCCGCGGCGTTCCGTGGCGGCACGCGACTCGCGGCGCGCAGGCGCCTTCACGCCACCCATCCTCCCGTACCGTACCGACGTGAAAACCGCGATCCCTTTCGTACAGAGCCTTCGACTGCGGCCCGGGGTGGCTTCGCGTTCCTCCGAGTATCCATTTCACCTGGCCGCGGTGCAGCAGGTGGAGCGGCTGCGGATGGAGCGCGGAATCACGTTCTTTGCGGGGGAGAACGGCACGGGAAAGAGCACCATCCTGGAGGCGCTCGCCGTGCTGCTCGGCTTCAATCCGGAGGGCGGATCGGCGGACCTGCGCTTTGAGACGGTGGCCCGCTCTTCGTCCTCCCTGCACGAGGCGCTGGAACTGGTGCCGCTGGGCGGCACGGCGGGGGACGGCTTCTTTGTGCGGACGGAGGGGCTGTTCAACCTGGCCACCGAGGTGGACCGGCAGGATGAGGAGATGGACGCGATCGCGCGCGAGGCGAAGCGGTGGAGCGGGGTGACCATGACGGGCTACCGGCCGCTGAACCGGCGTTACGGAGGCGGCCGCTCGCTGCACCAGCAGTCGCACGGGGAGGCCATGCTGGCCCTGCTGAGCAACCGGCTGTCCGGCGGCGGTGTGTATCTGCTGGACGAACCGGAGACGGCGCTTTCTCCGCTGCGGCAAATGGCGCTGCTCACCGTGCTCCACGGGCTGGTGCGCCGCGGGTCGCAGATCGTGATCGCCACGCACTCGCCCATTCTGCTGGCGTATCCGGAGGCGCGCATCTACCGGTTCGACGAGGACGGGATCAGGGAAACGGAGTACGAGGAAACGGATGCCTACCGCGTGACGCGCGACTTTCTGGAGCACCGCGAGCGCTCGCTCCGCACCCTGCTGGGCGGGGAGGACGAGGCGCACGGGGAATGATGTGGATCACCGGGAGAGAGCGAGCGATGCCGCCTCGTTCACGCGGTCTTTGAGCCTGCACCCGGCGGACGCTCGCGGCCTAGCGGAGCGCGGTGTCGCCCCCGGTCAGCAGGACGAACTCCGGCAGCAGCCCGCACTCCGCGTCGTAGTCGTCGTCTGCATCGGCGGCGCGGGGATCGTCCAGCACCTGCAGAAGCACCTCCACTACCGCGGGGTCGAACTGCGTCCCGGACCCGCGCCGCAGCTCGGCGCGCGCGACCTCTTCCGTGAACGCCTCCTTGTAGCTGCGGCGCGCCACCATGGCGCAGTACGCGTCCACCGCCGACACGATGCGCGCGGCCAGGTGGATCTGCTCGCCGCGCAGCCCGTCCGGATACCCGGTGCCGTCGTACCACTCGTGGTGGTGCAGAACCACGTCGGCCACGGCGGCCAGCGCGGGAACGCCGCGCAGCAGGTCGTGGCCCACCCGCACGTGGGCGCGCACGAGCTGCACCTCTTCCGGCAGCAGCGGCCCCGGCTTGTTCAGCACGCCGTCGCTCACGCCGATCTTGCCCACGTCGTGCAGCAGGGCCGAATAGCACACGACCGCCAAGTCGTACGGCCCCAGCCCCATCCGCTCCGCCACCATCCGCGCGTACCGCGACGCCATTTCGCAGTGCCCGTGCGTGGAGGGGTCCTTGGCCTCCACGGCGTCGGCCAGCATGCTCACCGTAGACAGGTAGGCGTGCTGAAGCTCGCGCTCCAGCCTGCGGTTGCGCACGGCCACCGCGGCCTGGCTCCCCACGGCCAGCAGCGAATCCACGTCTTCCTTGTCGAACTCGCCCGAGCGGCGGTCCGCGGCGATCACCACGCCGCTCACGTCCGCCATCAGCAGCACGGGCGCGGCGACGAATCCCCTGAACCGCTCACCCGGGCCGGGCGCGGGCAGGCCCGCCACGCCGCCCGCCGCGTTGCAGACCAGCGTTTCGCCGCTTTCCAGCACGCGCCGGGCGAGCGCTTCCAGGTACGGCGAGGGCGCCGGCTCCTCGTGCTCGCGCAGGCCCAGCGAGGCGCGCACCCGCAGCTCGCCCGCGGCGCCGGAGGTGACGTAGGCGCCGCGCTCCGCATCCGTCATCGTAAGGCACGCCTGCAGGATCAGGCGGTACACGTCGCCGCCGAAGAGCGCGCCGTGGATCTCTTTCAGGGACCCTTCCAGGCACTCCGCGCGCCGGCGCTGCCGTTCGGCGATGCCTCGCTGCGTGGCGGCTTCCGCTTCGGCCCGTTCGGCGCGTTCGCTCCATTCCGCGCGCGCCGAACGGTACGCGTCCGCCGCGTGCGACAGGTCGCGCAGGACGAGGTCGTCGGCGGAAGAGGGAAGGGACCTGGGATGAACGTCGGACATGGGGCGCTCCGGGCGCGTCGGGAAGGCGGTGGCCCGCGGCGCGGGCGAGGGTGCCTGTGCGGATGAAGAGCAGGGAGCGTACCCGGCGACACCTGTTCCGGCGGCTTCTGCGCCGGCGTGCGGATCCGCTGCTGGCCTCCGCCGGTTCCCGGTCATCCGCATCCGCCATCCACCGCCCCAACCGTTTCACCAGAAGCGCCGAGGCGGGAGAGCCGAACCGGCTCTCCCGCCTCGATGTCGCGGGGCGACTCCGCCGGTCAGAATTCGTACTTGACCCGCGCGATGACCATGCGGCCCATGACGGGCACGCCGGGGAAGGGACGGTAGTCGTGGTCCAACAGGTTGCTGACGGCAACGTTGAGCGTGGTGCCCCGCACGCTGGGAACCCGGTAGCCCAGGTTCAGGTCCAGCAGGGTGCTGGCGTGCACGCACTCTTCCACCAGCGGGCCGGTGGCGCCCGCGCAGGCCGTGCCCACGTACACGCCCGAGTTGACGGGGAAGGCGTCGCTGTAGCGCATCCGCAGCTGCCCGAACGCCCCCACGGGACGGTCGTAGTCCACTGAGAACGAGCCTTTCCACCGCGGCGCGTTGAGCGTCACCAGCCCGGCGTTGGCCGTGTTGAACCGGTCGTGGTTGGCGAACGACACCGTGCTGCCCAGGGACCAGTGGCTGTTCACCAGCGCCTTGGCCGAGAGATCCGTGCCCCACAGGTCAATGGACTCGTCCACGTTCACGTACGTCACCAGCAGCTGCCCGCCGTTCGCGTCCACGTCCGCGGACGAGATTACGCCCACGGGAATGGTGGCCAAGCCCGGCGTGGTCGCGCTGCCCACCAGCGAGGCGGCGGTGGCGGTGGCCTGCGCCTGGGACATCCCCAGGTCCGCCATCAGGCGCGGCACCAGGTAGGCCCCCAGCTGCGGGCCGTTCAGCAGCAGCAGCGGGGTCTGGATGGTGAGCGGCGTCACCAGCGACTCCTTGCGCGACCACCACAGATCCGCGGCCAGCACGAAGCGGTCGGCGATCAGCCCCTTGTAGCCGGCCTCCAGTGTGGTGCTGGGCGATTCGCGGATGGGCTCGATGTCGTTCAGGGTCAGCGAGCTGAGGGCGCCGGTGGTTCCCGACGCCACGTCCAGGTAGTTGAGCCCCACCTGCGCCGCCGTGGGCCGCAGTGTTCCCAGGTACGCCACGAGCTGCGCGGGAAGCGGCGTGCCCCCCGCGGCGGCGCGCTGCGCCAGAACGCCCACTGCCAGCGGCATGAGCGTGGCGGAGGTGGCGGGCAGCAGCGTCCCCGGCCCGCCGAGCGCGGCGGGGGTGAACGGCGACCGCACCTGGTACCCGCCGTCCGCGCCGCGAAAGCTGAACCCGTCCGCGCCCGTACCCTGAATGCGCAGGCTGTACCCCAGGCGCGCCAGGTCGGCGTTGGGCACGGTGGAGCCCAGGTCCAGGAACTGGTTGATGCTGCTGGGCGTGCTGAACGCGCGGTTGTAGCTCAGGCGGAACGCCTGCCCCTCGCGGGGCTTGAACACCAGCGCGGCGCGGGGTGAAAAGACGGGGTCCGGAAGGGCGGAGTGCGTGTCCACGCGCCCCGCCAGCACCAGTTCCAGGCGGGGGCTCAGGTCCGTCTCGGACTGCAGGTAGCCGCCGAACTCGCGCGTTTCGTCGCGGTCCTCGTACCACCCGTTGATGGTGCCCGCGGTGACGGGTGTGGTGAGCAGGTAGTCGGCGCCGTAGGTAAAGCGCTGCCGCCCTGCCATCATGCTGGCCCCGTGCTGAAGCTGGCCCACCAGAAGGCGCGACCGGTCGCTGATGGGAGCGCCGTTGCGAAGCAGAAAGGTGTCGCCCGCGTCGCTCTGGTTCAGGTACGCCTGCGCGAAAAGGCGGCCCCACGTGGTGCGCGCCTGGTAGTAGGTGTAGCGCCAGTCACGCACCTGCGCGGCGCCCAGGCCGGTGAGCTCGATGCCGTTGTTGGAGGTGGTGCTGCCGGCGCTCAGGACCGCCGTGGCGTCCGGGCGAAAGCGCCAGTCGGCGCGGGCTTCGCCGCCCCACCGGCGGATCTGGAAGTCGCGGTCGCCGATGCGCGCGATGCGCTCGTCGGCCTGGGCCTGCGTGATGCCCGAGGCGCGCATGAGGTCGGCGCGGTAGAACGACAGGTTGCTGGCGAACTTCTGCTGCTCCGCCGTTTCCGCCGGGTCCGTGTACTCCCACTCGTCGGCCTGAAGAAACTGGCCCGACACCTTGAAGCCCAGATTGGGCGTCACCAGCCGCGACACGCGAAAGTCGCCCTGCATGAGCCCCTGCCCGCCGCCGCCCACGCTCACCGAGGTGCTCTGGTCGTCAAGCGGCGAGCGGGTGATGATGTGCAGGATGCCGTTGGCCGTATTGGGCCCGTACAGGGCCGCGCCGGGGCCCAGCACCACCTCCATGCGGGCGATGTCGTCGTTGTTGTTGGCGGCGAAGTGAAGAAAGTTCACCCGCAGCGAGGGCACGCCCGCGATGCGGTTGTCGGTGAGGGCGTGCAGCGCGCCGGAAAAGATGTTGTTGAAGCCGCGCGCCACCACGTTGCTGGACTGCAGCCCCGTGGGTGCCACGTCCACGCCGGCCACGCCGCGAAGGTGGTCGGCGGGGGTGGTGGTGGGCCGCGCCTGGATTTCGGCCAGCGACACCACTTCCACCCGGGCCGGGGCGTCCACGGCCTTTTCCGGGCGCTTGGAGGCGGAAACCACGACGGGATCCAGCCGCAGGTTGCTGGACGCCAGCTGCGAATCCACCCGCGACGTCTGGCCGGCGCGCACCTGCACGGCCACGCGCCGCTCCGCCATCTCCGGCCCGGTGATTACCAGATCGTACTCGCCCGCGGGCAGGTTGCGGATGGTGTATACCCCGTTGGCGCCGGTGGTGGCCGAGCCGGCTACCTGCCCGCCGGGGCCCATCGCCTGCACGGTGGCGCCGCGCAACGGGAGGCCGGTGGAAATGTCGCGCAGCGTGCCGGACACGCCGCCCGTGTCCTGCGCAAAGGCCGGGGCGGCCGCGAACAGCAGGGCGAGCAGGAACAGCAGGGTGTGCAGGGGAGTTCGGCGCATGGGGCGTGTGGGAGAGGTGTGGTGCGCGCGGGGAGGTGCGGCCGGTGTGACTGCCGTACGGAGCCGCCGCGGGACGGACGTACGGGGCCGCGCGCGCGGTGTGGGTGGAGCGGGATGGCGCACGATAGGCGTGCAGTGGGCCGCGGGGCAAGGTTCTTTGTTGCCTCTGTCCTTTTCGCGCCATCCGCGGAACCCAAAGCCCCGTCCGGACGTGCCGGGCGGGGCTTTGTGCTCCATCATCTTCCGTCCCCCTGCACCGGCGGAGGACGTCGGCGCGTGCGGGCGTCAGGCGCGGGGCGCGGCGGCTTCGCGTTCGGCGCGCAGGGCGTCCACGTCCTCCGGCGTCCATTCGTTCAGCCGGTCCACCTCGGCGCGGATCTCGGAATACGCGGACCGGGTGACCTCGTTGCGGCGCTCGCGGGCGGCAAAGGCGGCGCCGCGGGCTTCGTCCCAGCGCCCGGCGTCCACGTAGGCGTGGATGAGGGTCTCGTACACCAGCGGGTGCGGGTACCGGCGCAGCAGTTCGCGCAGCTGCGGAATGGCGGCGACGCGCGCGTCGCGGGTAAGGAGCTCCATCTCCATCAGCTCCTCGGCCACGTCGGTGCGGCGGCGCAGGAGTTCCTGCAGCTCGCCGGGATACGTCTTCTGGTCAAACTCGCCCAGGGCGCGGGGCGTGGGTGTTTCGCGGCCGAAGATCTTGTGAAAGATCGAGGTGTGCGGCGGATGGTCTTCGCCATCGTCTTCCGCGGACCGTAGCCGGAGCCAGTGCCGGATGCCCATTGCTTTTCGTGTGGATGTGGATGCGGACTTCGTGCGGCACACAGGCAAGGAATGCGCCGGGATTGCTCGATCGGGACTGCGATCCGGGACGGGTTTCGTTCGTCCGGCTTTGGGCCCCTCCCCCGGCCCCTCCCCGTGCAAACAGACGCACGGAGAGGGGAGAACTGCTTTGGTGGTGCGCTTCGGATGGTGCCGATCCGGCCGACGGAGGCCCCCTCCCCCCAGCCCCCTCCACCCGCTCCGCGGGAGAGGGGAGCCGTTCGGCGTAACGTCGAGTTCGGCGCCGATCTCCGTACTCCGCCAGTGCAGCCTCACAGTTGTATCGTGAGGCTTTCAGCGGTTGTTGCGGCGAGTTCACTCGCTCAGCAGGGCAGAGGATACGAGCATTGATTTACCCAGCACTCAGCGCCCCCCGCACTCACGCACCCAGCACTCACGCACTTCGGTTTACTCCATCTCCACCTGACGCACCTCGAGAATCTCCGAGAGCGTGCAGAGCGCGTCCACCACGTCGGGCGGAACCCGGCTGTCGACGGAGACGGCGGCCAGGGCTTCGCCGCCGATCTGCAGTCGCGCCTGGTGGTACTCGGCGATGTTCACCCCCGCCTCACCCAGCAGCGTCCCCACCCGGCCGATCACGCCGGGAACGTCGCGGTTGCGGATCACCATCATCACCCCGCGGGGCGCCACGTCCACGCGGAACGCACCGATGCGGATGATGCGGCCGTGCGTTTCGCCCAGCAGCGCGCCGCCCACGCGAATACTGCGCTCGCCGCCCTCCAGCCGCAGTTCGATCTCCTCCCCCTGCTCGCCCCGCGGCTCCACGTACGCCCACGCCGTCTCAATGCCGCGCTCCGCCGCCACGTGCTGCGCGTTCACCAGGTTGATGGCGCGGCGCTCCACCACGTCGCGCAGCGCCCCCTGCAGCGCGGAAAGCAGCAGCGGCCGCGGGGCGTTTTCCCTCGGCCCCGTGTAGCGCACCTCCAGCGAGCTGAGCGCGCCGGGCACCAGCGCGCGCCCCAGCCGGCCGAGCCGGTCCGCAAGCAGAAGCAGCGGGCGCAGTTCGCGCGTAGCCGCACCGCCCACGCCGGACGAGTTCATCGCCGCGCTCAGGTCGCCCGTCACCAGCGCGTCGCGCACCGCCTCGCACGCCTCCACGGCCACGTTGCGCTGCGCATCCGTAGTGGACGCGCCCAGGTGCGGCGTCAGGATCAGGTTGGGGACGGTGCGCAGCGGCGAGTCCGCGGGGAGCGGTTCGGTGTCGAACGCGTCCACGGCGGCGCCGGCGATGCGGCCGGATGCGAGCGCGTCCGCCAGTGCGTCCTCCGCCACCACGCCGCCGCGCGCCAGGTTGAGAACGAACGCCTGCCGCCCCATCCGCGACAGTTCCGCCGCGCCGATCATCCCGCGCGTCTCGTTGTTGAGCGGAACGTGCACCGTCAGCACGTCCGCGCGCTCCAGCGCCTCGTTCAGCCGCTCCACCCGTTCAATCCCCAGCTCCTCGAAGCGGGGCGGGGCGATGTACGGATCGTAGCCGAGCACGTGCATGCCGAACGCCCGCGCGCGCCGCGCCATCTCTCCGCCGATACGGCCGACGCCCACGATGGCCATCGTCTTGCCGCGCAGCTCGATGCCGCCCAGCCGGCTCCGCTCCCAGCGCCCGGCCCGCATGCTTTCCGCCGCGATCGGGACGTGCCGCGCCAGCCCGATCAGCACGCCGAACGCCAGTTCCGCCACGGAAACCGTGTTGCCGCCCGGCGCGTTGATGACGGCGATGCCCAGCTCCGTCGCGGTCGCCAGGTCCACGTTGTCCACCCCCACCCCCGCGCGCCCGATGACGCGCAGCCGCTCGCCCGCCTGCAGAAACTCGCGCGTGACCCGCGTGGCGCTGCGCCCGATGAAGGCGTCAAAGGTGCCGATCTCCTGCAGCACCTCGGGGAGCGGGCGGGTGGGCTTTTCCACCACTTCGATGTCTGGATGGGCGCGCAGGATGCCGACGCCCTCCGGGTCGATCTCGTCCGTCACCAGGACGCGAAAACGGCGCTGCGTCATCCCAGCACCTCTTCCAGGGCCGCGAGGAGAAGGTCCAGTTCATCCACCGTGTGGTCTCCCATGTGGCCGATTCGGAATGTGGTGTCCTTGAGCGAGCCGTAGCCCGTGCCCAGCGTCCACCCGCGCGCGGTCATTTCGGCGCAGATGCTCGTGGCCGCCATGGCGCCGTTCACCGCGATGGTGGTGACGGTGGGCGAGCGTGCGCCCTCCGGCGCAAAGAGAGAGAGGCCCCAGCGCGGGCCGCGGTCCATCACCCACTCCCATGCGCGCCCGGCCATGCGCCAGTGCCGCTCCGCGCGCGCCTCCACGCCCTCTGCACCGATGCGTGCGCACTGCTCCGCGAGGGCGTAGATCAGGGAGACGGCGGGCGTGGTGGGCGTCTGGTTCTTCGCGGCGTACGCCTCGTACTCCATGAGGTCAAAGTACTGGCCGCGCCCGCGAAGGGTCATCGCCCGGGCGATGGTGCGCTCCGACGCCGTGCCGAATGCCAGCCCCGGCGGCAGGGCGAACGCCTTCTGCGATCCCGTGAGCAGAAAGTCCAGCCCCCACGCCTCGGTTTCCACGAGCATGCCGGCGACGCTGGTCACGCCATCGACCAGCAGCAGGATCTCCTGCCCGCTCTCCGCCTCCGCCCGGCGGACCGCCTCAGCGATGGCGGGAAGCGGGTTGAGGACGCCGGTGGACGTTTCGGAGTGGACGACGGTGACCGCATCGCACTTGCCGTCACGGAGGCGCGTGTAGACCTCCTCGGGATCGTGCGCGCGGCCGAGTTCCACGTCGTACATCTCCACCTCGCGCCCGCAGTCGTCCACCAGGTCTCGGAAGCGCGCGCTGAACGCCCCGTTTACGAGGGACAGCGCGCGGGTGCGCACGGCGTTGCGGACGGCGCCCTCCATCAGCCCGGTGGCGGAGGAGGACGCGACGTACACCGGCCGCGAGGTGCGGAATACGTCGCGCAGCACGGGGTCGCACGCCGCCAGGAGCGCCGACATCTCGCTGCCGCGGTGCCCGATCACGGGGCGCGTCATGGCGGCGAGCACGTCGGGGTGCACCTCGGTGGGCCCCGGAAGAAAGAACCGCCCGAACTCCGCCGGCGCGGGAAGATGCACGTGCATGAGGGCTTGGAGTGCGTGAGTGCGTGAGTGCGTGAGTGCTGAGTGCTGAGTGCTGAGTGCACGTCGGATGGTTCGGCGCGAAGGATGGATCGGCGCGTGTCGCCGGGCCCCGCGGGCCCCACCCCCGACCCCTCCCCGTGCAAACTGCCGCACGGAGAGGGGAGAATTTCACCGCGTCCCCTCCGCCCGTGCGGACAAACCTGCCGAGGGGATAACCCGGCGACAGCGGTGCGCTTTGAATGGTCCCGCGCATTCGGAACGGCCCTCTGCACCCCGGCTGTCGCGGGAGAAGAGGGAGACCCCCGTTGCGAGCGCCGCGTCCGGCACTTACCTGGTTCGCGGCGCAGGTGCCAGCCTCACGGCAGTATCGTGAGGCTTTCAGCGGTTGTTGCGGCGAGTTCACTCGCACAGCAGCGCCTGAGTTGCGCGATCCCGCCTCCACGCACCCAACCATCCCACCCTGTGCAGGTGAAGTCCCCCCGTCTGTTTGGGGGGACTTTCCGCCGTTGTTGCGGCGAATTCATTCGCCCCCAAGCCCCTCAGCCGCGCAGCAGGCCGTCGCCTCGGGCCAGGAGCGGCGCCCACCCGGAATCCGCCAGACGCGCACGGTCCTCGGCGCTGCAGGCGAGGGACAGGACGGGCGCGAGGCTTTCCTCACGCAGCACGTGGTCGGCGCCGTCCGCCACGGCGGGGCGAAACTCCACGCCCATGTACGCGGCGAACGCATCCACCGCCGGGCGCGCCTCCCGGTCCGTTGCGCCATCACCCACCAGCAGCGCGGGGCGGGGAAGATTCCACCCGGCCAGCACGCGTGCCTTTCCGCCGCTGGCTGCCAGCGGAGAATCCTCCTCGAA
>NZ_DASVTX010000282.1:0-2279 GCF_036387355.1 Longimicrobium sp.
CAGGCTCTGGCTCACGTCAAAGTCCACGGTCAGGATGGTGGACTCGCTCTCCAGGTTTACCGCGTCGTCGCCGGACGGGAACTTGACCTTGACGCCGCTGGAGCAGGCGGAGGGGATGTTCAGGCGGCCCTTGGAGGCGGCCACGCCCGCGGGAAGCTGCGCGCCGTCCGAGGCGAACACGTCGCCGCTGTTGGTGACGACGTACGCCTCGCACACCACGAAGCGCAGCTCCGAGTAGCGGCCGGCCGGCACCGTGGCGCCGTTCACCAGTTCCGCGGTGCGCCCGCCGGACAGGGTGAGCAGGTTCACCCAGTCGGTGCGGTTGGTGGTCAGGTCCACGCGCCCGCCGCGGCCGGCGGCGGAGCTGTCGGCCTTTTCGCCCCCCTGCAGGTAGATGCGGTCGATTCGCACCCACGCTTCGCGGACGTCGGCCGGAGCGTCGGTCAGGCGGATGGAGATGCGCGCCTGGTCGGTGGACGTGCCGCCGTCGCAGGCGGCGAGCGCCGCGGCGGCCATCAGGGGAAGAAACAGCTTGGCGTTCCGGATCATGGTCGGGTGTCGTTGGGAGGGTGTGTCTGCTTCGCCTGCGCCGATCGAGGCTTCGATCCGCACCGTTGCGCTACTGACGCCCATCTCCGCCCCGCGTCACACCCAGGGTTGCCGGATGAATCCTGCTACATCCACCCGTTCCAGCATCTCTCCGGCCGCGCTCCCGCGCCGCGCTGTCCCCGCGCCGGACTCCCCACGTCATACGCGTGAACCGGCCGCAGGAGTCTGCCGATGCCGATCAGGAGACAGAAAAGAGCCCCGCAACTCACGCGAGGCTCCCTTGTCCGTCATCCACCGTACCCGCCCGGATCACTCGTACACGAACGTGACGTCCTTGCTGATTTCCGGAAGGAGGCTGCGGTGCACCGGGCAGGTGAGCGCCACCCGCTCCAGCCGTTCGCGCTGCTCGTCCGTGAGCGCGGCAGGAAGGTGCAGGGTCACGGGAATGCGATCCACGCGGCGCGGATCGGCGCGCATGTGCTTTTCCAGCGAAAAGCGCGAGCCCTCCAGCGACATCCCGTTCCGCTCGGCGTAGATGGCCATCACCGTGAGCATGCAGGCGCCCAGCGATGCGGCCAGCAAGTCCGTGGGGGAGAAGGAGCTGCCATCGCCCGCGTTGTCCACCGGCGCGGCCGTGCGGATTTCCGCGCCGGACGGGCCGTGCCGCAGTTCCACCTTGAGGTTGCCGGCGTACCGGCCCGTCATTTCTACCGCCATCCAACGTTCTCCTGCCGCGATCGCGCGACGGTTCTGTGTTCTGTGCTCCCGGCGGAGCATCCGCTGTCCCCTCCAGAGGTCAGGCCAAGCCGCGCCCCCGCCGGCACCGGTCCGCTAAGCGCATGCCGCGCATCCACATGGCCGAACGGGGGGATGGGGCGCGCCGGTTGCCCTCTGCGCAGGCGTCCGGCCGAGCGCCGGCGCTCATTCATCGACACGAAGAACGCGCGAGGAACCCATGCGCACCCCTCTGATTGCTCTGGCCGCCCTGCTGCTCGCCGCCCCCGCCCTCGCTGCCCAGGACGACTGGGACGTGTGGGACTGCGAACGCTACGAGTGCGAAAAGATCCCCACCGGCGGCTACGTGGGCGGCAGCCTGGCCGCGGCCCGCACGCAGGGCGAGTTCAGCGACTACGTCCGCGGCGGGTTTGGCGGCGACCTGCACTTCATCCAGAAGCTGGACCGCGACGGCTGGCTGGCGCTGCGCACCGACGCCGGCATTCTGGTCTACGGCTACGAGAGCCAGCGCGTCCCGCTGAGCCCCACCATCGGCGGGCGCGTGCTGGTGGACCTGACCACGAGCAACAACATCGCCTGGTTCGGCGTGGGCCCGCAGATCGGCGTGCCGAACGGCCGGCTTCAGCCGTACGTCAACGCGTTCGCCGGCTACTCGGTGCTGTGGACGTCCTCGTCCGTGAGCGACATCGGCTACGATGACGACGACGCGTTCACCACCAACAACTTCAGCGACGGCAGCTTCAGCTACGGCGGCGGGGCCGGGCTGTACATTCCCGTGCGCGGCGGCCCCAGCCCCGTGTCAGTGGACCTGGGCGTGCGCTACCACAACAACGGCCGCGCCGAGTACCTGCGCGAGGGCGACATCGAAGACAACCCGGACGGCAGCATCACGCTCTACCCCGTCCGCAGCGACACCGACCTGCTGACCTTTCACGTAGGCTTCAGCATCGGGATCGCGCGATAAAAGAAGTGCCCGGTGCCAAGTGCCCGGTGCC
>NZ_DASVTX010000283.1:0-15055 GCF_036387355.1 Longimicrobium sp.
GAAGTGCTCGAGCCCCGAGCAGCCGATCCGTGAGCTCTCCGGCGGCAACCAGCAGAAGGTTCTGCTCGCCCGCTGGCTGTGCACGAACCCCGAGCTGCTGATCCTGGACGAGCCCACCCGCGGCATCGACATCGGCGCCAAGGGCGAGATCCAGGCGCTGATCAACGAACTGGCCGCCACGGGGCTGGGCGTGCTGATGATTTCGTCGGAGCTGGAGGAACTGGTGGAGGGAAGCTCGCGCGTGGTGGTGCTGCGGGACGGCCAGAACGTGGCCGAGCTGCGCGGCGACGGCATTTCGCAGCAGTCCATCATCCACGCAATGGCCGAGGGGAGCGCGTCCGCCGCGTCCCCGGCCCTGGAGACCGCATGACGCAAGCAACGGCAGCCGTGCGCCCCGCGGCCGGCGCGGGATCGATGGGCCGGTGGTGGGGCGCCATGGGCGCAACGGGCGGCGCGGTGGTCGCGCTGGTGGTGCTGGTGCTGGCGAACGCGGTGTTCACGCCCAACTTCGCCACTACCAGCAACTTCTGGAACATCCTCTTTCAGCTTTCCGTCACCCTGCTGGTGGCGGTGGGAATGACGCTGGTGATCGCCACCGGCGGCATTGACCTCTCCGTCGGGTCGGTGATGGCCATTTCCGCCGCGGTCGCGGCCGTCACGGTGGATCAGGGGCTGATGGTCGCCATTCCCCTCGCGCTGCTGGCGGGGTGCGCGGTGGGGCTGCTGAACGGGGCGTTCGTTTCGTACTTCAAGGTGCAGGCGATCGTCGTCACCCTTGCCACGCTGCTGGCGGGAAGGGGACTGGCGCAGATCATCAACCGCGACGGCGCGCTCATCACCATCAACGATCCCGGTTTTCTGGTGCTGGGCCGCGGCCACGTGGGCCCGGTGCCGGTGCAGGTGCTGATCGCGGCGGCGGTGGTGGCGCTGGCCGTCTTTGTTCTGCGCTCCACGCCTTTCGGCCGCTACGTGCTCGCGGCGGGCGGCAACCCCGCGGCGGCACGGCTGGCCGGCGTGCCCGTGACGCGGACGGTGATCACGGTGTACGTGATGAGCGGCGCGCTGGCCGCGCTGGCCGGGCTGGTGGAGGCGTCGCGGCTGGGGGCCAGCGCCGCCGCGCGGATCGGGCAGGGGGCGGAGCTGGACGCCATTGCCGCGGTGGTGGTGGGCGGCACGCTGCTGAGCGGCGGGCGCGCCACGCTGCTGGGCACGGTGGTGGGCGCGCTGATCATGCAGGTGATCGCCACCAGCTTCAACATGCTGCTGATTCCCTACGCGTGGGCGCTGGCCTTCAAGGCGCTCATCATCCTCTTTGCCGTCTACCTTCAACTGCCGAGGCGGGTCTAGTGGAACACCAGGGGCAGACGGGCGGCGCCACGCTGAGCGTTCCGCCGGCGTCGATGGACGTGCAGCCGCCCGTGGCGGGGAGCGCCAGGGCCACGCCGGCGCTGCGCGCCCGGGCCGGGTCGCTGCTGCAGCGGCAGGGGGCCATGGTGGCGCTGATCGCCGTGTGTGTGTTCGGCGTGATTCGCTACGAGGCGTTCGCCACGCCCGAGAACCTGATGAACGTGCTGCGGCAGAACAGCATGCTGGGGTTCGTGGCGCTGGGCATGACGATGGTGATCCTCACGGGCGGCATTGACCTGTCCGTTGGCTCCGTCCTGGCCATCGGGGGGATCACCGCCGCCGCGCTCTCGCCGTACGGAACCTTCGCCGCCCTGGCCGGTGGACTCGCGGCGGGCGCGGTGATCGGCGTCGTAAACGGAGTGCTGGTCACCCGGGCGCGCATTCAGCCGTTCATCGTCACCTTGGCGATGATGATCGCGGCGCGCGGCGTGGCCCTGGGCGCCACGGGCGAAAATTCGGTGCGGGTGGACCGCACGGCGGAGGGCTTTCTGTGGCTGGGCCGCGGCCGGGTGGCGGGCGTGCCCGTTCCCGTGCTGCTGGCGGCGCTCGCCTTCCTGATCGGCTGGACGGTGCTGCGCTACACGCGCTACGGCCGCTACGTCTACGCCGCGGGCGACCACCAGGACGCCGCGCGGCTGCTGGGCCTCAAGATCGACCGCGTGCTGATCACTACGTACGCGGTGAGCGGCGTCCTGGCGGCGCTGGCGGGGATCGTCCTGGCCGGACGGCTGGGCGCGGGGCAGCCGGTGGCGGGTGCGGGATGGGAACTGGACGCCATCGCCGCCGTGGTCGTGGGCGGAACGCTGCTGAGCGGCGGGCAGGGCGGGGTAGGCGCCACGCTGGTGGGCGTGCTGCTGCTGGGGGTGATCTTCAACCTGTTCAACCTGGAAGGCACCATTACCCCCTGGTGGCAGGGGGTCATGCGCGGCGTCTTCCTTCTGGGCGTCGTCGTGGTGCAGAGCCGGCTGCAGCGCCGCTCGGGCAATGGGCACTGACGGCACGACGGGCGTCGCGCCGCGCGCGATGACGCGCCGCTGCGCCCTCCTGCTCGCGATGGGCCTGTGCGCCTGCACGGCACCGGCCTCGCGCGCGCCGTCGGATGTGCCCGCGGCCGGGCGGGCGGCGACGTACACGAATCCCGTGCTGGACGTGGACTTTCCCGATCCCACGGTGATCCGTGCGCCGGACGGGACGTTCTACGCCTACGCCACGCAGGGCGAGCGCGACGGCGCGCCGGTGAACATTCAGGTGGCGCGCTCCGCGGATCTGGTGACGTGGGAGCGCGTCGGGGACGCGCTGCCCACCAAGCCGCGCTGGGCCAGCCGCACGCAGGACTTCTGGGCGCCGCACGTCTCCCATCACGAGGGGACGTACTACCTGTACTACTCGGCCAAGCCGGACGCGGCGCTCAGCGACAGCACGCGCGGCCTCTGCCTGGCCGTGGCGACGGCGAGCCGTCCGGAAGGGCCGTTCGCGGACAAGGGCGAGCCGCTGCAGTGCGGCGCGGGGTTCATCAACATCGACCCCATGGCCTTTGACGACCCGACGACGGGCAGGCGCCTGCTGTACTGGGGTTCGGGATTCGAGGCGATCAAGGTGCAGGAGCTCGCGCCGGACCGCGTGTCGTTCGCGCCCGGCAGCCGCCCGGTGGAGCTGATCCATCCCGTCCCCACGGCGGATTCCACGGACTACCAGCGTCTTGTGGAAGGGGCGTGGGTCACGTACCGCGCGCCGTTCTACTACCTCTTCTACTCCGGCGACAACTGCTGCGGCCCGCGCGCGCACTACGCCGCGCTGGTGGCGCGCTCACGCAGTGCGACGGGCCCGTTCCAGACGCTGGCGCAGGCCACGGGGGCGCGGACGAGCGCGATCCTGGAGCAGGGCGGGCACTGGGTGGCGCCGGGGCACAACTCGGTGATCCGCGACGCGGGGGGAACGGACTGGATCTTCTACCACGCGGTGGATGCGCGCCGGCCGCGCTCCGATCCGGCGGACGACGTCAACACGCGCCGGGTGATGCTGATGGACCGGCTGGAGTACGTGGACGGCTGGCCGCGCGTGGATCGCGGGCCGTCGTCCGAGCGGAGGCCGGGGCCGCGGTAGGAGAAGAAGTGCCCAGTGCGCAGTGCCCAGTGCCCGGCACGAGACTCACGACCCGGGCACCGGGCACTTGAACCTGGGCACTTGAACCTGGGCACTTGACCCTGGGCCCTTGACCCTGGGCCCTTCAGTCCTCGGGCTTCGGACAGTACGGCATCCCGTCCTCGTCCCAGCGCAGCTCCACGAGCGCGGCGTTGCGCGGCGCGTCGGGGGCGCCGAAGCGGGCGTGCGTGACCAGCCAGTCGCGCCCGTTCGCCGCGCGAAACCAGTCGCAGTGGCCGGGCGCGTAGAACCCGTGCTCCGGTATGGGGCCCAGAACGAAGCCGCGGCCCTCGCGCGTCACGTTCACCAGGCGCCCGTCGTCGCCCTCCACCAGCGCGCCGACGGCGTAGAAGCCGAAGTAGCAGCCGCCGCTGTACAGGTACACGCGGCGGCCCCGGGGATTGGTGAGGCCGCCGACCGGGCCTTCGATGGTGCTCCAGCGCACGGTGTCCGTCGCCCAGTCCACGCCGGGGATGCGCTTCCACGGCATCCGCCGCGCGGCATCGAACAGGTGCCACGCCTCCGACGGGCGGGCGAGCAGGGCGGGGGACGACAGAACGCGCGTAAGGTCTCCGGACACCGCGACTTCCACGATGCCGGTTCCGTACGGCTCGTCCTGGTCAAAGTCGGTGGCGTAGGCCATTCGCGGGGTGCCGTCCGGGCCGGCGTACACGTCGGCGTCAATGGCGAAGTCCGTGTCCGGCGTAAGCACGTGGCCCGTGTCGATGAACGGCCCCTCCGGCCGCTCCGCATCCGCCCGGCGGATCTGGTGGCCGATGTGCGCCTGCTCGCCCAGGCCGGCCCCGTGCGAGTACAGCATCACGTACGGGCGCTCCAGCCCCGCCACGTACCGCACGCACGGCGCCCAGAAGGCGTAGCGCGTGGCGTCGCCCCGCAGCGTGGGGCCCAGCGGGTGCCAGGTAGCCAGGTCGTGGGAGGCGAACGCGGGGAACGCCCCGCCTGACGCGGTGCCGCCGCGGCCGTCGCTGGTTTCGTCGCGGGTCACGTAGACGTAATAGCGGTACTCGCTGGGCACGCCGTCGGGGATGGCGAGCAGGTACGGGTCGCCCTGGTCGGCGGCCTCAGGATAGAGCGGGCGGTAGCTCACCGGCCCGGGAACACCCTTAGAGGATTGCATCCGATGATTCGCAGTCGTGGTCAGGTGGTGCTCGCCCGCGCCGGACTCGCCCTTGCCGGCGCCGCATCGCTCGCCGCGTGCGCCCCCGCGGCGCGGGAGCGCGGGACGCCGGCCGTCGCCACGGCGCCGGGCGCCGCGTGCACCTTCGCCAATCCCATCGCGGAGGGCGCGGATCCGTGGCTGGAGTTCCGCGACGGCTACTACTACATGGCGCAGTCGCGAAATCCAGAGGGACAACGTAGCAGCATCTGGGTGTTCCGGTCGAGAAAGCTCACCGATCCCATGCAGGACAGCGTGCGCGTGTGGACCTCGCCCGAGACGGGGTGGAACCAGACGCACATCTGGGCGCCGGAAATTCGCTTTGTGGACGGGCGCTGGTACATCTACTACGCCGGCGGCCGCCCCGGCCCGTCGGACGCGCCGTTCATCCACCAGCGCGCGGGCGTGCTGCGCGCGGCCACCGGCGATCCGCGCGGCACGTGGGAAGACCTGGGCCAGCTGGACACCGGCGGCCAGCTCGCCACGCGCGACGACGACATCTGGGCCATCGACTTTACCGTCCACCGGCTGAACGGGCAGCTGTACGGCTTCTGGTCCGGGTGGGAAAACAACACGCCGCTGGCCCGCACGCCTCAGTACATCTACATCGCGCGAATGACGGACCCGGCCACGGTGGGCGGGCCGCGCGTGCGGATCGCCGCGCCCACGGAAAGCTGGGAGCGGCGGGTGGATCCCACCGACGGGCTGGACCTTACGGAGGGTCCGCAGGTGCTGGAGCACAACGGCAACGCCTTCGTCATCTACTCCACCCGCGAGTCGTGGACGCGCGCGTACCGGCTGGGGCAGCTGCGCCTGAACAGCCGCACGGCGGACCCCATGCAGCCCGGGAGCTGGACCAAGACGGGGCCGGTGTTCGCCGAGGCCAACGGCGTGTACGGGCCCGGCCACAACGGCTTCACCAAGTCGCCGGACGGGCGCGAGGACTGGATCGTGTACCACGCCAAGGTGGATACGGGGCCCAACTGGAACCGCGTGATCCGCGCGCAGCGCTTTACCTGGCGCGCGGACGGATCGCCCGACTTCGGTGAGCCGGTGGCGGCGGGCGTGCCGCTGCCCGTCCCGTCGGGCGAGCCGTGCGGACGCTGAGCGCGCCTTCCACCGGGCTGGCGGCGCCGCACGGAGCGCCGTTCGCCTTCGACGCCGATATCGCCAAGGACGGCGGCACCTTCGCCATATCCGGCCCGGACGCGTCCGGCCGGCGGCTGACGGAAGCCTTTCAGCTGCGCGAGCGGACGCACAACGGCTACCTGGACCTGCACGCCGAGGTAGCCGCGCGTTTCGGCACGCGCGTGCCGCGCAACCGCCGGCCGGCCGGCGTTCCGGCGTTCCGCGCGCCGTATCTGCCGCTGCTGACGGAGAACCTGTCGCCTCGCGTGCTGCACGGGTACGGCGATCCGGCCGTGCTGCGCGTGGCGGAAGAGGATGGGACGGCGTGGTACTGGCTGGTGGCCACGAGCAACGACGCGCCCGACTCCTTTCCCGTCGCGCGCTCGCGCGACCTGCGGGCTTGGGAGCTGACAGGCTTCGTCTTTCCCCAGGGCCACAAGCCGCGCTGGGCGGCGGATGGCGAGGGCGTCAGCGACTACTGGGCGCCGGAGATGCACTGCGTGGGCGGCGAGTACCGCGTCTACTTCGCCGCGCGCGAGCGGGACGGCCACGACCTGTCCATCGGCGTGGCGACGGCGGCGCGCCCCGAGGGCCCGTTCACCACGCCGGACCAGCCGGTGCTGCGCGGCGGGGTCATCGACGCGCACGTGGTGATGGACGACGACGGCGCCGCCTTTCTCTTCTGGAAAGAAGACAGCAACGGCGTGTGGCCGGGCCTTCTGCACCGCCTGATCCACGAGCACGGCCGCCTGATCGCGGAACTGCTGGAGGATGACGAGGATCGCCGCACCCTGTCGCTGATGGCCACGCTCTGGCCCTGGGTGCGCGGGCTGGAGCCAATGGAATGCTTCTTTGTGCAGCAGCCGCTGGTGGAAGCGGTCACCTCGCGGTTCTCCGCCGTCCGCGGCCGCCTGCGCGCGCTGCTGGAGCGCGAAGCGGACGCCGAGGTGCGTGAGGCGGTCGCAGCCGTCCTCCACGCCATGCGCACGCCGATCTGGGCGCAGCGCCTGACGCCGGACGGCCGAGGACTGGCCGGCGAGCGCACGCTGGTGCTGGAAAACGACCAGGAGTGGGAGGCGCACCTCATCGAGGGCGTGTGGGTCGCGCGGCACGGCGGGCGAAACTACCTGTTCTACGCCGGAAACGACTTCTCCACGGCGGATTACGGGATCGGCGTGGCGGTGGCGGACTCGCCGCTGGGCCCTTATCGCAAGCAGCCGCAGCCGCTTCTGCGATCTACGGCGGAGTGGTGGGGGCCGGGGCACCCCTCGGTGGCGCGGGGCCCGGACGGGGATCCGTGGCTGTTTCTGCACGCCTTCTTTCCCGGCCGCACGGGCTACAACGAGTTCCGCGCCCTGCTCGCCGTCCCCCTGGTGCTGGACGGCGACGACGTAAGCGTCCGCGCGGCCGAGTAACGCGCCGCCTGGGACGGCGGAGGCACGGCAGAACGCGATCCGTGCCCATGCAGCCGCCGCAGTCCGCGAAGGCGGACTTCGTGCTGTTCCAGCGGCGAATTCATTCGCTCTGAAGGGCGGACACACGGTACTGCGCATCCCGAACTCGTGCGGGTTCAACGGCAGAAACTCGAGACGATGCCTCACGCCCATGCGGCCGGCGGCCTTTCGATGCACACGCAGACTTTCCAATCAGGACACACACAACGGTGCGGTGGATGACGGGACGGGAACTGACGACGACGACGCGCGCGGGTGCGGCGCATGGCTGACGCACTCCCCGGCGCCGGGCTGAACGCGCTCGGCGACCATCCGCACCGGCGGCTGAACCTGCTCACGGGCGAATGGGTGCTCGTCTCCCCCCATCGCGCCAAGCGGCCATGGCAGGGGCAGACCGAGGCCGTGCCCGCCGAAACACGCCCGGAGCACGACCCTACCTGCTACCTCTGCCCCGGCAACGAGCGCGCGGGGGGCGAGCGCAATCCCGACTACCGCGGCACCTTCGTTTTCGACAACGACTTCGCCGCGCTCCGGCCGGACGCGGGCGAGGCGGAGGCGGAGATCGGCGGGCTGCTGCGGGCGCGCACGGAGCCGGGGCTGTGCCGCGTCATCTGCTTTTCCCCGCGCCACGACCTGAGCCTGCCGCAGATGGACGTGGCGGCCATCCGCGGCGTGGTGGACCTGTGGGCCGACGAGTACGCGCGGCTGGGCGCGCGCCCCGACATCGGCCACGTGCAGATTTTTGAGAACAAGGGCGAGATGATGGGGTGCAGCAACCCCCATCCGCACGGCCAGATCTGGGCGCAGCGCTCCGTGCCCATGGCCGCCGCGCGCGAGGGCGAGCGCCAGGCCGCGCACCACGCCGCCCATGGCCGCACCCTGCTGGCGGACTATCTTTCGCTCGAACTGGATCTCGGCGAGCGCATCGTGGCCGCCAACGACCACTTCGTTGCGCTGGTCCCCTTCTGGGCGGTGTGGCCGTTCGAAACCCTCGTCGCCAGCCGCCGCCCCGTGCGCGACCTGACGGCGCTCTCGGCGGACGAGCGCGACGGGATGGCGGACATTCTCAAGCGCCTGACGGTGCGGTACGACGGGCTGTTCGGCGTCTCGTTTCCGTACTCCGCCGGCGTGCACCAGGCGCCCACGGACGGCGAGCCGCACCCGGAGTGGCACCTGCACATGCACTTCTATCCACCCCTTCTGCGCAGCGCGACGGTCAAGAAATTCATGGTGGGATACGAGATGATGGGCGAGCCGCAGCGCGACGTGACGCCCGAGTCCAGCGCGGAGCGGCTGCGCGGCGTGGGGGAGGGGCGATGAAGGTCCTGGTGACCGGCGGCGCCGGATACATCGGCAGCGCCGTGGTGCAGCGATTGATCGCGGGCGGCGACGAGGTGGTGGTGTTCGACAACCTGTCGCAGGGCCACCGCGCCGCGCTGCATCCCCGGGCCGCGTTCCTGGAAGGCGACCTGGCGGACCGCGCGGCCATCGACGCGGCGCTGGCGGCGCACCCCGTGGAAGGCATTCTCCACTTCGCCTCGCACACGCTGGTAGGCGAATCGATGGAGCACCCCTTCCGCCACCTGGGGAACAACGTGCGCTGCGGATTGAACCTGCTGGAAAGCGCGGTGGAGCACGGCGTGCGGCGCTTCATCCTCTCGTCCACCGCCAACCTGTTCGGCCTGCCGGACCGCATTCCCATCGACGAGGGGACGACTATCGCGCCGGGCAGCCCGTACGGCGAGTCCAAGTTCATCCTGGAGCGCATGCTTCACTGGATGGACGACCGCTTCGGGATGCGCTACGCCGCGCTGCGCTATTTCAACGCGTGCGGCGCGGTATCCCCCGACCTGGGCGAGGACCACGACCCGGAAACGCACCTCATCCCCCTGGTTCTTCAGGTGGCGCTGGGGCAGCGGGAGCAGGTGACCGTGTTCGGCGACGACTACGATACGCCGGACGGCACCTGCGTGCGCGACTACGTTCACGTGGCGGACCTGGCGGAGGCGCACGTGCTGGCGCTCCATGCGCTGGAGGGAGGCAGCCGCACCTACAACCTGGGGAGCGGCACCGGCTTCAGCGTGCGCGAGGTGATCGAGACGTGCCGCCAGGTGACCGGCCACTCCATTCCCGCCGTGGTGGGCCCCCGCCGTCCCGGCGATCCGGCGGTGCTGGTGGCCGCCAGCGACCGCATCCGCGCGGAACTGGGATGGGCGCCGCGGTACGACGACCTGCGCGCCATCGTGGAAAGCGCGTGGGCATGGCACCAGTCCCATCCGCACGGATACGCCGGCCGGACTCCCTCCTGAACTCCCTGCCTCTGCCCCTCATGACGAGCGACAACGGTTTGCGGTCCGCGGTGGTGCGGGCCTTCGAGGAACGCCATGGCGGCGCGCCGGCCTGGGTGGCGCGCGCGCCCGGCCGCGTGAACCTGATCGGCGAGCACACGGACTACAACGACGGCTTCGTGCTGCCGATGGCGATCGACCGCGCCGTGTGGATCGCGCTTCGGCCGCGCGACGACTTCAAGGTCCGCATCCACTCGCTGGACTTTGACGAGACGCGCGAGTTCGACCTGATGCACCTGGCCAGCTCCGGCATGGAGTGGATGGACTACGTGCAGGCCGTTGCGTGGGCGCTGCAGAAGCGCGACCGCAACCTGCGCGGGTGGGAAGGCGTCACGGCGGGCGACGTGCCCATCGGCGCCGGACTTTCGAGCAGCGCGGCGTTCGAGCTCGCCTCCGCCCGCGCCTTTGCCGCCCTGAGCGGGCTGCAGTGGGACGCGCGGGAGATGGCGCTGCTGGCGCAGCGGGCGGAAAACGAGTGGATCGGCGTGTACTGCGGCATCATGGACCAGATGATCAGCGCGGCGGGCGAATCCGGCCACGCGCTGCTCATCGACTGCCGCTCGCTGGAAACGCGCTCCGTTCCCGTGCCGCCGGGGACGTCGGTGGTGATCCTGGACACGGCCACGCGGCGCGGGCTGGTGGACAGCGCCTACAACGACCGCCGCCGCCACTGCGAGGAGGCCGCGGCGGCGCTGGACGTGGCCGCGCTGCGCGACGTGTCGCGGGAGCGGTTCGAGATGGCCGCGGCCTCGCTGCCGCCGCTGATCCGAAAGCGCGCGCGGCACGTGGTGACGGAGATCGAGCGCACGCTGGAGGCGGCGGACGCGCTGGAGCGCGGGGACGCGCGGCGTGTGGGCGAGCTGATGAACCAGAGCCACGCCAGCCTGCGCGACGACTTTGAGGTGTCGCGGCGCGAACTGGACGTAATCGTGGAGTTGGCGCAGGCGCAGGGCGCCTGCTATGGCGCCCGGATGACGGGCGCGGGGTTCGGCGGATGCGCCGTGGCGCTGGTGCAGGCGGAGGGCGCCGAGGCGTTCGCCGCCTCCGTGGCGGCGGACTACCAGCGCGCCACCGGGCTGGAGCCGCGCGTGTACGTCTGCTCCGCGTCCGAGGGTGCGTCGCTGGAGCGCGTGCCGGAGGCGGAGCACGCGGCGGTGTAGGGCGGGGCGCGCCGGCGGGAGTGAAGGGATTGGCGGGATTGGCGGGTCTAAAGGGATCCGCGGATTGGCAGGATCTGGGGGATTGGCGGAGGGCGGCGCGGCGGCGGGTGTGGCCCTCACCCGGCTCGCTAAAGCTCGCCACCCTCTCCCACGAACAGATGTGGGAGAGGGGGCACACGGCAACTGCGCCCCACCCCCGGCCCCTCCCCGTGCAAACAGCCGCACGGAGAGGGGGGAACAACATCTCGGTGTGATTCGAATGGTGCCGATGCGGCCGAAAGAGGCCCCCTCCCCCCAGCCCCCTCCACCCGCTCCGCGGGAGAGGGGGAGCCGTTCGGGGCGGGGGAGGAGGACGGCGCGGGTCGCCGGGCCCGTGCCGGCGGTTGAAAGCGCGCCTCGAAACACACGAAGTCCGCCTGCGCGGACTGCGGCGGCTGCATCGGTCCCGTAGGCGGCGTTCGGCGCGGCTGCCTGTCCAGAGCGAATGAATTCGCCGCTGGAAAAGCACGAAGTCCGCCTCCGCGGACTGCATCCGCGGTTACGGTGCGTGCCGCCCGCACCGGGGCGTCCGCCAGGTTGGTTGAAACCCCGAACGTGGACGCGACAGCGGCCACGGGTCGGGGCTTCCCGCTTCTGGAGCGGCGGATTCATCCGCTCAGGCGAGGGTCGTCGCGCTGCGCGCGGGCCCCTCCCCCGGCCCCTCCCCGCGCAAACAGCCGCGCGGAGAGGGGAGACCTTCATCGGCGACCCGCCACCCCACGTGCAGGTGAAGTCTCCCCGTCTGTTTGGGGAGACTTTCCGTCGTTGTTGCGGCATATTCATTTGCTCAGCCTGCGGCTGCGGGAACCGCGGCAGCCACGCGCGAGACCCGCCCCGCATCAACCCTCCCCCAGTCCGTTTTGGGGGAGGGTGGGCCGGTGGTGCCGGCCCGGGTGGGGGCCAACGGCGAACCCCGCCCGCCCCGGCAAAACCCTCCCCCGCGCCGGGCCGACGCACTCATGCACCCAGCACTCACGCACTTCCCTCGCACTTCCCTCGCACTTCCGCGGCACCCCCTCTGCCGGGCCGACCACTTGCTTTGACAAACCCCGAGCGCGGGTCCATCTTAGGGCCATGTCGCTCGATCCGCTGCTTCACGATGTCCGGCTGAACGGAGCCGTTCCGCGCCACGTGGCCGTCATTATGGACGGCAACGGGCGCTGGGCCCGCGAGCGCGGAAAACCCCGGGAATTCGGCCACCGCGCGGGAATGCGCGCCGTGCGCGCCTCCGTGGAGGCCGCCATCGAGGCCGGGGTGCAGGTGCTGACCCTGTACGCCTTCTCCGCGGAAAACTGGGGGCGCCCGCCCACCGAGGTGTCGGCCCTCATGGGGCTGCTGGAGCTGTACGTGCGCCGCGAGCGCCGCGACCTCAAGGAAAAAGGGGTCGAGGTGCGCTGCATTGGCGAAATGGACCGGCTGGGGCCCCGCACCCGCGGCGCCCTGCAGTCCATTATCGACCACACGCGCGGCGGGCCCAAGATGCGCCTGAACCTGGCCATCAGCTACGGCGCGCGGCAGGAGATCGTGCTGGCCGCGCGGCGGCTGGCGGAGCGCGTGGCCGCCGGAACGCTGCTGCCCGGCGAGATCGACGAAACGCTCTTTGCCCAGCAGACGTACACCCCCGACGACCCCGATCCCGACCTGCTCATCCGCACCAGCGGCGAGCTGCGGATCAGCAACTTCATGCTCTGGCAGCTGGCCTACACCGAACTGTACGTGACCCCCGTGCTGTGGCCCGACTTTGGGCGCGAGCAGTTCTACCAGGCGCTGCTGGAGTACCAGCGGCGCGAGCGGCGCTTCGGCCGCGTGCTCGCTTCCTGAGGCCGCGCGTGGCCGCATCGGAAACGCTGACCCGCGTAGGCGTCGCCCTCGCCGGGATCCCCGTGGTGGTGGCCGCGGCCTACTTCGGGGGCTGGGTGCTCGCCGCCCTGCTGGCCGTGGTGGCCGCGCTGGTGGCGCGCGAGCTGTTCCGCATGGCCGCCCGCAAGGCGCCCCGCCCGCTGGAGGCGCTGGGGATGGCCTGCGCCGCGGCCCTCGTCCTGGCCTCCGCCATCGACCCCGCCGGCGGGCTCATGAACCCCGCCCCCGCCGCCGTCCTCGTCTTCTTTACCCTGCTCATCGCCACCGCCGCCATCTGGATGCGCGGGGTGGAGGGCGAGCCGCTGCTTTCCCTCGCGGTCACCGTGTTCGGCGCGGGGTACGCGGGGCTGCTGGCGTTCGGGCTGGACCTGCGCCACCTGCCCGGCGTGCGCGAGCCGCTGCACGGCACCGCGCTCCTGTTTGCCCCCATCGCCCTCACCTGGGTGAGCGACACCGCCGCCTACTTCGGTGGCCGGGCCATGGGCAAGCGCAAGCTGATTCCGCGCGTCAGCCCCGGAAAAACGGTGGAGGGCGCGCTGTCGGCCGTGGTGGGAAGCATTCTGGCGGGAGCGGGGTACGCCCTGCTTCTGCAGCGCTTTCCCGCGTACCATCCGTCCGTGCTGCAGGGCGCGCTGTTCGGCCTGCTGGTTTCCGTCTTTGCCCAGGTGGGCGACCTGGCCGAGTCGCTGCTCAAGCGCGACACGGGCGTCAAGGACTCGGGAACGCTGCTCCCCGGCCACGGCGGCGCGCTGGACCGCTTCGACTCGTTGCTGTTTACCCTGCCGCTGGGGTACTTCTTCTTCAGCATGGTGGTGGGGCCGTGAAGGGCGTCACCATCCTGGGCGCTACCGGCTCCATCGGCGCCAGCGCGCGGGCGGTGCTGCGGCAGCACCCGGACCGCTTTCGCGCCGTGGCGCTCACCGCGCACCGCAACGCCGGCGCGCTGCGGGAACTGGTGGCGGAGATGCAGCCGGCGCTGGCCGTCATGGCCCAGGGCGCGGTGCCAGGGGACGTGCCGCCGGGGCGCACGGAGTGGCGCGCGGGGCGGCAGGCGCTGCTGGACGCGGCCACGCATCCGGACGCGGACATCGTCATCAACGCGCTCGTCGGCGCCGCCGGGCTGGAGCCCACCCTGGCCGCGCTGCGGGCGGGCAAGCGGGTGGCGCTGGCCAACAAGGAGTCGCTGGTGTGCGGCGGGCCGCTGGTGCTGGAGGCCGCGCGGCAGGGCGGGGGCGAGCTGGTGCCGGTGGACAGCGAGCACAGCGCCATTCTGCAGTGCCTGGCGGGAACGCGGGCGGACGCGGTGCGGCGGCTGGTGCTGACGGCGTCCGGCGGCCCGTTCCGCACCTGGACGCCGGAGCGCATCGCGCAGGTGACCCCCGCGGACGCGCTGCGGCATCCCACCTGGGACATGGGCGCCAAGGTGACCATCGACAGCGCCACGCTGGCCAACAAGGCGCTGGAGGTGATCGAGGCGCACTTCCTCTTCGGCGTGCCGTACGAGCGCATCGAGGCGGTGGTGCACCCGCAGTCCATCATCCACTCCATGGTGGAAACGGCGGACGGATCGGTGCTGGCGCAGATGGGGTTTCCCACCATGGAGATCCCCGTGCTGTACGCCCTGTCGTACCCGGAGCGGCTGCCGTACGAGACGCGGCGCTTCGACCCCGTGGCCGCGGGGGCGCTGACCTTTGAGGCGGTGCGGACGGAGTGCTTTCCCCTCTTCGCCCTCGGCGTGGGCGCGGGGGCGGCGGGCGGCACCGCGCCGGCCGTGTTCAACGCGGCCAACGAGGTGGCGGTGGCGGAGTTCCTGGCCGGCCGCGCCCCCTTTCGCGCCATCGCCGAGGCGGTGGACGATGCCCTGCAGCGGGGGGCCGGCGGGCCCGTCCGCACTCTGGAAGACGTGCTGGAGGCCGATGAACGGGCCCGGCGCGCCACGAACGACTACCTGAGCCGGCTTGCCCCGTGCTGACCATTCTGGCGACCCTGGTCGCGCTTTCCGTCCTGATCCTGATCCACGAGTTCGGGCACTTCTTTGCCGCGAAGTCGGTGGGCATCTACGCCCCGCGCTTTTCGCTGGGGCTGGGGCCGCGCGTGGCGGGATTCATGTGGGGGGAGACGGAGTTCGTCATTTCCGCCATCCCGCTGGGCGGCTACGTGAAGATGGCGGGGATGGAGGACGACGAAGCGTCGTCGGCGCTGGAGGGTGGCGCCCCCGAGGAGCCGGTGGACCCGTCGCGGACCTTTGACGCCAAGCCGCTCTGGGCCCGCGCCTGGGTGATCAGCGCCGGGGTGATCATGAACCTGCTCTTTGCGCTGCTGGCCAACCTGGTGCTGGCC
>NZ_DASVTX010000284.1:0-6948 GCF_036387355.1 Longimicrobium sp.
GCGCCTCGACCGGGCCGAACCGCACCGAAATGTCGTTGCCGTGTGCCCCCTCTCCCACATCCGTTCGTGGGAGAGGGTGGCGAGCTTGGGCGAGCCGGGTGAGGGCCACAAACCGCGGCCGCGCCAACCGCCGCCCTCCACCCGCATCCCTGATCCGCCGATCCGTCACGATCCGGGTGATCGCGCCCTTACGCCGGCGTCAGCGAGCGCAGAGCATCGGTGAGGCGCGCGAACATCGGCTCGATTTCCGCCACGGACGTCGCGCCCACGGAAAGGCGGAACCATCCGTCATCCTCCGGAAACCCGAACGCCTGAAAGTGCACCACGGCCAGCCCGGCCGACTCCAGCAGAAACCGCCGGATCCCCTCGTTGCTCCCCAGCACCTCGCCCGCCGGCGTGCGCCACCCGTGCAGCGCGAACCGGGCGCTCAGGTAAATGGCGCCCATCGGGGTGATGGCGTGCACGGGAAAGCCCTGCCCGCGCAGCACCTCGATGCCGTCGTACAGCGCGTCCAGCCGCTGCTCCACCCCGCGGCGCATCTCCTTGTGATAGGCCTTGATCTCGTCCGTGGCGTCCAGCAGCCGCGCCGTGGCGATCTGCTCCGCGCGCGGCGCCCAGGCGCCCACGTGCCCCAGAATGCTCGCCATCCGCGCCGTCACGTCCGCCGGGCCCACCGTCCATCCCACGCGCACGCCCGTGGCCGCGAACGCCTTGCTGGTTCCATCCACAAAAATGGTGTAGTCGCGCATGGCGGGGCGCAGCGTGACCGGGTTGACGTGCTGCGTGTCGCCAAAGGTGAGCATCCAGTACACCTGGTCGTACATCACGTACAGCGGCCGTTCGTCCGGGCCGCGGCGGGCGTTTTCTTCCAGCACCAGGTCGCAGATTTCGCCCAGCGCCTCGGCGGTGAACGCGGTGCCGCAGGGGTTCAGCGGCGAGTTGAGCGCCAGCAGCCGCACGCCGCGAACCGCATCTTCCAGCAGCGCGCGCGTGGGCAGGAACGCGTTCTCCACGTCGCACACCACGGGAACGCCGCGCGCGCCGCTCATGTGCACGTAGTGGTTGTTGTTCCACGAGGGAACGGGGTAGACCACGGTGTCGCCGGGATCCACCACGGCCGTGTAGACGGAGTAGATGCCGGGCCGCGAGCCGGCCGTGATGAGCACCGACTCCACCGGGTACTCCAGCCCCAGCCAGCGGTTCAGAAAGGCGGCGACGGCCTGGCGCAGCGGCAGCACGCCGTCCGACGGCGGATAGTTGGTTTCGCCCGCGGCGAGGGCGGCGTTGATCTCCCGCTCCAGAAAGGCGGGGATGCGGAACTCCGCGGGGGAAAAGTCGCCGACGGTCAGGTTGCAGATCTGCTCGCCCTGGGCCACCCGCGCGCGGATGTCGGCCGCGATCTTCAGGATTTCGGAACCCACCAGCCCCGAGGCCATCGTCGAAACACGTCCATCCGTCATCGCCCATCCACCGCGGTTGAAGGGAAAGCCGTCCCAAAGGGCGGCAAGCTAGTTCGGCGGCGGCGGGTACGACAGGTGGTCCGCGCGTTTGTCTCAGGTCCACCGCGAGGGGCGGCGTCCGTCAACCGCGTCTCTCACGGAGGTCACGGAATCCACGGAGGTCACGGAGGCTGCCCGCATACCGCGGGTCGGATGATGATGGAGACAGAAACCGAACGCGGCTCCGGACGAGGTGTCCGGGGCCGCTCGTTCGATGATCGTTTGATGGATGGAATCAGCGCGTGGCTTCGTCCAGCAGCGCCCAGACGGAGGCGGGCTCGCGGGACAGCACGCGCGACTGCCAGCCGGGGAGCAGCTTGTCGATGACGAGAAACAGCGCGAGCCCCTCGTCCTGCGACCACCAGCGCCCGCCGCGCCGGAGGCGGGCGAGCACGTCCTGGTCGCCCACGGAAAGGTCCGCGCGGCGCTGCATGACGCGGTACGCGGCCCACTGCGCCGGGCCTTCCATGGCCAGAAAAATGTCTTCCACCGCGCCGTACACCGAGTCCGGGCCGGTGAAGAAGCGGGCGCGGCGGGCGCGGGCGGCATCCAGCGCGCGCCGGGCCAAGGTGCGCGCCGTTGCGTTGTCCGTTGCGGTCGCCGCGGCGAACAGGAGGTCTCGCTCCGCCTCGTACGCGGCGCGGAACCCGTCGCGCTCGCCAAAGCGGTTCTGGATAAGGTCGTCCGTCATGTCCGCGGGGAGCGTGTCGCGCGCGGAAAGGCGGTCCAGCACGCGCCCCACCGCCGCAACCTGCAGCGTATGCGTCATCTCGTGCACGAACACGGCGTGAAAGAGCTGTTCCGGGTCGGGGTCCGACGCGTTGCGCGGATCACGTTTCCAGACCGGCACGAGCGCCATCACGAAAAACGTTTCGCCCCTGTCCCCGCGCGGCGCGGCAAAGGCCAGCCCCTGCGCCGGAACGGTGTCTCCGTTGGGAATCCACACCTTTCCCTGGTGGACCAGGGAGCGGACTGGAACGTCGTTTCCGTCGAAGCGGAACGTCTCCGAGGTCGCGGCCAGCCCGGCGTCGGCGGCGGGGTTCAGGTGCCAGGCGCAGGCGGTGTCAAAGAGCACGATCCAGGGAAGCGGCCGGGCGCCCTGCCGCAGGGACTCGCCGCTGGCATGCTGCCATCCGTCCAGCGCGGACTGGATCCACGCGCGGTCCGCGGGCGCGAGCGTGCACGATTGGGCGCGCAGGAGCGACGGGCAGGCGAGTGCTGCGGCGAGCAGCGCGGTCCGCAGGATCGGCGTCATCATGATGGTCGATGGCGTAAAAGGCGGTGGCGCCCCGGAAAGGAGGCGCCACCGCGGGTTGGGACGTACGGTCCGTCTGTGGATCAGGCGCGCAGGCGGCGCAGGCGCGTGTCCTTGGCGCCCGCGGCCACGCCGGTGCCCACGGCGGCCCCGAACAGAAGCGCGGTTCCACCGCCAATGAAGGGCAGGATGCCCACGACCGGGAGCGCGAGCGCAAACGCTCCCGCGGCGGCCACAAAGGGCGCGTAGCCGCGCTGCACGGCGTCCACGTACGCCAGGCGGCCGCGAACGAACTTGCGGGACTGCAGATATCCAAACGCCGTCACGGCGAGGGTCGCGGTAAGCGTGAGCACTGCGCCAATCATACCGAACATGAGCTGATCTCCGGTCCTGTGTGTCGTGTCCCAACCTCTCGAAAGCACCCTACGCGAGCCGCCGCCCGCGAGTTTCAACGGCAACGCAATCTCACACAGAGGCACGGAGAAACAGACGAAGCACCGGCGGCATCCACCTGGCCCCGCCCGGTTCCCCTTCTGCTGTTCTCTCTGCGGCTCTGGACCCCTGCGTGCTGCCGTTCCGTTCCTCCCCCGCGTCCTCCGCGTGAGACGCAGATCAGCGGAGCGGCAGAACGCGAGGCACGTTGCCGCTCACAGCGATGCCGGGCATATTGCACAGCGCCCCGCAGCGACATCATTCTCACGCGCGACCCCGTGCCCTTCATGCGCCGCCTTCCGTTCCGAAGGACCGCTCTCGCCGCGCTCGCGCTCTCCGCGGCCGCCTGCGCGCGCCCGCCCGCAACCATTCCGGCGCCCGCCACCACCACGGCCCCGTCGCCCGGAGCCGTGCGCGTGGACGACGTACGGCGCGCGCTCTACGACCTGGCCGCCGACAGCATGCAGGGCCGGCGCACGGGCACGGAGGGTGGAATGCGCGCCGCGGTATACCTTTCCGGACGCCTCCGCGCACTGGGTGTCGAGGCGGCGGGCGACATGGGCTACTACCAGGTGGTGCCCATCGAGGCCGACAGCGCCACGGGCCGCCTGCGCCTGACCACCGCGGACGCCCTCGCGCGGCTCCCCGCCGGGCGCGCGCGGCAGGCGTACAACGTGGTCGCGCGCATTCCCGGAACCGATCCCGCGCTGGCGAACGAAGCCGTCATCGTGGGCGCGCACTACGACCACCTGGGCATCGGGCGCGCGGAGAACGGAGACAGCATCTACAACGGCGCCGACGACGACGCCAGCGGCACCGTGGCCGTGCTGGAGGTTGCCCGCGCGCTGCGGGCCCGGCCGGCGCGGCGCACCGTCATCCTCTTCTTCGCCACGGGGGAAGAAGTGGGAATGCTGGGGACGCGCTGGTACCTGCAGCACCCGGTGGTCCCCATCGACCAGACGGTGGCCGGGTTGTTCGTGGAGATGATCGGGCGGCCGGACTCGCTGGCGGGCGGCCCCGGGCGCGGCTGGCTGACCGGGTACGACCGCAGCACGGTGGGCGCGTCGCTGGCCGCCGCGGGCGTTCCGCTGGTCCCCGACCCGCGCCCCGCGCAGAACTTCTTTGAGCGCAGCGACAACACGCCGTTCGCGCGAATGGGCGTTCCGGCGCACGTCATCTCCTCCTTCAACCTGCACGGCGACTACCACCACGCGGGGGACGAGGCGGAGCGCATCGACTACCCCCACGTCGCGGCGCTCACGCAGGCGGCCATCACCGCCGTGCGCACGCTGGCGGACGGTCCGCGCCCGCAGTGGAACCCCGGCGGGCGCCCCGCGGCCCCGCGCTGAAGGCAGAGCGAATGATCGACGTCCAAGGCTTCACCAAGCACTACGAAGGGCGCGTCGCCGTCGACAACCTCACCTTTTCCGTCCAAGGTGGCGAAATCGTGGGCCTCGTGGGTCCCAACGGCGCGGGCAAGACCACCACGCTGCGCGCCCTGGCGGGGATCCATCCGGCCACGCACGGGCGCATCCTGATCGGCGGGCACGACCTGGCGCGCGAGCCCATTGAGGCCAAGCGCCGCCTGGCCCTGATCCCCGACGAGCCGCAGCTGTTCGCCAGCCTGACGGTGTGGGAGCACCTGGACTTCACGGCCCGCGTGTACGGCGTCCGCGACTGGCGCGCGGCCGGCGAGCGGCTGCTGACGGAACTGGAACTGATCGACCGGCGCGACAGCATGGCCGACGAACTGTCGCGCGGGATGCGGCAGAAGGTGGCTGTGGCCAGCGCGCTGCTGCACGACCCCGCCGTGCTGCTGCTGGACGAGCCGCTCACCGGGCTGGACCCCCGCGGCATCCGCACCCTGTACGACACCATCCGGCGCCGCGCCGCGGCGGGGTGCGCTGTCATGCTTTCCTCGCACCTGCTGGGGCAGATCGAGGGGCTGTGCACCTCGTTTCTGGTGGTGCGGCAGGGGCGGCTGCTGTTTCACGGCTCGCGCGACGAGCTGCGCGCGCGGTACGCCGGCGTGCTGGGGGCGGACGCGTCGCTGGAAGACATCTTCTTTCACCTCACGGAAGACGCGCCCCACGGAGCCCCGGCGTGAACCCCGGGCTGTGGTACCTGGTGTGGGCGGGGGTCCGCGGGGTGTGGCGGCGCAGCGCCCGCCGCATGCAGACGTGGCGCGGCGTGATCACCACCGTGCTCGGCACCCTGTTCGCGCTGCTGATCGTGGGCGGGCAGGTGGTGACGCTGCTCACGGCGGCGGACGGCCCGCCCCCGTCGCACGCGGCCGCGGTGCAGAGCTACGGCCTCATCCTCTTCGTCTTTACGCTCAGCGCCGTGCTGATGGCGGAGGCCCCGTTCTTCTGGCCGCCGGAGGTCACCTTTCTGTTCCCCGCGCCGCTTGGCCGGCGGGAAACGATGGCCTACCTGTTCGTGAGCCGGGGCTGGGTGCAGGCCCTGTCCGGCGTGTACTTCGCCCTGCTGAGCATCCGGCTGGCGCCGCTCAAGTACGCGCCCTTCGTCGCGGTGCCGCTCGGGATGCTGTTCATCAACGCGGCGGCCATGCTCACGGCGCAGCTGCGCATCGCCGTGGGCGACCGCACGCCGCTGTGGATCCGGCGCGGCATCAAGCCCGTGCTGGGCGCGGGCGCCGTGCTGCTCCTGGTTTCCCTCTACCGCCGCGCGCAGGTGGTGGGCGGGGGGAACGCGGCGGCGGAGTTCCTGGCCTCGCCGGGGCTCAAGGCCGCCCCCCTTCCGCTGCGGCCCTTCGCGGAGACCTTTTCCGCCACGAGCGCGCTCGCCGTGCTGGGGTGGGGCGCCGCCGCGGCGCTGACGGTGGCGGTCACCGTGGCGGCGGCGCTGCAGGTGCCGGTGGACTACCGGGAGCGGTCGCTGGTGAGCAGCGAACGGCGGTACGCGCGGCTGCGGCGCATGCGGGCGCGGCGGGGGGGCGCGGTGGCCGCCGGGCCGCCGCGCAACCGGCGGCTTCCCGTGCCGCCGCTGGCCTTTCTGGGCCGGGCCGCCCCCCTGGCCCGCCGCCACCTGTACGAGCTGGGGCGGGGGCTGAACGCGCTGTTCGGCCTGGCCGTGTTCGGCGCGCTCACCTTCTTCTACGCCGTGATCCTCCCCGGGCTGGGGCGGGATTCGGGGGATGACGGGCCGCTGGCCGCGTCGCTGATGGCGCTCGTGGTGGTGTACCCCCTGCTGGCCAGCAACAACTTCACCCTCGACTTCCGGCGCGAGGGCGACCGCATGGCGTACCTGCGCTCGCTTCCGCTGGCCCCCTCCGCCGTGGCGCTGGGGGAGATCTTTACGGCCGCGCTGGTGATCGGCATCGCCAACCTGCTGCTGCTGGGTACGGCGGTGGCCTGGGCCGGCGGGGACGTGGACTCGCTCCTCGTCACCGTTGCCGCCGTCATCGCGCTTCCCGTGGCCTGGCTTGCGGTGGCGATGGAAAACTGGCTCTTTCTCCTCTTTCCCGTCCGCGTCTCCGGCGACGGGACCGTGCAGTCCGGCTTTGCGGCCAAGCAGATCCTCAAGATGCTGCTCAAGCTGTTCGTTCTGGCGCTGCTGGGCGGCGCGGCGGGCGGGGCGGCGTGGGTGACGGCGCTGGCCGCGGGGCGCATTGCCGGGGCCGCCGCGGCCGCGCTGGTGGTGATTGCGGGATGCGCGGGGTTCACGCTGCTGGTGGGGCGCGCCTTTCTTTCCTTTGACCTGACCGTCGATGCACCCGATTGAACGGACGCGCCGCGCGGG
>NZ_DASVTX010000285.1:0-20910 GCF_036387355.1 Longimicrobium sp.
CGCCCGCCCCCGCGGCGCGCGCCGCCGCACGGGCCCCGGCGCGCAGGGCCGGCACCAGCAGCTCCTGCATCAAGGGAACGACGGCGTGGCCCAGCAGGTCGTGGTCCGGCCGGTCGTCCGTGATCCACATGGCGGAGTATCCCCCGTCGCCCACGGGGGTGAACATCCCCGCGAACGACCGGATGCGGTGCGGAATCAGGTACTCGGCCGCAAAGGCGCTGCGGGTGCGGTCCTCCGGGGTGTACACCTGCGCGTCGTGCCAGGCGGTGAGCCCGGCCTGCCGCACGCGGCGCATCCCCTCGTCCAGGTCCGCCAGCTCCGTCATGTACTGGTGCAGCGCGTCGCGCCCTACCCCGCAGGCCCCCAGCAGCGGGTCGTGCCCCACGCCGGGAACGCAGTGGAACGCCACCTTGGACGCCCGGAACAGGGCAGCCGAGCGCTCCGCCGCGGCCTCGCCCCAGGCGTTCAGGTCCGCGAACTCGTGCGGGGCGAGCAGCGTGCGGCTCAGGTCGCCGAGCTGCCCCATCTGGTGGGAGGTGAGGGAAAGGGACATGGGACGCGGCGGAAAGACGGGGCACGGGGAACGTGGCGCCGCCATGGTGCACGCCCGCCTCGGGCCGCGCAAGCCGCCGGGGGGGGCCCGGGCGAAAGATCATTCTAATGAATGACACGCCACCCGACATTACCCGTCCCGGAACGCCTCGGCACCTGGAACGCGCCGGGGAGGGGTGGAGGATGAAAGGGCGCCGCGAACCTGGTGGGGTGCGCGGCGCCGCGTTGGTCTGCGCCAGGGCGGCGGCCGATCAGCCCCCGCCCGGCACCCCGGAAACCAGCACCGCGGCTACCTCGCCGCGGCGCGACACGCCCAGCTTGGCCAGCACCCGCTGCGTGTGGGTGCGCACCGTGGGCTCGCTCACGAACAGAGCGCGGGCGATCTCGGCGTTGCCCTGCCCCGCGGCAAGGCGGTGGGCGATCACCAGCTCGCGCCGGGTCAGGCCGAAGCGCGCGCGCAGCACCTCGTCCGGCAGCGGCCGCAGCCCCGCGCGCGAGAGTGCCACCACCACCGCTGCGCCGCCGTGCAGCGCCGCGGGCGCGTAGCTGGCGCGCATGGAGTAGGCGCCCGCCGCCGTGCGGACCGCGCACTCCGGCACCGCCACGCCCTCCGGCGCGCGCGCGGGGGTCACCAGCGCGGCGGCAAGGGCGCCCGCCTCTGCCCGGAGCCGCCCGCCTTCCGGGTCCGCCGCCAGCAGCGCCGCGGCCGCCGTGTTGGCGTGCAGCAGCACGCCCGAGCAGCCGAACAGCAGCAGCGGCTCGGAGGTGGTGTCCAGCAGCGCGCCGACGCCGCCGCCGGCGCCCGCCTCGCGCAGCGCGGCCTGCGCCCCGGCCTGCAGCGCAGGCCGCAGCAGCTGCTGCAGCAGCGGAACCGCCCCGCGCCCCACCGCGTCGCAGTCCGGGCGATGGTGCGTCACCCACAGCGCCGCGTACCCCTGGCCCCGCAGCGGCGCCAGGACTCCGGCAAACGAGCGCAGCTGGTTGGGGATCAGGAACTCGGCGGCGAACTCGCCGCTCGTGCGCTCCTCCGGCGTATACACCTGCGCGTCGTGCCAAGCCGCGAGCCCGCCCTCGCGCACCCTGCGCATTCCCGCGTCCAGGTGCTGCAGGTCGCGCAGGTAGCGGTGCAGCACCCCGGTGTCTACACCGTACGTGTTCAGGTGCGGGTCGGCGGGGGTGGCCGCGCAGTGGAACGCCACCTTGTCGGCGCCGAACAGGTCGGCCACGCGGGCGACCGCGGCGCTGCTCCACGCCGTAAGGTCCGCGTGCTCGTGGGGGGCCAGCAGGGTGCGCGTGGCGTCACCCAGGCGCCGCAGCTGGGCGGAGGTGAGGGAAAGGTGCATCGCTGCCGTACGTGGGCCGCGGACATCCGCGGGAGGGGACGCCGCCCCGGGGAGGAGCGTGGGGCGGCACGCACAATGGTGCGCACAAAGGCCCGCGCGCGCAACCCGCGCGCGGGAGGCGGAAAAAATCATTCATTCGAATGACGCGCCGCCCCGGGCGGCGCGTGTACCATCCTGCCGTCGCCGCGCCGGGGCCCGGCCCCGCCGCCCCGCCGCCGGACCCACCCTTCCGCCGATCCGCCATGCGCGTTCGATCCCTTCTGGCAGGTGCCACCCTGGCCGCGCTGCTGGGCGCCTGCACCGACCTGCCCACGGAGCAGCAGACCCCGCCCGCCCCGCCGGGCACCCCGCCGCGCCCGCTGGGCGTGTACGAATTCGCCATCACCGGGCTGGGCACGGCGGGGATGCAGTCGTCCGTGTCGGCCCCGGAGCCGGCTGCCCAGGCCGGCGGCCCCAGCCGGGCCCTCTCGTCGCTGGGCGCGGGCATCGTCTTCGAGCAGATGAGCAGCAGCTCGTTCACCGAGGGCACCCGCGGGCAGGGGGGGCAGCGGTACGTGTCGTTCACCTACCGCGTGCGCAACGGCACCGGCGCCCCCATCAACAACCTCACGATCCTGATGGTGAGCCGCGCGGGGACCATCGCGGGCACCCCCGTGAGCCAGCTCCGGCGCTTTGACGGGACGGCCGCCAACCCGGCCATCGCGTCCAGAATCGTGCCCACCGGGGCGGTGGCGCTGGACCGCGGCGGCGCCATGGAGGCGCTGTACCCCGACGTGCTGCAGGTGCTCACCGAGGCGGAGGCGGCGGCGGTGCCCCGCCCCGGCGACGTGACGGACGTGTTTCCCTACGGCTACGTGGTGCGCCGCACCGACGTCTTCCACACGCGGCTGCTCCCCCCGGCCGGCCCCAACCAGTACGACGGCCTGCTCACCCTGTCCTTTCGCCTGCCGCTGCAGCCCACCGTGCAGGAGGACGTGTTCTCGTTCTTCTTTCAGGTGCTGGCGGTGGACGACAGCGAGGTGCGCGTGACGCAGAGCATCGAGGAGCAGACCACGGTGGGCTACAGCCGGTTCAGCGGCCAGGCGCTGCAGCTGGGCGCCACCACGCGCACGCTGCTTCCCGGCGC
This sequence comes from Longimicrobium sp., assembly GCF_036387355.1. Classification (GTDB taxonomy): domain Bacteria; phylum Gemmatimonadota; class Gemmatimonadetes; order Longimicrobiales; family Longimicrobiaceae; genus Longimicrobium. The sequence goes on from NZ_DASVTX010000285.1 coordinate 3,022, forward strand.
CCAGCCCTGGGGCTACGCCGGCGAGCGGAGGATCTGCTCCGTGCGCACGGCCGGCCCGGCCGGGCAGCCCGCCACCCTGATCACGGCGCCGGGCGCGTACACCCGCTTGGCGGCGTACATGCCCGGCGAAGCGCCCGACCCCTGCCTGGGCGACTTCAAGGCGGGCACCGCCGCAAAGGTGGGCGTGGGCGACCCGGTGCTGGTGACGTTCCGCGCCATGGACCGGTACGGAAACCCGGTGCAGGGCGCCGTGGACACCGTCACCACGGCGTCGGCCACCGACCCCGGCGCCCACGGGGTGAAGGCCGCGCTGCAGAACGGCTCCGGCACGGCGGCCCTGTCCTTTGGCGACTACGGCGTGCGCCCCTTCTCGTTCAGCGGGCGGCGGCTGCGGGGCGACGGCTTCGCCCAGGCCGTTCCCGTGACCCGCACCTGGACAGGCTCCGTGTCGTCGTCGTGGGCGGGCAAGGCCAACTGGGCCGGCGGCGTGACGCCCTTTACCCGCGACACCGTGGTGGTTCCCGCCGGGGTGACCTTCATGCCCATCCTGTCCGCCCCGGACACCATCGGGGGGCTGGCCGTGGCGGAGGGATCGTACCTGCTCCTGTACGCGCAGAACCTGTGGGTGCTGGGCGACGTCTTCACCGGGCCGGGGAACAGCGCCGTCACCTCCACCACGGGACGCCTGTACCTGGCGGGGTGGAACGCCAACGTGTCGGGCCGCCTCCCCCTGGTGACGCTGACGGGGAACTACACCCAGTCCGGCCACCTGGCGCTCCGCACCCCCGCCGAGATCACCGACGGCGGCAGCCTGGAAAGCGTGGGCTGGCTGACCGAGTTCCAGGACTACTGAACCCCTGACCCGCACCCGCGCTGACATGATGCGTACCCGCACCTTCTTTGGGGTGGCCCTTGCCGCCGCCTGCACCATCGCCGCGAGCCCCGCCGCCGGCCAGGCGGGGCTCCTGCTGCGCGCCCGCAACGCCGCGGGCGCCGACCGGCTGGCCGCGGATTCCGCCGGGGGCCTGGTGCTCCGCGGCGCGGTGGGCAACGGCACCCTTCCCGCCGCCGGGGCGGGAACCCGGATGATGTGGTACCCCGGCAAGGCCGCGTTCCGCGCGGGCCAGGTGACCGGCACCGCCTGGGACGACGCCAACGTGGGGGTGGGCTCCGCCGCCGTGGGGGTAGACGCCCAGGCCGCGGGCACCGGCGCCGTTGCGCTGGGCGCGGGCGCCACGGCCCCCGGCGCGCATGCCTTCGCCGCGGGCAAGACGGCGTCGGCCGGGGGCGACTACTCCGTGGCGCTGGGCTACGGCGCCTCGTCGGCGGGGCAGCACAGCCTGGTGTTCGGGATGGGAGCCGCCGCGCCGGGCTCCTACTCGGTCGCGCTGGGCAAGTCGGCCACGGCGTCGGGAAACTTTGCCGCCGCGCTGGGCGAAAACGCCAAGGCCACCGGCAACAACTCCGTCGCCATCGGCACCGACGTGTCCACCGGCGGCTTCGGGGGCGCCATCATCCTGGGCGACGGGTCGGCGCTGGTTCCGCTGAACGCCTCGGCCAACAACCAGTTCACGGTGCGGGCCTCGGGCGGCTACCGCCTGTTCAGCAGCGCGCAGCTGAGCACCGGCGTCACGCTGTCCTCGGGCGGCGGCAGCTGGAACAGCATTTCGGACCGCAACCGCAAGGAGGGGTTCCTGGCCGTGGACGGGGAAGCGGTGCTGGCCCGCATCCGCGCGCTCCCCGTGAGCACCTGGCGCTACAGGTCGGAGGAGGACCGCGCCGTGCGCCACATCGGCCCCATGGCGCAGGACTGGGCCGCCGCGTTCGGCCTGTCGCCCGACACCACCACCATCAACACCGGCGACTTTGACGGGGTGAACCTGGCCGCCGCGCAGGCGCTGGCCGCCCGCACCGACCGTCTGGGCGAGGCCGATGCCCGGCACGACGCACGGCTCCGCGCGCTGGAAGCCGAGAACCGCGCGCTGCGCGCCCGGCTGGAGCGCCTGGAAGCGCTGCTGGACGCCCGCCCCGCCACCGAACCGTGAGGAGGACTGAAACGATGCGACGTGAAATCGTCACCGGCTGCGCGGCCGCCCTGCTGGCCGCGGCGGCCCTGGCGCAGGCGGCCGAGGCGCAGAGCCCCACGCTGCTGCGCATCCGCAACGCCCAGCAGGTGGACCGCATGGTGCTGGATTCCGCCGGCGGGCTGGTGCTGGCCGGCAACCTGGCCGACGGGCCGCCGCCGGTGAGCGGCCCCGGAGCCCGGATGGTGTGGTGGCCCCGGCAGGCGGCGTTTCGCGCGGGGATCGCGAACGCCACCGAGTTCGACCCCGCCAACCTGGGGTACGGCTCGGTGGCGCTGGGAAAGGGCAACCTGGCCAGCGGCGGCGGCGCGGTCGCGATCGGCGAAACCTCGGTGGCCAGCGGCACGCCGTCGCTGGCGCTGGGCCGGAACGCCAAGGCCACCACCGACTGGGCCGTCGCGGTCGGCTTCAGCACCACGGCCTCGGCGACACTGTCCACCGCGGTGGGCATCAGCAGCTCCGCGACCGGGACGAACGCCACGGCGGTGGGGAGCAGCAGCATCGCGGCCGCGCCGTACGCCAGCGCCTTCGGGTTCAACGTGCACGCCACCGGCGACCGCGCGCTGGCGCTGGGAAGCTACGTGAGCGCCGGCTTCGCGGGCTCCATCGTGATCGGCGACGGCTCGGCGCAGACCAGCCTGAGCGCATCGGCGGCCAACCAGTTTTCCGTACGCGCGGCGGGCGGGTACCGGCTGTTCACCAACGCGGGCACCACGCTGGGGGCGCAGCTGCAGCCAAACCAGACCACGTGGAGCGCGCTCTCGGACCGGCGCGCCAAGACGGCGTTCCTGGAGGTGGACGGCGAGGACGTGCTGCAGCGGCTGTCCCGCGTTCCGGTGAGCACGTGGATCTACCGCGACCAGCCGGACCCCTCCGTGCGCCACATCGGCCCCATGGCGCAGGACTGGGCCGCCGCCTTTGGGCTCTCGGCGGATTCCACCACCATCAACGCCGGCGACGTGGACGGGGTCGCGCTGGCGGCGGCGCGGGCGCTGGACGCGCGCACCCGTGTGCAGGCGGAGCGCATCCGCGCGCTGGAGAGCGAGAACGCCGCCGTGCGCGCCGCCCTCGCGGAGATGCGGGCGCGCATGGAGCGGATGGAGGCACGCGTGGCCGCGCAGGAAGGCGCTCCCTGAAACGCCCCGCCGTTCCCTTCCGCCACGCAACGAGGGGGTCCCGCCACGCGGGACCCCCTCGCACTTCCGCACTTCCGTTCATCCGTTGTAGATGACGCCCTTGCCCGTGCGGTAGAGCTCCAGGACGGCGTTGGCCTCGTCGCGCAGCACGCCGTGAACGATCTCGATGCCGCGGTCTTCCAGGTAGCGCAGCGACTCGGGAAAGACGGGGCCCTCGTCAAAGTTCAGCCGATGCGCGTCGTCGCGGTGCGCGCCGCAGAGCACGCGGCGCACGCCGCTCCACAGCGTGGCGCCCAGGCACATGGCGCAGGGCTCGCACGAGGTCGCCATCTCGTACACCGGCCCGTCGTCGCTGCGCAGGCTGAAGCACCCCAGCCGTGCCTGCGCCATCATGAACGCCACCATTTCGCCGTGCAGCGTGCAGTTGTTCAGCCGCACCACGCTGTTCATCCCCACGGCCACCAGTTCGCCCGTGCCGCGGTCGAAGATGGCCGCGCCGAACGGCCCACCCGTCTGCCGCACCACGTTTTCGCGCGACAGGTCAATGGCGAGGCGCATCTTCTCCTCGTCCGACGTGTAGCGGCGGTCCCAGTCGACGAGGGAGTCGACCCAGTCTGGATAGGCGATCTGGACGGGCGGGATGATCATGGAGCGGCTGGATGACGGGTTGTGGACGTGCGACTCCCGCTCACCATAGCCCGCCGCCTCACCGCGGACAAGCGAACAGCCCCAAACCCCTCCCGGGGAGACGCGGAGAGAACGGCGGAACCGGCGGCGGGACCACCTGGTTGAGCGGAGTGTGGAGCCGCCGCATTCTCCCGTCTGTTCCTTCTCCGCGCCTTGGCGTGAAGCATGGTCCTTCACGGTCAGCGGGCGGCCCCGTCCGCGCCGAACAGGACGGCGCGGCGAAGGGCGGTCTGCGCGGGGGTGGCGTACCGGGAGACGGTGATGCGGTGCATGGCGGAATCGGGGCCGGCGGCGTGCAGCGCCATCCCCAGCGCGGCAAGGTCCGACTGCACGGGGAGCAGATCCGTTCCCGTCACGTACGATGCAAAGAACGCGGACAGGCCGCCCCCGCCCACCGCCTCCGCTTCGGCGCGGACGTCGTGGTCGGTGTACGGGTCGCCCGTGGCGCCGAAGCGCGCATACATGCGCCGCAGCACGTCTTCCACGCCGGCGCGGCGCGCGGTGCGGCGGCGCAGGTCCACGTCCATCGACAGCGCGGCGAGAAATCCGCCGCTGTACACAAGGTCGTAGTTCTGCGCCTTATCCGCGCCCGCGGCCAGCAGCGACACTCCCCCGGCAACGCGCGTGTACTTTTGATGATGCTCCGCCACGCGCGCCCAGAACGCGGGCTCGGAAATCATCCCCGTGCGCAGTTCCAGCAGCGACGACAGGTAGTCGCTGTACCCCTCCGAAAACCAGTACTGCTGGCTTTCGGGCGCGGTGCGGATGGCGCTTCCCAGCCACAGGTGCAGCAGTTCGTGCGCGATCACGTGGCCCCAGCCGGTGCGGTTCTGCACCGTGGGCGCCTCCGCGTACACCACGCTGAAGCTGCGCGTGAAGGCCGTTCCGCCATCGTACACGTCGCGGTTGGCGATCACCACAAAGCGGCCCCGCGGCGCCCCGCCGAACATCGCCGCCGCTGCGGGTAGCAGCTGGCGCAGGCTGCCTTCCATCACCTCCGCCGAGCCGCGCAGGCTCTCGCCCACGGCCAGCACCACCTCCGTCCCGCCCACGGTGACCGCGCGCTGCTGGTGCCGGCCGGCCATCATCCCCACCTCGAGCAGTTCAATGACGGTGGGGACGGAAAAGGTGCGGGGCTGGCCGGGCACCTCCGCCCACGGCACCGCCAGCCGCCACGACGGATCCAGGTCAAAGCGAACCGTTGCATCCGCCACGCCGTACTGCGCGATAAAGAGCGCCTTGCCGGTCAGGAACACCGCATCCGGCCGGCCGTACGCGGATTCCTTGCTGCCGAAAGGCCAGCGCCCCGCGTCGTGATGCACCAGCACCTCGTAGTCCAGCGTCACCGCGGCCGGCAGCGGTGCGGCGACGGCCCACTCGTCGCGCCCGCGGCGGCGGAGCGGGACGGCGCGGCCGGCGTCGTCCGTCGCGCGCAGACCGCGCACAAAGGTGGACCACCCGTCCGCCAGGTGATTTGCGCCATCCGGATACATCAGCAGTACGGAATCCGTCAGCGGGATGCGTGCGTGAACGCGCACCGAGCGGTTATCATGGGGGGCGATGGAGACGGTGTACGCGGGCCGGTCCTGCGCCGCGGCGGCGCCGGCCATGATGAAGCCAGCGGCCGCCAGTGCCGCCGCGGCAGCCCGCCGCGCCCGCGCACGAGCAAGGGAACGCGCCATGGGAATCGCCTCGTTGAAGGGGTGAACCGCGGAGCCCCCGCGGCCGTCCATCACCATCGCCGTGCGCCGTTAGCACCCCGTCACCCAGCCGTTATCTCCCCGGACGATCCGCGGAAAACCCCGTTCATGAGTGAAGTTTCCCTTCAGTTGCGCGCGTTCGGCGGGTGCGTGGTGCTGCGCGCGGACGGCGAGCCCGTGCCCGTCACCCAGCCCAAGCGGCTGGCGCTGCTGGCGTACCTCGCGCTCGCGCGCCCCGCGGGGATGCACCGGCGCGACACGCTGCTGGGCCTGCTGTGGCCGGAGATGGATGACGCGCGCGCCCGCGCCGCCCTGCGCCAGGCCGTCCACCACCTGCGCCTGGGCCTGGGCGAGGGCGTGATCGCCACGCGCGGCGCCCACGAGCTGGGGGTAGATGACGCACTGCTGCGGAGCGACGTGCGCGGGTTCGAGTCGGCGCTCGCGGCGGGGCGCCCGGCGGAGGCATTGGAGAGGTACGCCGGCCCGCTGCTCGCCGGGCTGTACGTGGACGGCGGCGGCGCGTTTGACGAGTGGCTGCAGGGCGAGCGCGAACGGCTGCGGCGCGCCGCCGAGGACGCGGCCTGGACGCTCGCCGCGCAGTGCACGGGCGCCGGGAACCGGGACGAGGCCGCGCGGTGGGCGCGGTGCGCGGCGGAGCTGGCGCCGTACGACGAGGGCGCCCTGCGCCGCTGCATGGCGGCGATGGCGGACGCGGGCCAGGCGTCCGGCGCGCTCCGCCTGTACCGGGGGTTCGCGGACCGGCTGCGCGCCGAGCTGGACGTGGCTCCCTCCGCCGAAACCCGCGCCGCCGCGGATGCGCTGGCGGCAGCCCCGGAGCCCGTTCCCGGCCCGCGCGCGCCGATGATCCGCGCGGTGCCCGTCCAGGATCGTCACGCGCCCGGCGCCGTTGCGGACCCAGCACCCGCCGCCGCTCATCGCTCCGCGACGGCCCTGGCTGCCGCGGCCGATCCACACAGCGGCCGCCGGCGGCTCCGGGTGCCGTGGGGTGCGGCTGCCGTGGTGCTGATCGCGGCGGTGTTCGTGACGCTGGGGTGGATGCAGTCCGCGCCGCCGCCGGACCCGCGCCTGGTGGCGGTTGCCGGCTTCCGCGACCGGTCGGGCGACCCGGAGATCGCCGCGGCGGTCCGTGAGCTGGAGGAAGACATCCGCCAGGCACTCGGCCGCTCCGGCGCGGTGCGAGTGGTAAGGGCAAGCGAATCCGGCGCGCCGCCGCGCAACGCGGGGCGGGTGGTGAGCGGAACGGTGCGCCGCGACGGCGGGCGCCTTCACCTGCGGCTCACCATCCACGACCGCGTCCAGAACACGCAGACGGGCGGAACCGGTCACTCCTTTGCCACACCGGCGGAGCTGCGGGCGGCCGTTCCCAGGCTGGTGGATTTCGTGGGGATGGTGCTGGAGGCAGAAGCGGACGACCGGTTCCGCTGGACGGGCGCCGTGAGCCAGCCGCGCTCCGCGGGTGCGTTCCAGGCGTTCGCGCGGGGATTGGACCGGCTGCACGCGGAAGACGGCGCGGGGGCGGCGGAGGCGTTCCGCCGGTCGGCGGCCATGGACAGCGCCTTTACGCTCCCCGCCCTGCTCGCCGCCGCCGCCGACCTGCAAGCCGGCAAGGCCGCCCGCGCAGACTCCACGGCGCGGGCGCTCGAGGCGCGCGACGGGCTGGCTGGGGTGGACCGGCTGCTGCTGCGCTGGCTGCACGCCTCGCTCGCGGGCGACCGCCCCGCCGCGCTGGCCGCCATGCGCGACCTGGCCCGCGACGAGCCGGCGATGGAGCTGGCGCAGTTTCAGCTCGCCGCCGAGGCGATGGCCAGCAACCGCCCCCGGGAGGCGCTCGCGGCCTTGGGGCGCATTGACGCGGAGCGCGGATTCAGCCGCGGATGGGCCTCGTACTGGGCCACGCGCGCGGAGGCGCACCACATGCTGGGCGAGCACGCGGCCGAGCTGCGCGTGGTGCGCGCGGGACGGAGCGCGCATCCCGAACTGCGGGTGCTGGTGGAGTACGAAGCGCGCGCGCTGGCGGCGGTGGGACGCGGCGCGGAAGCCCTTCGCCTGCTCGCCGACCACCGGGCCGCGCCGCCCGCGCCGGGGTGGGAGCCGGGGACGGCGCTGATGCACGTGGGGATGGAACTGCGGGCGCACGGCCACCCCGGCCCGGCGAAAGCCGCGTTCACGCAGGCCGCCGCATGGTACGCGGCCCGTCCGGCCGCCGCCGGTCCGTCCGCCGCGCGGCGCCTGGAGCTCGCCCGCGCCGTGCTGCTCGCCGGCGACACGGCCCGCGCCGCGGCTGTCCTCGCCGACGTGCTGCGGGGCGCTCCGCGGTGCACCTCCTGCGCGGGAGCGCTCGGCGTACTCGCCGCGCGCCGCGGCCGCCCCGCCGAAGCCCGCGCCGCCGACCGGCGCCTCGCCGCGGTTACGGGGGACGAGGGCGCCGCATCCATGTGGCGCGCCCGCATTCACGCCGCGCTGGGCGACGAATCCGCCGCGGCGGACCGGCTGCGCGAAGCGCTCGCCTCGGGGTACGCCGTAACGCCGCTTCTGCACACCGATCCCGACCTGGCGTCCCCTGCCCTCGCCCGCCTCCTCCGCCCGCACGAATGACGCGAACGCACCACCGTCATACCTCTGTCTTGCTTTTCCGCGCCTCTGCCGGTCCGAGCGATGCCCTTCCCCTCCGTCCCCCCCCCCCTCCTCCGCGTGAGATGCCGCTGCCGTGATCGCCCCGTCCGGCGCGCGCAACGCTGGCGAAATGCGACCTCGGATTTGCGCTCCGCCCGAAAAGCGTTATCTGTTCCTCACGCACTTCCCCAGCAATCCCATCCAGAACGGACACGCATGACCCCAGCCGTCGGCCGGAGCGTATCGCGCAAGGACGGAATGGCCAAGACCACGGGTGTCGCCAAGTACATCGACGACCTCCACTTTCCCGGGATGCTGTACGGGCGCACCATCCGCTCCACCATTCCCCGGGGCCGCGTCACGGCCGTGCACCTGGAGTTCGACACGGACGGGTTCACGATCGTGGACTGGCGCGACATCCCCGGCCCGCGCTGCAACTTCGTGGCGCTCATCGAGGATGACCAGCCGTTCCTGGTAAAGGACGAGGTCAACCACGTGGCGGAGCCCATCCTGCTGCTGGCCCACGAAGACCGGGAAAAGCTCGCCGCCGCCGTCGTGCGCGTGGAATACGAGGCGGACACGCCGGTGCTGGATCCGGAGCAGTCGCCCACGGTCTTCAAGCACATCCGCATCAACAAGGGCGACGTGGAGGCCGCGCTCGCCTCGGCCGACCTGATCGTCGAGGGGACGTACCAGACCGGCCACCAGGAGCACGTCTACATCGAGCCGAACGGCATCATCGCCGTGCCGCAGCGCAGCGGAATGACCATCTACGGCTCCATGCAGTGCCCGTACTACGTCCACAAGGCCATCAAGCACCTGCTGCAGCTGCCGGACGACCGCGTGCGCGTGGTGCAGACGGAGACGGGCGGCGGGTTCGGCGGCAAGGAGGAGTATCCCAACATCCTGGCCGGGCACGCCTCGCTCCTGGCCCGCAAGTCCGGGCGCCCCGTGAAGATGGTGTACGACCGGTCCGAGGACATGGAGGCCACCACCAAGCGCCACCCATCCATCATCCGCCACCGCACGGGCGTGATGCGGGATGGAACGCTGGTGGCGATGGACATCGACGTGCTGATGGACGGCGGCGCGTACGTGACCCTCTCCCCCGTGGTCCTGTCGCGCGGCTGCATTCACGGCGCGGGGCCGTACCGGTGCCCCAACACGCGCATCCACGGCCGCGTGGTGATGACCAACACGCCGCCCAACGGCGCCTTTCGGGGGTTCGGCGCGCCGCAGACGCAGTTTGCCACCGAAGTGCACATGGACCGCATCGCCGAGGCGCTGGGGATGGACCCCGTGGCGCTTCGCGAGCACAACGCGCTGCGCCCCGGCGACACCAGCGCCACCGGCCAGGTGATGGGCGAGGACTGCAGCGCGCTGGAATCGCTCCGCGCTGGCGTGGAGCGGTCGGACTACCATCGCAAGCGGGGGGAGTACGCGGGGACCAACCGCGGCATCGGCCTCTCCCTCTTCTTCCACGGCAGCGGATTCACCGGCGGCGGCGAAGTGTACCTTGCGTCAAAGGCGACGCTGGAGGCCACGGAAACCGGCGCGCGCATCCGCGTGGCCAGCGTGGAGATGGGCCAAGGAACGCGGACCATGCACGCGCAGATCGTGGCGGACGCGCTGGGCATTCCGTACGAGGACGTGGAGATCGTGCAGCCCGACACGTCGCAGGTGCCCGACAGCGGCCCCACCGTGGCGTCGCGCACCTGCATGGTGGTCGGCCGCATCCTGCAGCGCTGCGCGGAAGAAATGCGCGGCATCCTGGGCGACCGCACGCCGGGCGAGTACGTGCGCGACCACGGCCCGCTGAGCATCACCAAGCAGTTCCAGAAGCCGGACGAGATCGCCTGGGACGACACGGAGTACACGGGCGACGCCTACGCCGCGTACGGCTGGGGGTGCGACGTGGCCGAGGTGGAGGTGGACCCGGTGACGTACGAGGTGCGGCCGCTGCGGATGACCATCGTGCACGAGGTGGGCAAGGCGATCCACCCGTCCATGGTCGTGGGGCAGATCGAGGGCGGCACGGCGCAGGGGATCGGCTGGGCGCTGAACGAGCACGTGGTGATGCGCGACGGCGGGATGGCCAACCCCACGCTGACCAACTACACGATCCCGACGACGCTGGACACGCCGCCGATGGAGGTGATCGTGCTGGAAAACCCGAGCGGATACGGTCCGTTCGGCGCCAAGGGCGTGGGCGAAATGCCCATTGACGGGCCCGCGCCGGCGCTGGTGAATGCCATTCGCCACGTGGGGCTGGACGTACGCTCCATTCCCGCCGTTCCCGAAACCATCATGGAGGTGGCATGCGCTTCACGCTGAACGGCGCGCCCGTGGAGGTGGACGCGCATCCCATGAAGCGCCTGCTGGACGTGCTGCGCGAGGAATGCGGGCTCACGGGGACCAAGGAAGGGTGCGGCGAGGGGGAGTGCGGCGCCTGCACGGTGCTCATCGACGGGGAGCCGGCGGTGTCGTGCCTGGTGCCGTTCGCGCAGGCGCGGGACACGGAGGTGGTGACCATCGAAGGGCTCGGCGGCGACCATCCGTACCAGCGCGCGTTCAGCGAGTTCAGCGGCGCGCAGTGCGGCATCTGCACGCCGGGGATGATCCTGGCGGCGGTGGCGCTGGGGCCGGACCCGTCGCTGGAGCAGATCCGCACGGGGCTGGCGGGAAACCTGTGCCGCTGCACCGGCTACGAAGCCATCTACCGCGCCATCCAGAACGCATGAAGACGCCTACGACGACGCTGGACCTGCGCGAGCCCCGCACGGTGGACGAGGCGCTGGCGCTGATGAACGAGGACGCGCCGCTGACGCCCATCGCCGGGTGCACGGACGTGTTCGTGACGCTCAACTTCGGGCAGCAGCCCGCGCGGCGGTTCATCAACCTGTGGCCGCTGGACGAGCTGCGCGGGATCTCGGTGGAGGGGGACGCGCTGCGCATCGGCGCGCTGACCACGTACACGGAGCTGATCCGCAGCGCCGAGGTGAACCGGCGGATGCCGGCGCTGGTGGCCGCGTCGCGGGAGGTGGGGGGCGTGCAGATCCAGAACCGCGGCACGCTCGCGGGAAACGTGGCCAACGGCTCCCCCGCGGGGGACAGTCTCCCCGTGCTGGCCGTGGCGGATGCCGTGGTGGTGCTGCGCAGCGTGTCCGGCGAGCGCCGCGTCCCCGTGACGGCGATCTACACGGGGTATCGCACGACGGTGATCCGCCCGGACGAGCTGATCGTGGCGATCGAGATTCCGCGGACGGACGGGGCGCAGTGGTTCCGCAAGGTGGGGACGCGCGCGGCGCAGGCCATCAGCAAGGTGGTGATGGCGGCGGTGCGCGGCCCGGAGCCGCGCATTGCGTTCGGCAGCGTGGCGGCGACGGTGGTGCGGGTGCCGCGGACGGAGGCGGCGCTGGCGGGCGGCGCGACGATGCAGGAGGCGCAGCAGGTCCTGTCCGCGGAGATCACGCCCATCGACGACGTCCGCAGCACCGCCGCCTACCGCCTGCGCGTCGCCGGCAACCTGCTCGCCCAGTGGTGGGGCGAGACGGCGTAGGCCGCGGCTGGTCTTCCCTCGACAAAAAGAACGGGTCCGGCGAAGTGCGCCGGACCCGTTCCATCGTCCGCCGCGGGCCTGAGGCTTCACGGTCAGGGAACGAGGCTCTGCGCAATCCGGCGGCTCAGGACCAGATGGTAGCCGACCTGATAACAGTACACGCTGGCGGGGATGAATTGAATGTTGACTCCATTCACCTCGCGCTCTGCGAACACGGTTCGCGTGGTCACCGTAGCCTCGGTCAGGCCGTTCGCCGCGCAGAAATCCAGCAGGCTCCGCAGCTCGCGCGGGTGATCCACGAACCGGTCTGACCAGTTCACCTCCACCGCCCACCGGATCCGCTGGTCCGGTCCAACATTCACGATGTCCACCTCGCCCGTGCTCCAGCGGGCGTAGTGCAAGGGCGTCGCGGGGGCGTGGAACCACTGGGAGAAGATCGCCGTTTCCGCGAGCCCGCCCATGGCGTCGTCACCCGCGTCGATGGGCGAAAACAGCGCGCTGCGGATGGACGGATTCGTAAGGTAGACTTTGAAGAAGTTCGCGCGCTCGAACCGTCGCGCGTTGCGATCCACGCGATGGACGACCTTGATCAGGAACGCCGCTTCCAGGTACTCCACGTAGCGCTTCAGCGTGTTCTTGGCGGCTCCCGAACTCTTCGACAAGGCATCCAAGCTGCTGCACGGTGTGGTGCAGCAGCACCGTTTTTCCCACCCGCCGCGCACCCATCAGCAGCACGGCGCGCCGCAGCTGCCGGTGGGCGACGAGCGGAAAATACAGGTCGAAGTACGCCCGGCGCCGCATGCTCCCGTACGCGGCGTTGATGGTGTGCGGCGCTTTCCACCAGACATTCTCGGTCCGCAGGCGGCGGAGCACCTGCTCCTTCGGAATCGTTCTCACCGCACCTCCGTCACCCAGGATCAGCGAACTGATCTTAGGATGCGAGCGTGTCGAACGAAGTCAATCGATTGATCTTATCACCGCAGTTCGCGCTGGTTGCCCGGCACCCGTGCTCCAAGTGCCTGCGCAGCACGCGTCGTCTCCACAGGTCCGTTCTGTGGACCCTCCCCGTGAGAGTGCCGCGGCAAGCGGCGAACGAAGGGCACGGGCACCGGGTCATCCGCCCGATCCCGGACGGACGATCGAACGCGAAACTCAGAATGCGCACCGGCCGGCGTACACGATCAAACCATTCGGCCGGGGCGCGCATCTCAGAAGCTGTTCGTATCGTCCATGCCCGAGCCCCCGTGCCGCCCATGCGCACTCGAATCTCCCTCTCTGCCGCCCTGCTCCTGGCCGCTGCCCCCTGCGCCGCCCAGACCGCGGCCCACCCCTCCACGCCGTCCGTTTCGGCGCACCCGGCGCGCGAGATCGTGCTGGACGGCAAGCTGGACGAGGCGGTGTGGGCCACGCCGGAGCCGGCCACCGGTTTTCGCCAGCAGCAGCCCAACGAAGGGCAGCCCGCCCAGCGCACCGAAGTGCGGTTCGCCTACGACGAGAGCGCGCTGTACGTCGGCGCGCGCATGTACGACTCGCTGGGCGCGGCCGGCGTGCAGAGCCAGCTCACCCGCCGCGACCAGTCGGTGGAGAGCGACTACATCCAGCTCGTATTCGATACCTATCACGACCATGCCGGGCGCACCGTGCTGCAGGTGAACCCCTCCGGCGTCAAGTACGACGCCGGCCAGGCCTCGCCCAACGCCGACCCGTCGTGGGACCCCGTGTGGAACGTGCAGACGCGCATCGACTCGGCCGGATGGACGGCGGAGATGCGCATTCCCTGGAGCCAGCTGCGCTTTACCAGCGCGGTGGAGCAGACCTGGGGGCTGCAGATCCTGCGGTACGTGCAGCGCCTGAACGAAAGCTCGCTCTGGTCGTTCTACGGCCGCCAGGAAAGCGGCGGGCCGGCGCGCTACGGGCACCTGGCCGGCATGCGCATTGAAAACCGCCCGCGCGGGCTGGAGATCATGCCCTACGCCGTGGCGCGCGCCTCGTACGTGGAGCCCACGCAGGCCGGCAGCCCCTTTCAGGAGCCCCGGGCCTACGACACCCGCGTGGGCGCCGACGTCCGCGCGCTGCTGGGGAGCAACCTTACCCTTTCCGCCACCATCAACCCCGACTTCGGGCAGGTGGAGCAGGACCCGGCGGTGGTGAACCTGAGCGCGTTTGAAAGCTACTTCGACGAAAAGCGCCCGTTCTTTGTGGAAGGCAGCGGGCTGCTGAGCTTTGGCGGGCTCAACTGCTTTACCTGCAGCAACGTAAGCGGAATGTCGCTGTTCTACTCGCGGCGCATCGGGCGGCGGCCGCAGGGCGGCATGCCGGGGGGCTACGACTTTCAGGACGCGCCGGCCAACACGCGGCTCCTGGGCGCGGCCAAGCTCACGGGCCGCACCGCGGGCGGGTGGCAGATCGGGGCCGTGGAGGCGGTGACGGCGCGCGAGGTGGGGCAGGTGCGCAACCTGGACGGCACCGGGGCCGAGACGACGGTCGAGCCCATGACCAACTACCTGATGGGCCGCGTCAAGCGCACCACCGCGGGCGGAAGCCGTACGTGGGGCCTCATCGCCACCTCCGTGGTCCGCCGCTTTGGCGACGACGGCGAGGCGCTGCGCACCCAGCTTCCTTCGCACGCCGAGGCGGTGGGCGCCGACTGGAACCTGTACTGGAAGAACCAGACGTACCGGCTGATGGGCAACGTGGCGCTCAGCAACGTGATGGGCGACTCCATGGCCATCCGCCGCCTGCAGCGCTCGTCGGCCCGCTACTTCCAGCGGCCGGACCGCGACGATGGCGGCAACGGGGTGTTCAGCGACGCGTTTGACGGCGATGCAACGGCGCTGCGCGGCTTTGGCGGATACCTGCGGATGAGCAAGGAAAGCGGTCCGTGGCTGTGGGAAACCTCCGCCAACTACCGCAGCCCGGGCTTTGAAGTGAACGACATGGCGTTCCTCACGCAGGCGGATTACGTGTGGATGAACGCCAACCTGGTCCGCAACATCACCAAGCCCACGAACTGGTACCGCTCGCTCTGGATTTCCGGCGGGGTGCAGCAGCAGTACAACTTTGACGGCGACCGCACGGACCTGCAGATCCACCAGTTCACCGGGTGGGACCTGCCCAACTACTGGAACCTGGGGCTGTACGCCCACGTGCGCCCGGAAGTGAACGCCGACCGCATGACGTGGGGCGGCCCGGTGGTGCGGCGCGCGTCCAGCTGGTTCGTGGGGCCGTCGGTAGAGACGGACGGGCGCAAGCGCTTCGTGTTCTCGCTCAACCCCGGGTTCGGGGCGACGTCGGCCGGGGGCGTGCACACGGAGCTGAACGGCAGCGTGCGCGTAAAGCCCGCCACCAACGTGCAGATCAGCTTTGGCCCGTCGTACACGCACGACCGCAATCCTACGCAGTTCGTGAACCGGTTCGCGGACCCCCACGCCACGAACTTCATGGGGCAGCGCGCCGTGTTCGCCGAGCTGAACCAGCACGTGGTGTCCATGAACACGCGGGTGAACTGGACCTTCAGCCCCACGCTCACGCTGGAGCTGTTCGCGCAGCCCTTCATTGCCACGGGGCAGTACAGCGACTACAAGGAGTTCGTGCGTCCGCGCACGGTGCAGACGCGCGACTTTACGCCGCAGGAGCTCACGGTGGCGCAAACGGATGCCAACGGGCGGCCGTCCAGCTATCGCCTGGACACGGACGGAAATCCCGCGACGGACGAGGGATTCCGCTTTGCGGAAAACAGCTTCAACGTGCGCTCGCTGCGCGGCAACGCGGTGCTGCGGTGGGAGTACCGCCCGGGGAGCACCCTGTTCTTTGTGTGGCAGCAGCAGCGCAGCGGCGAGTCGCCGTACGGCGAGTTCAACTTTGGCCGCGACGCCAGCGCCGTCTTTCGCTCGCACGCCGACAACGTGTTCGTCATCAAGGCCACCTACTGGATCGGCGGATGATCCATCCGCGGGTTTCGGGATGAAAGAAACGGGTCCGTGCAGCCGCACGGACCCGTTTTGCATCCGCTCCCTACTCCCGAACCGCCACCACGGTACGGCGGGCCTGCCATAACATCTTTTCGCGCAGAAACTTGTCATCTGGGAAGGCGCCGGAGGGACCTGCACCCAGAGCGAAATCTGGCGCCGGCAAGGGATCTGCTGCGCCTGTGGAAACGGGTGTGCGTGTCGCGACGTTGGCTTGGACGAGGAGTAGATCCTTCGACTCCGCGCCACGGTTCTGGGGCAGCGGAGAGTTCGGCGAGGCGCTTCGCTCAGGATGACAAGTTTCCGTGTGCCTAAATGTATGAAGCGCCGAGACTTGTCATCCTGAGGAGGCGCCGGAGGCACCTGCCCCTACAGCGGATTCTGGCGCCGACGAAGGATCTGCTGCGCCTGTGAGAACGGGTTTGCGTGTCGCGACGTTGGTTCGGACGAGGAGTCGATCCTTGGATTGCGGGTCAAACCTCGGCGCAGCAGACAGTCCAGTGCAGCCGCTCAGGATGATCAGTACGCGATGGAGCGATTGGCAGGCACGGGCTCCGCGACACGATTTCAGAGCAACGATCCATCCGTGCTGGATCGACGTATCGCCGCCGTCGCGATTGTCACGCCGCCGGGATCTCCGCGCCGTCGCGCCAGAGGGTGAGCATTCCTGCTTCCGCTCGCGACGAGATGATCAGCGTGCCCTGACCGAACTCCCAGTCCAGCGGGTGGTCGGGCGGGCCCTCCACCAGCAACTCCGCAAAATCGCCCGGCTCAATGCGGTACGCGCTCCCCCACGGCTCCAGGAACAGGGCCAGCGGGCGCGGCGAGGTGTTCGCGATGCGGTAGGTGCGCGCCGCGGGGGCGGGCGGCGGCGGCTCGTACGCCCGCTCGTCATCGAGTTGAGTCGCGGACTCCTGCCGCCGCAGCCACGGCCATGGAAACGCCATCCCGGCTCCAATCCCCATCATCCCGTTCACGCCACCGCCCATCCTGGCGCCCACGACAGGCAAAGCGCCTGCCGCCGCCGCCAATCCCTCGGCCTTACGGGAGGTGGAGACGCACAGATCCCCGCTTTCATCCCTGCCGAGGCTGTCGCTCCAGACCGTGTTCGCGCAGTGGCGGTATTGCGGCTCTGGTGTTTCGCGCTCTGAGGATCACGCCGGGAACCCTGGCTGGACCGAGCGGTGGTGGGGAGGATGGCTGCGCGGAATCGCAGGGTGCTCGCACGCCGCCTGGAAGCAAGTTCTGTCGGAACGGGCCGGTTCCGTTCGGGCGCGGTCCGCGAGTCCGCGCCGCGCGAGGCGGATGAGTGCCGGCCCGACGCCGCGGCCCGGTGTGTGCGTCCGCGCTGCCCGCTCGGTTGGGAATGCAATCACCGCTCAGGAGGCACAATGGACAGAAACGACGATCTCGGCACGGACGCCCTGCGGGGGACGGGCAACGCGGCGGGTTCCGGCATGGGCACGGGCGGCGCGGGCACCGGCGGCGCGGAAGGCGACGACTTCGGCGTGTACGACGTGCACTACTATCGCGGGCACTTTGACAACCACCCCGCGCGCCCGGAAACCCACACCTACGAGCAGGCGCGCACCGGCTACCAGGCCGGCCACGTGGCCGCAGCGGCGCCCGCGTACCAGGGCCGCACGTTTACGGACGTGGAGGTGGACCTGCAGCAGAACTACCGCGGCACGGAGACCACGCGCTGGGAGAACGTGCGCGAGTACGCGCGCCACGGCTTCGAGTGGAAGCGGGTGCTGGGCGGCATCGCGCTGGCGGCGGGCGGATGGTGGGCGGGCAAGCAGCTTGTGGAGGCGCTGCGCTCGCACAACAACGAGGACGAGAAGCACTACCGGGCGCACTTTGAGTCGCACCCCGCGCGCACCACGGGGATGACGTACGACCGCGCGCGCACCGGCTACGTGCTGGGGTACACGGCCGCGCGCAACCCGGCGTACGCGGGCCGCAGCTCCTCGGACGTCGAGACCGACCTTCGCAGCGGCTTCAGCGGCAGCAACGCGGCGGACTACGACCAGCTGCGCGACTTCTGCGAGTGCGGCTACAACCGCGGCCTGAGCACGTCCGGGCGCACCGGCGGCCTGGGCGACGGCAGCCCCGGCCTGG
>NZ_DASVTX010000286.1:0-7536 GCF_036387355.1 Longimicrobium sp.
CGCCCGGGCCGGCCACGACGCCGCACATCCTCCTCGTTGACGAGCGTCCGCGTCCGGGGTCATCCCCATGCGGCGTCGGTTCCGCGTCCGCCTGTCCAGAGCGGATGAACACGACGGTGGAAACGCACAAAGTCCGCCTGCGCGGACCGCGGCGGCGGTGTCGGTGCGTGGCGCACAAACCGCCACACGCCAACAAGTTGTCATCCTGAGGAGGCGCCGGACGGAGCTGCGGGCGCGCCGAACCGTGGCGCCGACGAAGGATCTGCTCTTCGCCCGTTCCAACCTCGCTGCCCGCGAGGAGGCGGCGCCCGCGATGTGTACGCGGCGCAAGCCTCGATCGGGGACGCGACCGCGGCCACGAGCCGGGGCTTTCCGCCGTCCGAGCGGCGGATTCATCCGCTCAGGGAAGCGCCGGCCGAAAGCTGAGCGACTGAAGTCGCCGCAACAACGGCTGAAAGCCTCACGATACGGCTGTGAGGCTGTTGTTCGCGGAGAGTGCTTGGCCTCCCAACGCAGCCCCGGACGGGTCAGTCCGGCGACGGGCCCGCAGCGGCGGGGGTCAGGCGCGCGCGGCGGGGGCGCGGGGCGGCGGCGTCCTGCATGCGCCGGACGAGCCACGCGCACCACACCAGGCACACCGCCGCGACGCCCGCGGCGGGAGCGCCCCACGTCCATCCCTTCCCCGCCACCTCCACGTCGCGCGCGAACAGGTCCAGCGCGAACGCGGCCAGGTTCCACGACACGTGCAGCACCACACCGCTCCACACCGAGCGGCTGGCGTACACCGCGTTGCCCAGCACCAGCCCTCCCGCCAGAAGCACCGGGAACTGCTCCGGATCGGCGTGGGCGAAGGCGAAGAGGGCCGCCGAGGCGGCAATGGCCGGCATGGCGCCGAACCCGCGCTCCAGCGGACGCTGCACCCAGCCGCGGAACCCGAACTCCTCCAGCAGCGGGGCCGCCAGGATGGCCAGGAACCAGAACGCGGGCTCGCCGAACGGCCTGGCGATGAAGTCCTCCACCGGCTTGTACGCCTCCGGCTCGTGCGCCAGCCCGAAGGCCAGCAGCGCCACCCACAGCGCCTGCGGCAGAAGGGCGAACGCCGGCACCATGGCCAGCAGCCACGGCCAGGCCCGCCCCGGCGAGCGGACGCGCAGCCGCGCCCGGGCACGCCGCCGCGACGGCGCCCACGCGTACACGAACAAAAGCGCCACGGTCACCAGGACCATCCAGCCCGCTCCCAGCCGCGGGTCCATCCGCAGGGCCTGAAAGAGGGTCATCTGCCAGATGAGCACCAGGAACAGCCCCCACGCCGCGCCGGTCAGCGCCGTGCCGACGCGCAGAAACGGGGTGTTGGGCCCAAGGTCGGGTTTTGGGTTGGATGCTCGCATGATGGGGAATGCTAACGATTTCCGCCCCGCGGGACCAGTGATGTATGATCCGGGACGGCGGATGCGGCCCCCAATCGGCTCCTGTTGAGGGATGGACCGGAATGGTAGATTCAGGGCAGACCCGAACCGGCAGGAGTACAATGCCCGCAGTCCCGTTTTCGCAGATCCCTGACGACGCCCGCGTGTGGGTGTTCGGCGCCGCGCGCCCGCTGAGCGACGATGAGCAGCGCCGCCTGGCGGACCACGTGGACGCCTTCATCGCGCAGTGGGCTGCGCACGGATCGCCCGTGGTGGGCGGCCGCGACCTGCGCCACGGCCAGTTCCTGCTCGTGGCCGCCGACGAGCGCGCCACCGGCGTTTCCGGCTGCTCCATCGACACGCTGTTCCGCACGCTGGGTGACCTGGAGCGCGAACTGGGCGTGCCGCTGCGCGACGGCGGCATCGTCTTTTTCCGCGACGAGCACGGCGCGGTGCAGGCGGAACCCCGCCCCGCCTTTCGCAAGCGCGCCCTGAGCGGCGGGGTCGGGCCGGACACCGTGGTGTTCGACAACACCGTCACGCAGGTGGGCGACGTGCGCGCCGGGCGGTGGGAAACGCCGCTGGCTCGCGCGTGGCACGCCCGCGCCTTTCCCGTGGGCCAGCCCGCCGGCGCGCCGCAGGCCTGACGCGCCGCGAGCTTCCGATCCAGAAAACAGCCCTCCGCCGGACCATTCCGGCGGAGGGCTGTCTGGTTGCGCCCGGAAGCGGAAAGCGGAGCCGGGAAATCCGGCTCCGCTCCTTGTCGATGGACCGCGCGGCGAATGCGGATCAGCGCAGCGCGACGCCGCGCTCGCCGGACATGGCGCCTTCAATGCCGCCGATAAAGCTGCCGTCGCCGGGCTCGCTGCCGCCGAACAGCCCTTCGCGGCTGGTCTGCGCGGTCCGGGCGGCGGCGTGGGCGTTCAGCCAGCGGTCGAACGACTCCGAAGCCGCCATGAGCGAGTAGAAGGCGCGGCCCCGGCGCGAGCGGTCGCCCAGCATGTCGAGCGCGACGGCGACGAACGACGCGGGGATCACGATGGCGTCCTTGATGCCGTCCAGCACGGTCTTGAGCTGAAAGATCATCAGGTCGCGGATCAGCACTCCAGCGGGTACGCCCTGCGTCGGTTCCATCGTCTTGCTCCGGGGTTTCGGGTCCATCCTGTACGCCAACTTGATACGCGGCCGTGCTCTGCGGAGTTTCAGCTCGTGCGCGGTCCGCTGGCGTCCGGCTCCAGCGTAAAGCCTTCGGGGGCGCGCTGGGTGGCCGGCGGGGGCGTGTACAGATCGATGTAGATCACCTGCGGCGCCTCCTGCCCCTCGTACGTCACCTCGTACGCGTCCAGCGCGCCGGTGCCCTGCGACGAGTACCGCGAGGGAAAGTGGCAGCAGCTGCCCAGCCGGCGGTAGCGCAGCCGCTGGCCGCCCGGCGCGCGCAGCCGGTCCAGGTAGGCGCGCTGGTTGGCGGCGCCGTTCTCCGCCGCGCCGCCCACCCGCACCGGGTTGCCGCGGCCAAAGCCGAACTCGTCTCCCTGCTCGCGCGGGTCGGCGTCGCGGACGGCGTTGCCGCCGGCATCCACCAGCGAGTCCACGGCCGCGGCCACCCCCATCTCGGCCAGCAGCATGGCGGCGGTCGCTTCCATGTTGTCCATCCCCAGCGGCCGGCCCTCCCGGTTCACGACGACGCTGGAGATCACCACATGCGTGGAATCTCCGCGGCGCTGCAGTTCCACGCTCACCTGCGGAAACAGGTCCTTGTCATCCGTGCCCTGGCGAGGGAGCGTGACCAGCGCCTCGTCCAGCAGCCGGGCGCGGATCTGGTAGCCGTCCCGCTCCAGTACGTCCAGCGCGGCGCGGTACACGGCGCGGGCGGGAAGGGGCGACCGCATAGCTGACGACGGGCCTGCTGTCGTCGCTGTCACCGGACGAACGCTTCTGCGCGGCCGCGGGCGCGGCGAGCAGCACGAGGGCGGCGCCGAGCAGCGCGGCGCCACGGCGGAGTGCGGGCATGGAAAACGGGGAGCGTGGGGCGGGGATGGGAGATATCCGAATGATTGCCCGTTCCGATGCGCGGGCGCAAGGTGCGGGACAGGCGGACTCCGCGTGCGGTGAGGTCCGGCGCGGGTGATGGTTCGGTGGGTGCGGCGGGCTCCGGAGGCCCCACCCCCGCCCCTCCCCGTGCAAACTGCCGCACGGAGAGGGGAGAACAGCATCTCAGTGCGATCCGGACAGTGCGGATGCGGCCGAAGGAGGCCCCCTCCCCCCAGCCCCCTCCACCCGCTCCGCGGGAGAGGGGGAGCCGTTCGGCACCGGGTGAGGTGACGGTGCGTGTGGCCGGCCTTCGTCCAGCGGTTGAAACCGCACCTCGAGACCGGCGCCGGGCTGTCCGCCGCGTGCAGGTGAAGTCTCCCCGTCTGTTTGGGGAGACTTTCCGTCGTTGTTGCGGCGAATTCATCATTCGCTCACCCGACCCGGCGCCGAACCCTTGGCGCATCAACCCTCCCCCAGTCCGTTTTGGGGGAGGGTGGGCCGGTGGTGCCGGCCCGGGTGGGGGCCGCCGTCAGTCGTCCCTCAGTCCCCCGCGGCCGCGGTGGCGGGCGCCGCGGCAAAGTCCGGATCGGGGGTAAAGTCCTCCCCCGGGTTGATGAACCGGTCCTGCTCGAACGCGTACTGCCGGTCGTGCAGCTCGCGGTAGCGCCCGCCAAGCGCCATCAGCTCCGCGTGCGTCCCGCGCTCCACCACTTCCCCGTTCTCCAGCACCAGGATCTGGTCCGCGCTGCGGATGGTCGACAGCCGGTGCGCGATCACAAAGCTGGTGCGCCCGTACCGCAGCCGCCGCAGCCCTTCCTGGATCTTGTACTCGCTCTCGCTGTCCAGCGACGACGTGGCCTCGTCCAGAATCAGGATGCGCGGGTCCGCCAGCAGCGCCCGCGCAATCGCGATGCGCTGCCGCTGCCCGCCGCTCAGCTTGATTCCCCGCTCGCCCACGACGGTGTCGTACCCTTCCGGAAAGGCGCGGATGAAGTCGTCCGCGTTCGCCAGCGCCGACACCTCCTCGATCTCCGCGCGCGTGGCGTCCGGCCGCGCAAAGCGGATGTTGTCGGCCACCGTGCCGTCGAACAGAAAGTTCTCCTGCAGCACCACCCCCAGCTGCGCGCGGTAGTCCGCCAGCCGCACCTCGTTCAGGTCGCGCCCGTCGATGCGCACCGTGCCCTGCGTGGGCCGGTTGAACGCCATTACCAGGCTCACCAGCGTGCTCTTGCCGGAGCCGCTGCTCCCCACCAGCGCCACCGTGCTCCCCGGAGGCGCGTGCAGGTTGATGCCGCGCAGCACCGGCTGCCCCTCGTTGTACTCGAACCACACGTCGTCCAGCCGCAGGTCGCCTCGCACCGCGCCCAAGGCCGCGCGCTCGCGGTCCTCGTCATCTTCCGTGCGCATGGCCAGCACTTCGCGAATGCGGTCCAGCCCCGCGAACGCCTCGCTCACCTGCGTGCTGATGCTGGCGATCTGCACCACCGGGGCGGCCAGCATTCCCGTAAGGATCAGGTACGCGAACAGCCCGCCCAGCGTCATGTCGCCGCGCAGGATCGCCGGCCCGCCCACCAGGATCACCGCCACGCTCACCAGCCCGATGACCACCGTGGCGAACGATCCCACGGCGGACACGCCCGTAATCGACCGGGCGATGTTGCGGAACAGCTCGTGGGCGCCGCGGGTGAAGACGCGCTGCTCCCGCTTTTCCGTGCCGTACGCCTTCACCACGCGAATTCCGCCCAGTGTTTCCGTCAGCCGGCCGTTGACGCGGGCCGTGATCTCGCCGCGCTCGCGAAAGATGGGGCGCAGCCGCTTGAACGTGGTCGCCATGGCCCCGCCGAACGCGGCCAGCACGGCGATGATGCACAGCGTCAGCAGCCAGTTCAGGTACAGCAGCCCGGCCAGCGCCAGGATGGCGGTAAACACGCCGCCCACCAGCTGCACGATCCCCGTTCCCACCAGGTTGCGGATCCCTTCCGCGTCGTTCATTACCCGGCTTACCAGAACGCCCACCTGCGTGCTGTCGAAGTAGCGGATGGGGAGCCGCGTCACGTGCCGCTGCACCCGCCGCCGCATGTCGGTAATGGCGTGCTGCGCCGTCACGCTGATCACCTGCGACAGCGCGAACGAGGTCACGCCCTGCAGCAGCGTGGACACCAGCACCGCGCCGGCCAACGGGAGGAGGAGGCCGGAGCGGCCCTTGCCCAGCACCTCGTCCACCAGGTACTTGGAGCCGTACGCCGGCACGATCCCCGCCGCGCGGCTGATGAGCATGAGCACCAGGCCGATCCCCAGGTACCGGCGGTGGTGCCACATCAGCGCCCGGGCCTCGCGCCACGACTCGGCGGAAACCTTCTTCTTCGCCTTCTTCGCCTTGTCGTCCGTCTTCGTCTTCGCGTCGTCGCTCACGTGCGTTCTCCCTGAGGGTCGGCGCCGGCCCGGGCGGGGCGGCGCGGCGCTTCCAGCGGAGCGGCCAGCGGCGGCGCCCCCACCTCGTCCAGCTGCGGCACCGCCGCCTCGGCCTGCGCCGGGCGAAGCAGCCGCACCAGCAGCAGCGTCAGTATCGAAGCCGCCACCGCCAGCCATCCCACCAGGGCAAAGCCGCGGATGGGCTCGCCCCCGGTGCCGCCCCGGATCATCCATCCGCCCACCAGCGACGCCGCGCCCGCCGCGCCCTGCTGAATGGACGAGTTGAGGCTCATGAACCCGCCCCGCCGCCGCGGCGACACGATCCCCGTCACCAGCGCCGTGGCGCTGATCATCCGCCCCGACGACATCACCATCATGGCCGTCGTCACCGTCAGGATCAGCCAGAGCGGCGACGGGCCCAGGTGCGTCACCGTGACGATGGCCGGAATGCCCAGGAGGACGGAAAGGGTAAAGACCGGTGCGTGCCCCAGGCGGTCCGCCAGAGGTCCGAACACCAGCGGCCCCGTCACCAGCGTCGCCAGCCCGCCGGCCAGGTAGATGAGCGGCAGGTCCGCCTCGGCCAGCCCCGCGTTTTCCGTCAGGTACGCGCTCAGAAAGGGAACGACGCTGAACGCGGAGAACATGATGCCCACCGTGAGCGCAAAGGCCCGCAGGTGCTCCGGCGCGCGGGCGACGGCCACCAGGTCCGCCCACGCCGATCCCCCGGAGGGCGCCACGTGCCCGCGCATGGGCGGCAGCACCAGCGCCGTCCCCGCGATCACCAGGGCGGTCACGCCGCCCAGGAACAGAAACGGAGCTTCCCACGCAAAGCGGTTGGCCAGGTACAGGCCAAAGGGAAGCCCCAGCACCGAGGCGGCGCTGAAGGCGCCCATCACCACGCCCATGGCGGTGCCGCGCCGCTCCGGCCGGATCTGGTCGCCCACCACGGCGAACACCACGCCCGCCAGCACCCCGCCGAACGCCCCCGCCACTACGCGGGCCGCCAGCAGCAGGGCATACTCGTCCACCAGCCCGCACAGCAGCGTGCCCACCCCGAAGCCGGTGAGAAGAAACAGCAGCATGCGCCGGCGGTCAAAGCGGTCCATGAACGCCGCCGCCACCAGCCCGCTGAGCGCCGCGCTGAACGTGTAGGCGCTCACCAGCAGCCCGAACTCGCGCGCGGAAATCTGCAGCGAGCGCATGAGCATGGGCGCCAGCGGCATGATGAGGACGAAGTCCAGCACGTGGCAGAACTGAATGGTCAGCAGCACCAGCAGCAGCCCCCATTCGCGGCCGCTGAAGACACCCAGAGCCCGTCGGATCATTCGATTCTTGTCGTCGTGACCGGCCAGCCGGCCGTGAGGTCCGGCCGGGCCGGAACGATCATCCGCCCCCCGTACACCGCGGCGGGGTTCCGGCTCCCCTGGCCGCGCGGCAGCCGGTTCAATCGGCGGCCACGTCCGCGGTCATCAGCGGCGCCGGCCCGGGTCCGGCGGCGTTCATCCCCGCGCGCGGCAGGCGGATGACGATGCCGTACGGGTCCGCGCGGTCCGGCGCGAGGGTGGCGGCGCGGCGGGGCGAAACGCGCCCCCGCGGCAGGGTGAGCAGTGCGAACATCGCGGTCCCTCGATGGATGAAAGATGGCCGGGCCGCCGCGCGCGCGGCGGCCCGGCCATCTTTCATCCAT
>NZ_DASVTX010000287.1:0-3817 GCF_036387355.1 Longimicrobium sp.
TTTCACGCCTTCGCCGCGCACCGAGTCCCGCATGAGCGTCTGGACCGCGCTGTCGCAGAACCGCGCCGCCACGCACCCCGAGCACGACGAGGCCCGCCTGCGGGGCCGCATTTACGCCATCCCCTTTGCCCAGGTGTACCAGGCGGCGCTGCAGACGGCGGAAAAGCTGCGCTGGACGGTGACCGACCAGGACCCGCGGGCCGGCGAAATCGTCGCCGAAGCGCGCACCCGGCTGTGGAAGTTCACCGACGACGTGTGGATCCGCGTGTCGCTGGACGACGACGCGCAGACCCGCGTGGACATGGCCAGCGCCTCGCGCGTGGGACGCGGCGACCTGGGGACCAACGCCCGGCGGATTGCCCGCTTCTTGCACGCGCTCGACGCCCGCCTTGGGGCCCGGCAGCACGCAAACACCGAGCAGATCAGTCGTTAGATGCCTTTATCGGATGTCCGCAAGCCGTCTGAGCAGCTGGGGGAGCGCATTCCCGTGCTCCCCATCCGCAGCACGGTCGTGTTCCCCTCCGGCGCCACGGCGCTGCAGATCGGGTATGCGCCCAACGTGGAGGCGCTGAACGCGCACCCCGAGCACGAACTGATCGTCGCCATCGTCAGCACGCTGGACGAATCGCAGGACATTCCCCCCCGCACGCTGGAAAAGGTGGCCACCGCCGTCCGCGTGCTGGAGCGGCTGAACCTGCCCGGCGGGACGATCCAGACCACGCTGCAGGGGCTCAAGCGCATTCACCTGGACGACGTGCGCTTTGAGGACGGCTACTACACGGCCCGCCCCCGCGCGGTGGAAGAGGTGCCGCTCTCCGCCGAGGACGCGGAGCCGGTGGTGGAGCGCATTCTGACCGCCGTCACCGGCCTGGCCGCGCGGGTGGACCGCATTCCCGACGAGGTGCCCCGCATTCTGCGGATGAACCTGGGCGACCCCGGCCGCTTTGCCGACCTGGCCGCCACGCTTTGCAACCTCAAGCTCCCGGACCGCGACGCTGTTCTGGGCGCGCTGGACGTGGGCCGCCGGCTCGCCCTGGTGCAGGCCGCGCTGGAGTCCGCGTGGGAGCGCGCGCGCGAGGTGGAGGCCGCCGTCGCCCCCGCCGAGCCCGCGGCCACCGGCGCCGAGCCGCCCCGCAGCGGCCCCGCCCGCACCGCGGAGCTGCGCCGCCGCATTCAGGCGCTGCAGGCGGAGCTGGGTGAGGTGGACCCGCTGGAGCGCGAAGCCGACGAGATGCTGCGCAAGCTGGAGATGGCGCGGCTCCCCGCCCGCGTGGCCGCCGTCGCGCGGCGCGAGGCCGAGCGGCTGCGCAGCAGCAGCACCAGCGCGCAGGAGGCGTCGGAGCTGCGCACCTACCTGGAGGCGCTCATCTCGGTGCCGTGGAACAAGCGCGCGGGCGACGGGCGCATTCAGCTGGCCGAGGTGGAAAAGGCGTTTCACGAAGAGCACCTGGGGATGGACGAAAGCAAGCAGCGGCTGCTTGAAGTGCTGGCCGTCGCCGAGCTGCGCAACGACCTGCGCGGCCCCATTCCCTGCATCGTGGGCCCGCCGGGCGTGGGCAAGCGCACCCTGGCGGCCGCGATCGCGCGGGGGCTGGGGCGGCCGCTGGTGCGGCTGGAGCTGGGCGGGCGCGGCGAGGGACAGCTGTTCGGCACGCGGCGCACGCGCGCGGGGGCGCAGGTGGGCAAGCTGATGCAGGCCATTGCCGACTGCGGCGTCAAGAACCCCGTGTTTCTGCTGGAAGAGCTGGACGAGGCGGGGCTGGGCAACGTGGAGGGCGACCCGGTGGAGGCGCTGGAAGAAGCGCTGGACCCGGAAAACCGCGACGAGTTCGTGGACCGCTACCTGGACGTGGGATTCGACCTGTCCGAGGCCTTCTTCATCGGCTCGGCGGGCGACTTCTACCGCATTCCGCGGGACCTGCGCGACCTGTTCATCGAGATCCGCATCGCCGGGTACACGCCGGAGGAAAAGATCGCCATCGCCCGGGACTGGCTCTTTCCCCGCATTCTGCAGGAGCACGGGCTGTCCACGGAGGAGGTGTCCATCGCCGACGAGACGCTGCTGTTCCTCACCCGAGGCTACGCGCGCGACGCCGGCGTGGGCAACCTGCGCCGCTCGCTGGCGGCCGTCATGCGCTTCATCGCGCGGCAGAAGGCGGAGCAGCGCGCCACGGAATGGGCCGTCACCCGCGAGATGATCGAGGAAGTGCTGGGCTATCCCCGCTGGGCGGCGACGATGGCCGAGAGCCAGCCGGAGGTGGGCGTGGTGACCGGCCTGGCGTGGACGGCCTCCGGCGGGGAGCTGATGTTCATCGAGGCCCTCAAGATGCCGGGCACGGGGCGGCTGGTAATCACCGGCCTGCTGGGCGACGTGATGCGCGAATCCGTCAACGCGGCGTACAGCTACGTGCGCAGCCGGGCGGAGGAGCTGGGCATTCCGCGCGAAACGTTCGGCGAGTTCGACATCCACGTCCACTTTCCCGTGGGCGCCACCCCCAAGGACGGCCCCAGCGCCGGCGCGGCGGTCACGCTGGCCATCGCCTCTTCGCTCAGCGACCGCCCGGTGCGCCACGACTTTGCCCTCACCGGCGAGGTCACGCTGCGGGGCAAGATCCTGGAGATCGGCGGGGTGAAGGAAAAGGTGCTGGCCGCCTACCGCGCCGGGATCACCAAGGTCATCCTTCCCACGGGCAACCAGCGCGACGTGCGCGAGGTGCCCGCCGACGTGCGGGAGCGGATGGAGTTTTTTTCGGTGGAGCGCATGGACCAGGTGTTTGACCTGGCGCTGCTGGGCGACGTGCCCGGCCTGGCGCCCGTGGCCGTGCACGGGGACGGGCCGCACCCGATCCGCCCCGCCGAGCGCCAGGCCGCGGGGGAAGCGGACCGCTGACGGCGGCTTGTTGGACAAAAAAGAAAAGGGGCGGCCCCGCGCGGGGCCGCCCCTTTTCTTTTTACGTCACCCGTGGGTCAGGTGCCGGACCCCAGCGTGCCGCCGCCGTTGTCGCCGGTGGTGTCGGGCGGGGGCGGGTTGTCGACCAGGCTGTCGAGGGCGGGCCGGCCTTCGGCGCGCACGGCGGCGTCCGTGGGCGCGCGGCCGCACGCCGCGGCGGAGAGCACAAGGAGGGCGGCAAGGACGGTTCTGCGGATCATTGTGGATCTGTCTCCTGAGAAGGGTCACCGCCGCCCCGGAAGCGGGCGGTCGGTGAATTCATCATGAGCGGCCCGACGAACCGTATACGATCTTCTGCCGATCCCGGCCCGCACGCGGGCAGCACGCGGCAAAGCGCACCCGCACGGGACCGGCACCGCTGCCGCACAGGATGCGCACAGCACGTATCCGTCGATGCAAACGGCGGTTATCCACATCAAGTAGACACTTTTGTCATTGCGTCCCACAGCACACAAAGGGATACTCCGCGTGACCTCCATCATGCTCCCTGCCCCAGCGATTCCGGTGTTTCTTTCTTTGTTCGGCCATCCTGTCCTGTACGGCGCCTCCGGCGCACCCATCGCCGGGCTGCGCCGCAAGGATGTGGCGCTGCTGGTGTACCTGAGCGTGGAAGGGCCGGCCACCCACGCCCGCATCCGGCTCGCGGCGCTGCTGTGGGGCGAGCATCCGGAGGAGCGCGCCCGCCACTCGCTCACCCAGGCGCTGGGCCGCATCGGGCGCCTGCTGGAGCCCGGGGTGCTGTCGACGGTGCGGGAGAACGTGCGCTGGGCGGGCGGGCTTCCCTGCGACGCGTACGATCTGCTGGCCGCCGCGCGCGCCCACTCCGCCGACCCGCAGGTGGCGGCGGCGTACACGGCGCACTTTCTG